>NZ_QTPQ01000006.1:0-210903 GCF_003853425.1 Burkholderia sp. Bp9140
CTGCGCTCGCTCGCCAAGGGCGAGGCGATCACGCAGGACACGTCCACGCTCGAGAACCCGGCGATCCTCGACCAGCTTGGCCAGTCGCTCTGAATGACGCGGCCGGCATCGACGGCCCCACCCGACATCCTCGACGCACCGCGTTCGGGCGCCCATCCCCGCCCTGAATGCGTCGCACGCGGCCGACACCCCGCCGCGCGCGTGCGTCCCGCCGCGCCCCACCCTGCGTGCGCGGCCCGCGCGACGGACACCGCCATGCGGGCGTCCGTCGCATCCCCTGTTCGATGCATGGACGTACAACAACACTGGAGACACCCAATGAAAAGCAGAATCGTGATCGGTTGCGCCGCGCTGGCAGGCGCGATGGCCAGTTCGAGCGGCTTCGCGCAAAGCAGCGTGACGCTGTACGGCAACCTCGACGCCGCGTTGCTTTACACGAGCAAGACGCGCGACGCCGCCACCGGCGCGAACGCAGGCCGTCAGTTCGCGATGACCGACACCGGCATGACGCCGACGACGTTCGGGATGACCGGCACGGAGGACCTCGGCGGCGGCCTCAAGGCGAAATTCCAGCTCGAAAGCGGCTTTGCCGTCACCAACGGCGCGTTCGCCCATTCGAATGGCAACTTCTTCGGCCGCCAGGCGTGGGTCGGGCTCGACGGCGGCTTCGGCACGGTCAAGGCCGGCGTGCAGTACTCGCCGTTCCTGCTCGCGATCTTCGATTCGGATCCGCGCAGCTTCTCGCACTTCGGCAGCGGGCTGATCAACTACGTCGACAACGTGCTCGTGACGGGCCTGTTCAACCCGAACGCCGTGTCGTATACCAGCCCCACGATCGCCGGCCTCACCGGCAGCGCGATGTTCGCGTTCGGCGGCAAGGCCGGCGACTTCCAGGCCGGACGCCAGTATTCGGCGAGCCTCAAGTACGAGCATGATGGCTTCATGATCGATGCCGCGTTCTACGACGGCAACGACGGCACCAACCCGACGCCGACGCCCAGCACCGTCGCGTTCGTCGGACGCACGATCGGCGCCGCGTACCGGTTCGGCCCGGTCACCGCGAAGGCGTCGTTCGCGAGCTACAAGGTCGGCGGATCGTTCAGCAACAACGTGTACGGCGGCGGCCTCGACTACCAGGCGACGCCGGCCGTCGACCTGAACGGCGGCGTCTGGTTCACCAGTGACCGCAACGACACGGCGAATCACTCGCTGCTCGCGGCCGTCGGCACGACCTACAGCCTGTCGAAGGCGACCGCGCTGTACGCACAGGTCGCGATGGTCAACAACCACGGCGCGATGAATACGGGGCTCGGGATCACCAACGCGCTTTACGCGGTCACCGGTACGACCGTCGGCGCGAACGTCGGGATCCGCCACATGTTCTGATGCGCGGGGCGGCGGTTTCGGCATCGCATCGCCGCCGCCATGCATTCGCACTCCGAACCATCTCGCGCCGGATTCGGCACGCGACGGCGCGTCCGGATTCGGTGCGACCTCCCTCGCGTGCGCAACCGTGCGCAACCGTGCGCGACGCTTTGTCCGCGTCATGCCCGCACGATCCGCGACGTGCCGCGGCCCTGCGCGTCGCGCGCCCGGTATAGACTGCTATCGGCGCAGTCCGGACCGCCAGGCGCTGGCCGAGCGCCGGCCTGACGCGTTGCCCGTCTGCGCCATCCGTGTCGTTTACGACCGGTTTCCGGGCGCATGACCGATAGTCCGCTCTCCCCGTTTCTCTACACTGCTTCACACCAACACACCTGCCGGGTGTCGTGTGCCGCGCGCCGCGCCACCGACGTCACGGCGTCCCCGAGACAACCGCCTTCGTCCCCGACGGTCCCGCGCCCGCCCCGCCGCGCACCCGTTCGGCCGGTCGCGAAGGCTCCTTCCAGGAGCGTTCATTGAGTTCATCGCAAGCGCACCCCGCGAAAGCCCGGTCTTCGCGCAAGGCCCTCAAGCCGGACGACATCACGATCGTCGACCCTGCCGTCCTGAAGCGTGCCGTCGGGGCCATGGCGTTCGGCAATGCGATGGAATGGTTCGACTTCGGCGTCTACAGCTACATCGCCGTCACGCTCGGCAAGGTGTTCTTCCCGTCGAGCAACCCGTCCGCACAGCTGCTCGCGACCTTCGGCACGTTCGCGGCCGCGTTCCTCGTGCGTCCGCTCGGCGGCATGGTGTTCGGCCCGCTCGGCGACCGCATCGGCCGCCAGCGCGTGCTCGCCGCCACCATGATCATGATGGCCGTCGGCACCTTCGCGATCGGCCTGATCCCCAGCTACGCGTCCATCGGCATCATGGCGCCCGTGCTGCTGCTCATCGCCCGCCTCGTGCAGGGCTTCTCGACCGGCGGCGAATACGGCGGCGCCGCGACCTTCATCGCCGAGTTCTCGACCGACAGGCGCCGCGGCTTCATGGGCAGCTTCCTCGAGTTCGGCACCCTGATCGGCTACACGCTCGGCGCGGCCACCGTCGCGATACTGACGGCGACGCTGTCGCAGGAAGCGCTGCTGTCGTGGGGCTGGCGCGTGCCGTTCTTCATCGCCGGCCCGCTCGGCCTCGTGGGCCTGTACGTGCGGCTCAAGCTCGAGGAAACGCCCGCGTTCAAGAAGGAAGCCGAGGCGCGCGAAGCGGACGAACGGTCCCGCCCGAAGCAGTCGTTCGGCACGCTGCTCGTCGAACAATGGAAGCCGCTGCTCCAGTGCGTCGGCCTCGTGCTGATCTTCAACGTGACCGACTACATGGCGCTGTCGTACCTGCCGAACTACCTGTCGGCGACGCTGCACTTCAACGAAACGCACGGCCTCTTCATGGTGCTGCTCGTGATGGTGCTGATGATGCCGATGACGCTCTACGCGGGGCATCTGTCGGACCGGCTCGGCCGCAAGCCGGTGATGATGTTCGGCTGCGTCGGCCTGCTCGTGCTGTCGGTGCCCGCGCTGCTGCTGATCCGCAACGGCGGGATGCTGTCGGTGTTCGGCGGGATGATGATCTACGGCACGCTGCTGTCGACCTTCACCGGCGTGATGCCGTCGGCGCTGCCGGCGCTGTTCCCGACGCGGATCCGCTACGGCGCGCTCGCGATTGGCTTCAACGTGTCGGTATCGCTGTTCGGCGGCACGACGCCGCTCGTCACCGCGTGGCTCGTCGATCGCACCGGCGACCTGATGATGCCGGCCTACTACCTGATGGGCGCGTCGTTCATCGGCATCGTGTCGGTGCTCGCGCTGCGCGAAACGGCACGGCGGCCGCTGCCCGGCTCCGCGCCGTGCGTCGCGAGCCGGGCGGAGGCGCAGGACCTGATTCGCCGCGGCGCCGACGAGGGCCGCGTGCGCGACCGCAAGTTCACGCCGGTCGGCGAACGCGCATAACGCCGTATCGCAAGCCGTTGCGTGGCAACGCGACACCGCGCGGCGCCCGCCGCCGGCCGGCGTCACGCGCGGCGGTCAGCCCGCCGCGAGCTGCTGTTCGTCGAACCAGTCGAGCAGCATCCGCGTGACGAACGCGGGGTTCTCCAGGTTCGAGATATGGCCGGCGTCGGGCACCAGCGCATGGCGGCAGCCGATCACGTTCGCCATCTTCACCGTCTCCGACGGCGGGCGTGCCATGTCGCCTGAACCGCACATCAGCAGCGTGCGTTCGGCGTCCAGTCCGGCGAGCGCGGCGAGCGTATCCGGCCGCCCGAAGATCAGCCGGCCGAGCGGGACGATCGATTCCCGCAGCCGGTCGGCCGGCAGGCTCGCGAGCGCGGTGCGAAAGGCGCTCGGCACCGGGTCCGCGAGATTCACGCCCGGCCGGAAGAACAGCGGCACGATCGCATCGAGCAGCGGCGGCGCGATGCAGCCGGCGGCGGCGATCGCGTCGAGCATCCCGAAGTAGCGCCCACGTGTCGCGTCGGGTTCGGCCTCGAGCGACGCATCCATCAGCACGAGCGAGCGCACGCGCCGCGGTTCGCGCAGCGCGAGCCGCGCGCCCCACATCCCGCCGACGCTGAGCCCGACGACCGCGCACTGCTCGATCTCCAGCGCATCGAGCAACGCGCTCGCGTGCGCGGCGAGATCGTCGAGCGTGTGCGAGCCCTCGGGCAGCGGGCCCGACGCGCCATGCCCCCACAGGTCCGGCACGATCACGCGATAGCGGCTCGACAACGCGTCGATCTGCGGCGCCCACATCGCCGCGTCCCACAGATAGCTGTGCCCGAGCAGCACCGGAAAGCCGGTGCCGTGATCCTGGTAATGCAGGGTATTGCCGTGAACGATTCGAGTGGGCATCGGGCCTCCGGGTATGACGACGATCGGCAGTTGCCCGCAAGCGGGCGCTGGGTCAGCGGCGCGTTGCAGGAAACGCGGCGCCGCGCATCATCGCACAGGTCGGTGACGATGCGGACGACGGATCGCCGCCCGGTTCGCGTGGCAGCACATCCGTTCGCGTCGCGGCCGCATGGATACTTCCCGATTTCATCGACGTGCCCGGTCACGTGGCGATCTGCACAAGGCCGACTCAGGCCGGGATTCGGCCCGCGCGCTCAATCCGGAAGACCGACATCGCGGACTGCATCGAGCTGGCCTGCTGCTCGAGCGCGGTCGCGGCGGCACTGGCCTGTTCGACGAGCGCCGCGTTCTGCTGCGTCATCCGGTCCATCTGCGTGACCGCCTGGCCGACCTGGTCGATGCCCGCGCTCTGCTCGACGGTGGCCGTCGTGATCTCGGTCATGATCGTCGCCACGCGCCGCACCGACGACACGATCTCGTCCATCGCCTGTCCCGCCTGCGTCACGAGCGCATTGCCGTCGCGCACGTCGTCGATCGACGCGCCGATCAGCTGCCGGATCTCGCGCGCGGCGCCCGCGCTGCGCTGGGCCAGCGTGCGCACCTCGCCCGCGACGACCGCGAAGCCGCGCCCGTGCTCGCCCGCCCGCGCCGATTCGACCGCTGCGTTGAGCGCGAGGATGTTGGTCTGGAACGCGATGCCGTCGATCATCCCGGTGATCTCCGCGATCTTCTGCGAGCTCGTGTTGATCACGCCCATCATGTCGACGGCCCGGCCGACCAGTTCGCCGCCGTGCTGCGCGAGGTCCGCCGCGCTCGCGGCGAGCGTGCTCGCCTGCTGCGCGTTGTCCGCGTTCTGGCGTACCGTCGACGTCAGCTGCTCCATGCTCGCGGCCGTTTCCTCGAGCGACGCGGACTGCTGCTCGGTGCGGCTCGACAGGTCGAGGTTGCCCGCGGCGATTTCGCGCGCGGCCGTGTGGATCGCGTCGCTGCTGTCGCGCATGCCGGTGACGGTCGCGGCGAGCCCTGCCTGCATCCGCTTCATCGCCGCGAACAACTGGCCGATCTCGTTGCGGCCGCCGTCGGGCACCTTCACGGTCAGGTCGTTCGATGCAATGCGGTCGAGCAGCGCGGCCGCGTTCGCGAGCGGCCGCGACACGATCGCGCGCAGCGCGAAGTGCGTCGCGGCGATCAGCGCCAGTGCCAGCGCGACACCGATGCCGACCATCGCGATGATGCGCGTGTACGCGGCGTTGTCGTCGTCGATCGTGTCTTCCGCCAGCTGATTGGCCGTGCGCTGGAATTTCTCGACGTTCGCCGAATACACCTGGCCGGCGAGCGTGATTTCCTTGTCGTTGATCTCGGCATACGCGGCGGTATCGCCGTTGCGCAGTGCGTCGGTCGCGCGTGCGAGGACGCTCGCGAGATGCGTCGACGATTCGACCAGCGCCTGCTTCAGGTCCGCACCGAGGCTGCCGATCGGCGCGGCATCCTTGAACGCCAGCGTTTCCTTCGCGGACAGGTCGAATGTGCGCTGCGCGCTTTGCAGCGCCGAGTCGCGCTGCGCCGGGTCGTTGCGCTCCTTCAGCGCCGAATACGCGCGCACGAGTGCCGAGCGGGTGCGGGTGCTGTCCTTGTACGCATCGTTGACGAGCAACGTCTGCGTTGCGATGGCGTGCAGGCGTTTTGCGTTCGTGTTCGCGCTGCCGAGCGCAACGACCCCGATGATGCCGCCGATGATGATCATCGCTGCAAACGCGGCCAGAACCGCGAGCAGACTGTTCTTTACCTTCAGATCGCGCATGGTGAATCGACTCTCGAAGTTGTCCTTTGTCGGTTAACGACAGCGGCTTGTTCAACTTGAGCCGATCGAGCGCAATTTCGACGCACGACCCTGCATCGCATGCGGGTGCAAGCCGCGCAACGAGCGGCACGCCGCGGCACGCGAGCGATGCCGCCCGTTGCGGCGCAAGTGAATCAGTTCGTCCCGTCGTACGTGACGATCTCGACCCAGTTCGCGCCCTTGCCGACAGGATACTTGCCGATCGCGTCGAGGTGGCCGCTGTGCCGGTCGATCCGGTACACCGCGAGCGTCGGCGACCGTTGCCCGGCCGCGAGCAGGTACGTGCCCGACGGATCGATCGCGAAGCCGCGCGGCTGCTGCTCGGTCGCGAACGTGCCGATCCGCGCGAGCTTGCCCGACGCCGCGTCGACACGGTACGCCGCCAGCGTGCTCGACGTGCGCTCCGACGCGTAGAGGAATTTCCCGTCCGGCGTCAGGTGCAGGTCCGCGCCCCACGGCTTGTCGCCATGAAAATCCGGCGGCAGGATCGACACGGTCTGGATCGGCCTCGCATCGGCACCGCCATGCGACATCGCAAGCACGTGCAGCTTGCCGTCGAGCTCGTCGATCAGGTACGCGAACCGCCCGTTCGACGAAAACACGAAATGACGCGGCCCCGACTTCTCCGGCAGGCGGTACGCGGGCTCGGCCGCGTCGGTCAGCTTGCCGGTCGACGCATCGAACGGCAAGCGCAGCCAGGCATCCGCGCCGAGCACCGACGCGAACGCGTAACGGCCGTCCGGCGACTGGCGGATCGCATGCGCCATCGGGCCGGTCCTGACCGTCTGCTGCACGTCGCCGGCCACGCCGTTCTCGCCGATCCGGTTGACCGCGAGCAGGTTGCCGCCGTACGACGCGGAGAACAGGTAGCGGCCCGACGCATCGGTCGACACATAGGCCATGCTGTCCGCGAGCGGCGCGCGGCCCAGCTCGATCAGCCGCCCGTCGAGCGGATTGATCGCGAAGCTGACGACGCGATACGGCGTCGAGCGCAGCGCCGCGTACAGCCGGTGATGATCGGGCGACAACGCCATCGGCATCACGGTGCCGTCGACCGGCACGGTTTCGATCGCGCGCAGCGCGCCGGTCGACGTGTCGACGCCGAACACCGAGATGTCGCGGCTGTCGCCGTTCGAAACGTACGCATACGTCGCGGCGTGCGCGAGCGATGCGGCCAGCGCGAATGCGGCGGCCGCGACGGCGCGCCATGCAGTCTTCTTGTTCATGTGGATATGTGGGTGAGGCAACCGTTGACGTGATTGCAGCGCCGGACAACCTCGGTCATCCGGCGCCGCGACGGGCAAGACCGGCGGTCAGAACACCGCGTGGCCGCTGATCAGGCTCGGCAGCCAGGTCGAGAAGAACGGCATGTACGTGACGATGTTGATCGCACTGAAGATCGCGAGGTAATACGGCCACGCCATCTTCGTCGTCTCGCCGATCGACACGTTGCCGATCGCGCAGCCGACGAACTGCACCGAGCCGATCGGCGGATGCACGAGGCCGAGCGAGCAGTTCAAGAGCAGCATGATCCCGAACTGCACCGGCCCGACGCCGCACGCCATCGCGATCGGCAGGAACAGCGGCGTCGTGATCAGGATGTGCGCGGCCATGTCGACGAACGTGCCGAGGAACACCTGGATGATGTTGATGTACAGCAGCATCAGCCACGGCGCGGCGGTCGACTGCTTCAGCAGCCCTTCGATCGCATCCGGAATCTCCAGGTACGACATCTGGAAGCGCAGCATGTTGGACACGGCGATCAGCAGCAGCACGACGCCCGTCGTGCGCGCCGCATGCGACAGCGCGCGGCGCAGCTTCTCGGCGGTCAGCGTGCGGTACACGATCGCGGTCAGCACGAGCGAATACACGACGGCGATCGCGGCCGCCTCGGTCGCGGTCGCGATCCCCTTCGCGACGCACACGAGGATGATCGCGATCACCATCAGGCCCGGCACCGCGCCGACGAAGCTGCGCAGCACCGCATACCAGCCCGGGAACGACGGCAGCGCGGACGAACCGTCTTCGCGGCGCGGATAGCCGTGACGCACGGCCTGCCAGTACGCGGCGGCGAGCACGAAGCCCATCACCCACAGCACCGGCAGGAGGCCGGAGAACAGCAGGTCGCCGATCGACACGCCGCTCACCTGCTGGCCGTGCAGCATCCCCGTGATCCCCTGCGCGGCGAACGCGTAGATGATCATGTTGGTCGAGGTCGGCATCAGCGCGCCGGCGAGCGATGCGTGGGTCGTCACGTTGACCGCGTAAGCCGCGCTGTAGCCTTCGCGCTTCATCAGCGGAATCACCACGCCGCCCATCGCCGACGTATCGGCGGTCGGCGAACCCGACACGCCGCCGAACAGCGTGCACGCGACGACGTTGGCCATCCCGAGGCCGCCGCGGAAGTGGCCGACGGTCGCCTGCGCGAAGCGCAGGATCCGGTCCGCGATGCCGCCGTGCAGCATCAGCTCGCCGGAGAAGATGAAGAACGGCACCGCGAGGAACGAGAACGCGTTCATCCCCGAGATCATCGACTGCATCGCGGTCGCGATCGGCAGCCCTTCGACCATGTAGGTCAGCACGCACGAAATGCCGAGCGCGAACGACACGGGCACGCCTAGCACGAGGAAAATCAGAAAACTGACGGACAGGATCGCGAGTTCCATGGCGTTATTGTCCCGACGAAGAACGACGAAGCGCGAGCAGATGCTCGAGCGAGAAGAGGATGATGGCGATCGCCGCGGGAATCGTGATCAGGTAGCGCACGCCTTCGGGCAGCCCGATGATCGGAATGCGGTCGCCCATCGTCTCGGCGGCCATGCTGCCGCAGCCGGCCATGATCGCGATCGCGAACGCGATCAGGCTCAGGTGCTGGATCGCGATCACCACGGTGCGCGCGCCCGGCGACAGGCGCCGCACGAGCGAGTCGAGGCCGATGTGGCCGCCGTCGCGCACCTTCATCGCCGCGCCGAACATCGCGATCACGATCACCAGCAGCAGCGCGATCGGCTCGACGAAGTCGGGCGCGTTCTCGAACACGTAGCGCATCACGACCGCGTAGAACACCAGCACCGTGAGCGCCGCGAGACACAGCGACGCGATCACGGCCAGCGCGCGGAACAGCAGGTCGTTCGCGCAGCGCAGAAGCGGCGCCGCCGCGCGCGGCCGGCACGGCGCCGCGCCGTCCGCGGCGGCCGCGTCCGGCGAGCCCACGGCCGCGGCGCCATTCAGGGAAGTCCGACGGGTCACTTGGTTGCCTCGATCTCGTCGACGATCTGCTTCATCTGCGGCGTCTTTTCATACTTCGCCCACAGCGGCTGCATCGCCTTCACGAATGCCGCGCGGTCGATCTGCGCGGCCGGCAGGATCTTCGCGCCGCCCTTCGTCACCGTCTGCTGCGCCGATGCCTCGCGCGCGGTCCACAGCTTCTGGTAGTACGGCACCGAATCGGCCGCGGCCTTCCTGATCGCGGCCTGTTCCTGCGGCGACAGCGTGTCCCAGATCTTCTTCGAGAACACCAGCACCTCCGGCGTCATCGCGTGCTGCGTCTCCGAGTAGTCGGGCGCCACCTCGAAGTGCTTGGTTTCCTCGTACGACGGCAGGTTGTTTTCCGCCGCGTCGACGAGGCCCGTCTTCAGGCCCGTGTAGACCTCGGCGAACGGCATCGGCGTCGGCGTGCCGCCCATCGCCCTGATCTCGTCGACCATCAGGTCCGACGGTTGCACGCGCACCTTCAGCCCCTTCATGTCGGCCGGCGTGCGCACCGGGCGCTTCGCGTAGATCGAGCGCGCGCCGCTCTCGTAGAACGTCAGCGCGATCATCCCCTTCGCCGCGAACGCGTCGAGGATCTTCTGGCCGGCCGGGCCGTACATCGCCTTGCGGAAATGGTCGACGTCGCGGAACAGGAACGGGAACGACGGGATCAGCGACTCCGGCACGATCTCGTTGAACGACGCGCCGTTCACGCGCGCCATGTCGATCGCGCCGATCCGCACCTGGTCGACCGTGTCCTTTTCGGAACCGAGCGCGCTGTTGCCGAACACCTTGATCGAGTCCTTGCCGCCCGTCAGCTTCGACAACGTGTCGCCCATGTACTTGACCGCCATGTTGGTCGGGAAGCTGTCGCCATGCACGTCCGCCGAGCGGAACACACGGGCCTGCGCGGACACCGCGAAGCCGGCCATCAGCGCGACGGCCAGTGCGGTACGGGAGCGGGTGAATCGGTGCTTCATCGTCAGTCTCCTTGCTGGTTGCTCGTTGTTTGGCGGCGATCCCGGCGGCATCCGCAACCGTCGTGGTACGGCTTCCGCTGAATCGCAGTCATACGTTGTATGACGTGTCGGAGCGAATGTACGTCGGTTAATCGTTTAACTCACTTGGTGCATACCCCTATAAGCGCCTCTGTAGCGGCTTTGCGGCGAGACAAGGGGAAAAGCCTTCTCCGCCTGGCGGGTTATCAGCGAAACGTTTTCCGGAAACGGCTCTGCATTTGAATCGGCACGGTGCTGTGTCGTTTTCCCGACGCCGCGCACCGTCTTTCGCTTCCATTTCCTTCGTTATAGGATGACTGACCACAATGCAGCCACGGCCCCGCGACGCCACGAGCCCGCGCCGGCCGGACCGCCTGCGCGGCGCCCTCCACGACGACCTGCGCCGGAGGCCCGTCGCCGGAAGCCCGTCGCCGCCGTTTCATCGCTTGCCGGCTGGACCGGCACGCGGCGCCTGCGCGCCGTGCGGCCGTGCCCCGCCCGACTGACCCGATACCCACCCGGCGGCGTCCGCGGACGCCGCCTTACCAGGAGACATCCGTCATGACATCCCGACTTTCCGGGTCGACCGCCCGCCCGCGCGTGCTCGGCCTGTTCGCGGCGCTCGTCGCGACCGCCGCCGCGCTGAGCGCGTGCGGCGGCGACGATTCGAGCGCTGCCAGCAGCACGGCCGCGACCACGCCGCCCGCCGCCGCCGTGTTCCAGGTCGGCACGACCACCGTCGACCCGGCATTGCCGGCCGAGCCGGCGCTGCCCGCCGATACGCAGGTGTGCAGCACGCTGGAAGCCGCCAATACGCTCGTGAGCCGCCCCGACGGCTCGCTGCCGCCGGAGGCCGATCCGTCGATCGCGGGCGTCGGCAAGGCGGTGTCGACCGCGACGGCGAACCCCGACCAGGCGCGCATCCAGGCCGCGCTCGACGCGTGCGGCGCGGCCGTCGACGCCGAGGTCGGCGCGACGATCGTGGCCGCCGACGCATCGGCCACCGCCGCGCAGAAGACGGCAGCCGTGCCGAACGTGAACATCGCCGGCGCGTCCGGCGAGGAGCTGGCCAGGCCGACGTACCGCGCGAGCAAGTTCGCGGTGCGGCTCGTCGTCAACCAGACGGGGCCCGGCAACGGCTTCATCAGCGGGCCGCTGACGCTGCCGTCCGGCGTGACGCTGTGGCTCGACAAGGGCGTCACGCTGTACGCGTCGCGCGACGCGAAGGCGTATGCGCCGAACGTCGCCGGGCCGTATTGCGGCAACACGGCAGTCAGCGCGACGAAGGCCGGCAGCTCGTCGAACTGCCTCGCGCTGATCACCGGCACGAACCTCGTGAATTCGGCGGTGGTCGGCGACGGCCGGATCGACGGGCGCGGCTACGCCGAACTCGTGACGTCCGACGCGAAATACCCGCTGATGAAGGTCGACCTGACCTGCTCGAATACCTACGCGGCGTACAAGAGCGGCACCATCGCGCCGGACGGCACCGCGTGCGATGACGGCGGCACCGTCGTCGATTCGAAGTCGACCGTGCGCAACATGACGTGGTGGGATCTCGCGTATCTCGGCAACATGGTGCAGAACGGCACGACCGGCTTCGGCTCGCAGTCGAACTTCCGGCTGATGGTGTTCAACTACGCGAAGAACCTGACGCTGTACCGCATCACGCTGAATAACAGCCCGAATTTCCACGTGGTGCCGAGCGGCATCGACGGGCTGACGATCTGGAACGTGAAGGTGCAGACGCCGACGCTCGCCGCGTTCGCGAACCCGGCCGGCAACGGCAACCCGCTGTACAACGGGCAGACGTTCAACGCGGACAACGTGAAGAACACCGACGCGTTCGACCCGGGCTCCGCGTCGAAGCCGACCTCGACGACGCTGTCGACCGGCAGCGCGACCGCCTCCACCGGTGCGATCTCGTTCGACGGCTACCTGAAGAACTTCGTGTTCGCGTACAACTACGTGAGCACCGGCGACGACGACATTGCGCTCAAGGGCAGCAACAACCCGTCGCCCGCCGGCTCGGGGCTGTTCGGCATCGACGGCAATCGCGACGTGCGCTCGGATCGCAAATGGGGCGTCGTGATCGCGCACAACCACATCTACTGGGGGCACGGGATCTCGGTTGGCAGCGAGACCAACGGCGGCGTGACGAACGTTCAGGTGTACGACAATTCGTTCCGGGATTCGGAGGAAGGCTTGCGGATCAAGTCCGACTACGCGCGCGGCGGCGAAGTGAGCAACATCCACTATTCGAACATCTGCATCCAGGATGCGAAGAACGCGCTGCTGTTCACGCCGTACTACAGCACCAAGGCCGTGCCGGCGAGCGGGCCGCTGTATCCGAACTTCCACGACATCTCGCTCGCCAACGTCGTGATCATGGGCACGGCCGGCGTGAAGCTGCAGGGGTTCGAAGCGAATACCGGCGGCTACGGCGAGCCGGCGTTCCCGCTCGTGATGTCGTTGACCGACGTGGTGGCCGACACGCCCGACGGGATCTCGACGATCGCGTCGGATGCGAACCTCACGCTGCACAACGTGAATCTCCCGGTGTTCGCGTCGACCGCGAACCGCGTCGTCGTAAACGGCGCGGCCACGCGCAACGCGCGGCCGGCCGACGTGCTCGACTGCAGCAAGGCATTCGTCGACTTCCCCGGTATCGACCAGTCGAACCCGTTCGGCTCGACGTGGGCGCCGTCGTTGTAATGACGACGCGATGACGTCGATGCCCCGCCGTCATGCCGGGCATCGCGTCGTCGCTGCCGGCGCGCCTGTCGTCTGCACTTCCCGCACGCGGGCCGGACATGGCGCGCGTGTCGTCGCAGCGGGCACGCGCGATGCGTGCCTGCCTCGACATCGGCAACGCGCAAGGAGGTGTGCGATGCAGACGACCAGAAGGTCGGCGGGGCAGCGTCAGGACACGCCGTTGAACCCGGGCGACGAAGGACCTCCCGATGCGCCGGGCGTCGGCGAGGATCCGTGCGGCGTGTGCCGCGGCACCGGCATGGTCGAAGGACAGCCGTGCGTGGTGTGCAGCGGGACCGGCAAGGTGCTGCAGGGAATCGGTGGCGGGTAGTCCGGGTGAATTCCGGAATCGGGGCCGTGCGGCTTTACCGTAGCAGAGCGATGTTCTCATCGATTCGGCTTTGAATCGTGTGCAACGTCTGCTCGGTGATCACGTGTGGATACAGCTTCCTCGCCAGGGCCGCAAACTGGCTGGCCACGTTGCAAAAGCGGTCGATGATGCCGCCGGCCGCCGCCGCTTGAATTTCAGCTTCCTCCGCGAGGCGGAGCATCCCCTCTCTGCGGATCCGCAGGGCCTCCCCCATGACGTCCATCTGGTGGTACCCACCCGGCCCCTCGCAAAATGTGACGTCGTAGGCCGGTGCCAGCTTCCACTCGCCGGATCGCAACATGATGCAGGCGAAGTTCTTGGGATGATCGTCCCGATTGTTGAACGCGACATTGAAGACGGCTCGCTCAAACGCCAGCCCCTTCTGCCGTACATCATTGGTGCATAGGTGGATCGCGCGCAGGAAGTTCACATAGTCCAGGGAACCCGGGTTTCTGTAATCGGCACCGGTAAATGCGGCAAGACTTTGCATGGGCACGCGCAGGCCGTCCTGTCGGTCAAACCGTTTCGACGCGAATGCCGCCATCCGATCGGGTAAATCGAAATACAACGTGTCCGGGGTCTCGATACCGCACATGCGCAAGCATTCGGCATAGACCATCTCGATCGCACACACCTCGGGGTGTTCCTGTTGCGCCGGGAATTTGACGAGCCAGGCTTCAAAGTCCGGCTCTGCGACCGTGGTCAAGGTTCCGGAGCGCGGATCACGATAGACCAGTGCTTTTGGTCGGGCACCTTGCGGAGAGCCGCCTATCCGCAGTAACTGCTGCAGGAAGGCTCCGCCTTCACCATTGATGACGTCCTGCACCTCCACCGCAAGCTGATCGAGGGGAATGTGAATCTGCGCCTCCCGAGCCTCGGGCGCCACGGGCTCGAACGACATGGCCCCCATCGCATTGTTGCCAATGTAAGCCAGTCGCTCCAGCGGCCCGACGCGCGCCACGTTCAAGCCTCGGCGTTTGAACAGACGATCCATCAGCAACATGCCCCAGCCGTCGGGCAGCGCGTCGTAGACCGGCCCGGGCAGTCCCAACTGGTGGGACGGGAAGTCTCTCCGTAGCCTGGGCCCGTTCAAGGGGAGCGCATGGGAAGAAAGCTCCAGCCCTCTCTTCCTCGCCTCGTCGCTATACTCGAACACAACCAGCGGGCGCCCCGTGATGGCTGTCGTGGAAACCATCGATCCCCACCGCCAATGTTCCCCCCAGCCATCGTAGTAGACGTCTACTCGCTCAATCATTTCTGGTTGCCTTCCTCGAACGCTGACGTTTAGCTGTTTCTTCGTACCGGAGAATGTCGTCGAGACTGTCCAGCTTCGGCAAGAACAGCCCTTCGAGTTCCTTGCTGCGGCCAAGAACCATGGCCACACGGACCACACTCTCGAGACTCACATTGCGTCCCGCTTCCAGGTTGGACACCGTATTGGCTGCGACGCCGGCGCGTGCTGCCACATCAGCCTGTGTCATCCGCAATGCCAGCCGCTCCGTGCGAAGTCGCCCGCAAAGCAGTGTGACGACTTCACCAGGCTTACTGAAGCTCAACTCCAACATAATGGGTCTTCCTGCCTGATAGGCCTCATAACTCACAACATTATAGAATTATCTGTCGCCCGCCTCAAAGTTGAATAATTCCATATTATTGTGGTTTAACCTTGAAAATACGGAACAATTCCACAGCAAGACGGAATTAACCGCCTGAACCGGATCGCT
The DNA here is from genome assembly GCF_003853425.1 of Burkholderia sp. Bp9140. Taxonomy (NCBI): domain Bacteria; kingdom Pseudomonadati; phylum Pseudomonadota; class Betaproteobacteria; order Burkholderiales; family Burkholderiaceae; genus Burkholderia; species Burkholderia sp. Bp9140. The sequence goes on from NZ_QTPQ01000006.1 coordinate 15,207, forward strand.
CCCCAAAATTGACGCCTGTGCGGCCATCGAATGCTTGCTTCGTCATTCCCGCTTCGTCAGGACGATCCGGTGGGCCTGCGTATCGCCCGGGAGAGACCACTGATGAACTGGCGTCAGCGCTTTCAGCGTTCGGCGGCATGCACTGGACCCGTTACGTGAACATCCTGAACGGCTACATTCAGCCGCGCGCCCAGCGTTCAGCAAGTTCCACGAGCGCTTCTTCGCCCGTCGTCTGCGAACCGTCGCTGCATCGGGAGGTTCGTTCGAAGGCGTCACGGTCAAACGATTGTCATGGCGGGGTCAGCAGCGCCGGATTCGGATGGCGATACATGGCCGGACATCGACCTGTCATTCATTCGGCCCGATCAAACAGGAATCCTGAAAATCACGCGGCACGCACAGGCCGGTTCGACGAATCAGGCAGGACAATCGACCAGAGAACCCGACGGACAAGATCCATCCGCCGGAAGCGTGCCGCGCGAAACGCTGGAGTATCCGCCAGATCGCGTGCGTAAACGCCCTCAACGACCCAGACGCCGATCCCGCAGAAACGCATTCAACTCGCCGCCCGCATGCTCGATATGACGCTTGAGCAGCGATGCCGCCGCGCGCGCATCGCCCTTGCGGCACAGCGTGACCAGCTCGGCGTGTTCGGATTCGGCCACGTCGCGCGCGGCCTCGGACAACGACAGCTGCACGCGCGTGTAGCGGTCGGTCTGCTGCAGCAGCGACGCGACGATCGCCGCCGTCTTCGGCTGGTCGGCGCGCGACAGCAGCAGATGATGCAGTTCGGTGTTCAATTCGCCCCAGCGCCCGGACTGGCTCGCATGCAGCACCGCGCTGTATTCGTCGAGGATCGCATCGAGCCGCGCGAAATCCTCGGAGGTCAGTTTCGGAACCGACTTTTTCAGCAGCACGGGTTCCAGCAGCGCGCGCAACTCGAACAGTTCGGTGATGTCCTCCGGCGACAACTCCGAGACGATCGCCCCCTTGTGGGGCAGGATCTTCACCAGCCCTTCACTCTCGAGCTGCACGAGCGCCTCGCGCAGCGGGATGCGGCTGATGCCGAGTTCGGTCGCCAGCGCATCCTGGCGAAGCTGGTAGCCGTCGACATACTCCCCTGTCAGGATACGGCGGCGCAATTCGTTCGCAGCGGCTTCGGCGCGCGTGGCGTAGACAAGAGCAGGGCGTTTCTCGTTCATGTTGCGGTTCGGACTGGGGAAGGCGGAAAGGCAAGCGCCGACGCGGCGATGGATATTGCATATTTTCTACAATATTAGCAGAGCGCCTTGGCGGCCGAGCGCCGACGGCAGCATATCGTCAGGCCACCGCGCCCTTCGTTCAGCCAACAAAAAGTTCTCCGCGGATGTCGCTTGTCGACCCGTTTCCGCCGGTCGCGTAGTAGGGCATTCGAGGGCCGCCAACCGATTGGTCCGGTCGTCCGCGCGAGCGTATCGGCATGTCGGCGATAGCAAAATGTCCTTTGCATACGTTCGCCGATCGGCGCCACGAGGGTCGAACCTCGCCGAGAATGCGCGAAATCGTGCGTTCGCCAACGATTCGGAAACGCGACTGGACTGCAACAATCACGTTGGCCGACCGGCCTTGCCGCTTGACACCTGTCCGGGCGACAGCAAGGCCCCGACACAAAGGCCCCCATCAAGGCCCGCGGGCATCAAACGGGGGGATCGCCCTGTACGAAGGCGAAACCGAAAAACTTTTTTGTTCTCAACCTTTCGCTCCCGTCTTTTTCCCCGTTCCCGGTTCTTGCACTATTCGCCACGTCAACACCGAGCACGGTGCTGAATCGCCCGGTGAACGTGCCCCGGCCGTTCCAGCGAAGCGCCGTCATGAATGAACGGCAGCACGCAATCGTCCCATGCCCGCTGGCATGAACGGAAAAATGAAAGGAGACACCCCATGTCCTCACACCCCGCCATGCCGGTGGACGCCGAACGAGCGACCGCCGATGCAACCTTCCGGCGGGCAGCGTGGCACTTCATGCCGTTGCTGTTCGTCTGCTACGTGGTCGCATACCTTGACCGCGTGAACGTCGGATTTGCCAAACTGCAGATGCTCAACGATCTGCACTTCAGCGACGCCATCTACGGACTCGGCGCCGGCCTCTTCTTCGTTGGCTACTTTTTCTTCGAGATTCCGAGCAATCTGCTGCTGCATCGCGTAGGCGCCCGGCGCTGGATCGCGCGCATCATGGTGACATGGGCACTCCTCTCGCTCATGACGGCCTGGGTGACGACGCCTGTGATGTTCTACGTCGTGCGCTTCCTCCTCGGTGTCGCGGAAGCTGGGTTCTACCCCGGCATGATTCTTTACCTGACTTACTGGTTTCCGTCACACCGCCGCGGGAAGATGATGGCCGTGCTCACGGCCGGCAATCCCGTGTCGGGCATGATTGGCGGACCGCTCTCCGGATACATCATGCACACGTTCGCCGGAACCGCCGGCTATGCAGGATGGCAATGGCTTTTCATCATCGAGGCCGTGCCGGCGATCATGCTCGGGGTCGTCGTCTATTTCTTTCTCGACGACCGTGTGCAGGACGCGAAGTGGCTAACCGGGCAGGAAAAATCGCATATCGCGCGCGAGATTGGTGAGGACGCTGCAAAACGCTCGCATGGATCGCTCAAGGACGCCTTCACGTCCAGGTGGGTCTGGTTACTGTGCGTCATCCTGTTCGGCATCATCATGGGATCGTATGCGCTCGGATTCTGGCAGCCGACGATCATCAAAAGCGCGGGTGTCAACGATCCGTTGACGGTCGGTCTGCTCACGGTGATTCCCTACACCTGCGCGCTTGTTTCCATGATTCTGGTTGGCCGCCACGCGGATCAAACGCGGGAACGCAGGTGGCATGTGAGCGCGCCAGCTCTCGTTGCAGCCCTTGGATTCCTTCTGTGCGCGCTCAGCGGCAATCAGCTGATTCCTTCAATGATCGGCTTGTCCCTGGCGGCAGCAGGCATCATCTCCGCGTTACCCATGTTCTGGGCGCTTCCGACCTCGTTCCTCGGCGGAACTGGCGCCGCAGCCGGCATCGCATTGATCAACTCGACGGGCAACCTCGCAGGCTTCGTCAGTCCGTCGGTGATGGGATGGCTCAAGACCGAGACGCATTCGCTGACGTCAGGCCTTTACCTGGTCGCAGGCAGTCTCGCGCTTTCCGCGATTCTGATTCTGGTTTTTCTTCCCGCTCGCGTCGTCAATCGTTGAGATTCCCGGCCCGTCGAGCGCGCCGCAAGCGCCGACCAAGCCGACACGGCCCGTGCGATCGGGCGCACTGCATTCGATGTTTATCTGGAGAAAGTCATGGCTGACAAGAAAACTGCCGCCCAGGCACCCGTGGAAGCTACGGGCATGAAGCGTGGACTGACGTCTTACGGCGATCAGGGATTCTCGCTTTTCCTCCGCAAGGCGTTCATCAAGGGCGCCGGATATACGGACCAGGCGCTCGATCGTCCCGTCATCGGCATCGTCAACACCGGCAGCGGTTTCAACGCATGCCACGGCAACATGCCGCAACTGGTCGAAGCAGTAAAGCGTGGCGTCATGCTCGCGGGCGGCTTGCCGGTCGACTTCCCCACCATCTCGATCCACGAAAGCTTTTCATCGCCGACGTCGATGTATCTCCGCAATCTGATGTCGATGGATACCGAAGAGATGATTCGCGCGCAACCGATGGACGCCGTCGTGTTGATCGGCGGATGCGACAAGACAGTCCCGGCGCAACTGATGGGTGCGGCATCCGCCGGGATTCCGGCGATCCAGCTGGTCACCGGTTCGATGCTTACCGGATCGCATCGCGGTGAACGGGTCGGTGCGTGCACTGACTGCCGGCGTTACTGGGGAAAGTTCCGCGCGAGTGAAATCGACCAGGACGAGATCGCCGACGTCAACAACCAGCTCGTCGCGAGTGTCGGAACCTGCTCGGTGATGGGCACCGCCAGCACCATGGCCTGCATCGCCGAAGCGCTGGGCATGACCGTGCCCGGCGGGGCGACCCCGCCTGCCGTGACGTCGGACCGTATCCGGGTTGCCGAACAAACCGGCACGGTTGCCGTCAGGATGGCGAGCGAACGACTGACCATCGACAGGATCCTCACGCCGAAGGCCTTCGAGAACGCGATGCGCGTGCTGCTTTCGATTGGCGGATCGACGAATGCCATTGTCCACCTGGCTGCCGTTGCGGGTCGACTGGGCCACAAGATCGACCTGGACATGCTTGATCGGATGGGCAAGGAGACGCCGGTGCTGCTGGACCTCAAGCCGACCGGACAGCACTACATGGAAGACTTCCACAAGGCTGGGGGCGTGGTCACCTTGCTGCGCGAGTTGAAGCCCCTGCTGCATCTGGATGCGCTTACCGTGACGGGACGCACCCTCGGAGAAGAGATTGAAGCCGGGGGCGCAGGGTTCAGCCAGGATGTCGTGCGTTCGCTGTCCCACCCGATCTATCCGCAGGGCGGCCTTGCCGTGCTCCGTGGCAACCTCGCGCCCGCAGGAGCGATCATCAAGCAGTCGGCCGCCGATCCTGCGCTCATGGAACACGAGGGCCGGGCCGTCGTGTTCGAAGACGTCGAGGACCTGATCAACCGGATCGACGATGAAGCGCTCGACGTCAAGCCGGACGATGTCCTCGTCCTGAAGAACATCGGCCCGGTGGGCGCGCCCGGCATGCCGGAAGCCGGCTATATCCCGATCCCCCGCAAACTTGCGCGGGCCGGCGTGAAGGACATGGTGAGGATTTCGGATGGACGCATGAGCGGAACGGCTTTCGGGACGATCGTCCTGCACGTGACGCCCGAAGCCGCGATCGGAGGACCGTTTGCCTATGTGCGCAACGGCGACCGCATTCGCCTGAGCGTGTCTCGTCGCGAGATCTCGTTGTTCGTTTCCGACGACGAGATGCAGAAGCGCGCGGCAGCGGCGCCGGTCACGCGGCCAACCGCCGACCGCGGGTATCGCAAGCTTTTCCTGCAAACGGTCACGCAAGCCGACGAGGGTGTCGACTTCGATTTCTTGCGCGCAGCAAGCCTGCAGAAAGAGCCGGTGTCGAAGCCCGAATAGGAATGCAATACAGGTATCGCCTCTCCCTGCCGCATCGTGGCCCCGTCCAGGCGGGGCCTTTTTAGCTTGTCAATGCTTTGACGCGGGCTACACATCCGGTCCGCGGCGTGACCAGGACGGTCACGGCTGCAGGTCGCCTTGAGGACGATTAAACAAACCAAGCGCCTCGCGAGCAAACACCTCCACCAGCGCAAACCGGGGCGTATGGCGCGCCATGATCAGCCCAATGCGCCGAACCGGCGCGCGTTCAGGCAGCGGTATGCGCGTGATCTCCAGCCCGCTCGTCCACATCGACGGCCAATCCGGCAATAGAGAGACGCCGAGCCCCTTGTCGACGAGCGTTGCGATGGCAAGCAAGCCGTCGATTTCCAGTCGAGATCGCGTATGTATATGGTGATCGCGAAGATATCTGTCCGCGAGTTGCCCGCCGAGCACCGAGCGCGCGTAGCGAATGAACGGTTCATTTTGCAGCACCTCGTGGGCATCGCGCCCAGCCATCGACTTGTGGGCCACAACGACAAGAGGCTCCTCGGTGAGCGGTTGCCACTCGCAGGTCTTCGGGATCGCGAACTGAGGCTCCACTACGATTGCAACGTCCAGTTCGCTGGCAGCCACCTTCCGGCAAAGTTCGACCGAGCTACCGGGTTCCACGAAGAGTTTGACATCGGGATGACGGGCATAGACGCGCTGCAGCACCAGCGGCAAAACGCTCACCATTGCCGACACGAACACCCCAACCCTCAACTCCCCAATCTGCGTTTGACCATCCTGCGCGATCGCCTGCATGTCGCGCATGGCACGCAGCAGCGCCTGCGCGCTGTCGAGAACCTTCATGCCTTCCGCTGTCGGTCTGACATATCGGCCGGAACGCTGGATGAGCGACGTGCCCAGGGTCTCTTCCAGCGACCGGAGGCGAGCCGCTACTGCCGTTGCGGTCAGTCCAAGGCGTCGCGCGGCTTCTGCAATCGACCCGCTTTCGACCACCGCGACGAAACTTTGCACGTAACGAATGTCCATGACCCATTCTACGATGTGACGCACGATATCCAAAAGCTGACACTCGCGCGTGCCGACCTGACACAAATAACTTTTGGGTGTGAAGGTGACTTCCTGTTGGTTCAGTCCGTGTTCTCCTTGCGATACTTTTCCTGACCTTGAAGCCTCACCGGCAGGTGATGGTCGAACAGAATCGCAGAGGAGACGGGCATGACGGAGTTTGACAGGAAGCGGCGAACGACGCTCATTGCATTGGGCGCATTGGCTACTTCGAGTGGCGGATTGGGCATCGCCGGATGCGCACAATCGCTTCCCGCGAACGTCCCGTGGTCAACGGGGGCAACACGCACCCGGATCAGAATGCCAGCCGACGCAACCGATTGCCACCATCACATTTATGACCATGGCTATCCATGGGCACCCGAGGCAACCTTGAAGCCCGGAAGCGCAACGGTCGACGATTATCGACTGCTGCAGCAGCGCATCGGCACAAGCCGCAACGTCGTCATACAGCCGTCCAGCTACGGCATCGACAACCGCCTGTTGCTCGCCTCGATTGCACGATTCAACGGTCGCGCGCGCGGTGTGGCGGTCGTCAACACGAGTGTGACCGACGCACAGCTGGACGAACTTCATCAAGGTGGCGTTCGCGGAATCCGCTTCAACCTCGCGCCACCGGGGACCACAACGCTGGATATGGTCAAGCCTCTCGCGAAACGAGTGGGACCGATGGGCTGGCATATTCAGGTGAACGCACCGGCGGATTATCTTCTGGATGCCAAAGATATATGGTTCGATCTGCCATGTCCGGTGGTCTTCGATCACCTTGCCCATGTACCCGAGCCGGATCCGCTGAATCACCCCGCATTCGAAATGGTGGCGAATCTCCTGACGAACGGCAAAGCCTATGTCAAGTTGACCGGCTTTTACATGGATACGCGCGTCGGGCCACCCGCCTATGCAGACAGCGTCAAGGTTGCATCGGCCTATGCAGCGATCGCCCCTGATCGCGTATTGTGGGGCAGCGACTGGCCACACCCGACCGAGCAGGCCCGTCACCGGATTCCGGACGATGCGCTGTTGGCTGATCTGTTGAAGATCGTCATCCCGGACGAAACGATGAGGAACAAGGTATGGGTCGATAACCCGGCTACGCTCTACCAATTCGCGTAGGCTTGCGCTTGCGTCCTTTCGATGCCTGCTTAAATCACAATCGGAGTCGTATGTAACGACCGCAGACCAACCGCCGCCTCGCTCCATTAAGCGGGTGCGCTTGTTTCGTGCCATGGGTGATGGGCACCCGACAGGCTATGGAGATTCAGGCAATTGCTGCCCCATCGTTTCCGGCGCGCGTTCGGCCGGTTCCGAAGGCAACCGGCCGTTGAAATGACAGCGAAGTCCGCCTCGCGAACGGCAACTATTTGCCGAACGCCGACGGCCCTCCCCCGCGCTCCGCGAAAACCGGCGACGAACCACAAAAAAGCCACCCTCTCGAGTGGCTTCCCCTTTGCGATCACGCCCGCATCACGCGTGCGTCCGGCGGCTTGCCTCCGCATCGACCTCACGCAGCGACTTGCCGCGCGTCTCCTTCGCAAGCCCGACGCACACGATCGAGATCACAGCCGCGGCGACCAGATACAGCGCGATCGGCGTCGACGAGTGATACCGCTCGAGCAGCGACAGCCCGATCAGCGGCGCGAGCGAGCCCGCCATCAGCGGCGCGACCTGGTAGCACAGCGACAGCGCGGTGTAGCGCACGTTGGTCGGGAACATCTCGGTCATCAGCGCCGAATACGGCGAGTAGGTCATCGATTCAATGAACAGGCCGAGCACGATCGCGGCCATGATGATCCAGTCGTTGCCGGTGTCCATCATCGGGAACGCGACGAAGCCCCAGCCGGCGGTCAGCACCGCCCCCGTCAGGTACACGGGCTTGCGGCCGACGAGGTCCGACATCAGCCCCATCAGCGGGATGAAGAGGAAGTGGATCGCGTTGGCCGCGAACATCAGCTTCAGGATCCGCGTGGTGTCGAAACCGACGACGAGCTTCAGGTACGTCAGCGAGAACGTGACGACCATGTAGTACAGGATGTTCTCGGCGAAACGCGCGCCGATGCCGATCAGCACCTGCCGCCAGTGATGCTTCAGCACGTGGGCCACGCCGAGCTGCTTTTCCTGCTTCTGCTCGCGGCGTGCCTGCGCCTCCTTGAAGATCGGCGCATCGTCGACCTTGCGGCGAATCCAGAAGCCGATCAGCACGACCACCGCCGAGAACCAGAACGCCGCGCGCCAGCCCCATGACAGGAAGTCGGCCTCGGACAGCGAGCTCGACAGCACCAGCAGGATGATGGTCGCGACCAGGTTGCCGGCCGGCACGCCGGCTTGCGGCCAGCTGGCCCAGTAGCCGCGGCGGTTGTCCGGGCTATGCTCGCTGACCAGCAGGATCGCGCCGCCCCACTCGCCGCCGAACGCAAAGCCCTGGATCAGGCGCAGCGACACCAGCAGCACCGGCGCCCAGTAGCCGATCGCATCGAAGGTCGGCAGGCAGCCCATCAGGAAGGTCGTGATGCCGACCACGATCAGGCTGACCTGCAGCAGATACTTGCGGCCGAACTTGTCGCCGTAGTAGCCGAACACCAGCCCGCCAATCGGGCGCGCGGCGAACCCCACCGCATACAGCGCGAACGCGGCGAGCAGGCCGTCGATCGGGTTGCCCGTCTTCTTGAAGAAGTGCGTGCCGAACACCAGCGCCGATGCCGTTCCATACAGGAAGAACTCGTACCACTCCGCCACCGACCCGACCATCGACGCCGCGACGACCCGCTTCAATTCCCGTTTCGATGCCGTGTCCTGCACGGCTGCCGCACCACCAGGCGAGACTGCCTCGCCGACCTGACTTGTCATCTCCGTATCTCCTCTCGTTGCCTTCCATTTCCCTTGACGGGCCGGTTCGCGAGCATGCGCGCCGAAAGATTTTATACAATATCCAATACACAATCCATGCAATCTCAAAAATGCTTTCGGCGGAAATGCGATACGCCGGGCGGTGTTTGCCGACCGGGCCGGGAGCCTGCGGGGCGAGCGATTCTGGTCAGAAGAAAGTGCCGCGGGAACGGGCTTGAGGGCGACAGGTCGGGCGCAGATGGCCGCCGGACGGAGCCGGGACGCGCATCGACCGGCTGCGCGGGAATCGTCTGCGATCCCCGCCGGAGGCCGCTGCGGCGCGGTTCGCCGCCCTCCCCGGCACCCCGGAACGACGACCTGCGTCACGCCCTTTTTATTTTATATTGTATAAAATATGCGGACTGGCTAGAATGCACTCGTCGATGGCTGACTCTCGGGCGAAACCGGAGGCACGTTTCGGCACCGAGGCAAACAAGAGGTGGCCAGCCGCCGTCCGGATCACATGAAGCACCGGCGAGACGGCGAGCGCGCGTACAGCCCAGGTTGCCAGCAATGGCAGTTGACCCTATCTGAATGTGAGGAAACGAGATGAGCGACAACATTTTTACCGGCACCATTCCGGCCCTGATGACTCCGTGCACCGCTGATCGTCAGCCGGATTTCGACGCGCTGGTGAAAAAGGGCAAGGAGCTGGTGGCACTCGGCATGCGCGCGGTGGTGTACTGCGGCTCGATGGGCGACTGGCCGCTGCTGACCGAAGCACAGCGCCAGGAAGGCGTCGCGCGCCTGGTCGAAGCCGGCGTGCCGACCATCGTCGGTACCGGCGCGGTGAACTCGAAGGAAGCCGTATCGCACGCCGCGCATGCGGCGAAGGTCGGCGCGCACGGCCTGATGGTGATCCCGCGCGTGCTGTCGCGCGGCGCGTCGCCGGCCGCACAGAAGGCCCACTTCGCCGCGATCCTGAACGCGGCGCCGAACCTGCCGGCCGTGATCTACAACAGCCCGTACTACGGCTTCGCGACCCGCGCGGACCTGTTCTTCGAACTGCGCCGCCAGCACCCGAACCTGATCGGCTTCAAGGAATTCGGCGGCGCCGCCGACATGCGCTACGCAGCCGAGAACATCACGTCGCAGGACGACAGCGTGACGCTGATGGCCGGCGTCGACACGCAAGTGTTCCATGGCTTCGTGAACTGCGGCGCCGCCGGCGCGATCACCGGCATCGGCAACGCGCTGCCGCGTGAAGTGCTGCAACTGGTCGACCTGTGCAAGAAGGCCGCGCAAGGCGATGCCGTGGCGCGCGTGCGTGCGAAGGAACTGGAAGCGGCGCTGGCCGTGCTGTCGTCGTTCGACGAAGGCTGCGACCTGGTCCTGTTCTACAAGCACCTGATGGTGCTGAACGGCGACAAGGAATACACGCTGCACTTCAACGAAACCGATGCTCTGAGCGACGCGCAGCGCAACTACGCGGAAGCGCAGTACACGCTGTTCCGCAACTGGTACGCGAACTGGTCGAAGACGATCGCCTAAGCTGTGCGATTGGCGGCCGTGAATCGGCTGCGTGATGGAACGGAAAAGCCACGGATTGCTCCGTGGCTTTTCGTTTATCCGCGCCCCGCGCTGAAACAGCGGGCCGGCGCACACTCGACAGGCACCTGTCGCATCAGTGTTGCTGCATGGCCGCCCCGCTCGCGCGCTCCTGCTCAGTGATCTCCGTTCCGCAATGGCCGATTGCATACAACGCACCGGCCGCGGCGAGCGCCGGCACCGCAAGCAGGCTGAACACATCGCCGAAGCGCCAGCCGAGCCCCATCAGCATCGCGCCGGCGAACGCGCCGGCCACGCCGCCGATCCGTCCGATGCCGAGCATCCAGGCCACGCCCGTCGCACGGCAACGCGTCGGATACAGGCTCGCCGCATACGCCGACATCGACGTCACCGCGCTCGTCACCACGGTGCCGCACAGGAAGATCAGCGTGCCGAGCCACGCGGCATGTCCGATCGTGCGGCTCACCACGAGCACCAGCAGCGCTGCGACGACGTACGCACACACGATCGTCCGGTTCGGATTGAAGCGATCCATCAGCCAACCGACGCCGAGGTTGCCGAGCACGCCGCCCAGCGGGAACAGCGACGTCATCAGTGCGCCGCCCTCGGCGCTGAAGCCCGCGTCGCGAAACAGCGTCGGCATCCAGTTGGTCAGCAGGTAATAGATCAGCAGCCCCATGAAGTAGGCCGCCCACAGCATCAGCGTGCGCGAGCGAAACTGCGCGGACAGCACCTGCGCGAGCGCGGACGCCCCGCCCGCTTGCGGGCGCGCGCCGGCGGCCGCGAACGTGCAGTCGTCGAAGCGCCCGCCCGGCGCGATCCGCGCGAGGATTCGTGCGATGCGCGCATGCGTGCCCGGGCGTGCCGCGAGATACTGAGCGGACTCGGGCAGCAGCATCACGAGCGCCGCCGCCAGAACGATCGGCCCGATGCCGCCGGCGGTCAGCACGCTTTGCCAGCCGAAATGCGGAATCAGCCATGCCGACGTGACGCCGCCCGTCGCGAGCCCGCACGAGAAGCCGCAGAACATCGCGTTGACGGCCACGCCGCGGATCCGGGCGGGCGCATATTCCGACATCAGCGTGACGGCGTTCGGCATCGCCGCGCCGAGACCGAGCCCGGTCAGGAAGCGCAATGCGGTCAATGCCTCGATCGACTGCGCATGCGCGGACACCATGCTCCACGCGCCGAAGCAGGCAACCGACAGCACGAGCACCGTCTTGCGGCCGAGCCGGTCCGCGCAGGGGCCGGCGGCGAGCGCGCCGATACCGAGCCCGGCCAGCGCCGCGCTCATCACCGGGCCGAGCGCGCTGCGCGCGATGCCCCAGTCGTGCGTCAGCGCGGGCGCGATGAAGCCGATCGCGGCCGTGTCGTAGCCGTCGGCGGCCACGACCAGAAAGCACAGGATCAGGATCAGCCACTGGCAAGGGGAAAAGCGCTCGGCGTCGATGAACGACTGCACGTCGAGCGTACGCGGTTGGGTTTTCATCTGTGTCTCCTTCGGTCCGGGCGCACGGCAGCGCTGATGCGCCGCATGCGCGCGGACATCTCCATGGTCATGTTTCGTTGTGAAGCGGTTTCGGATGCGCGGCGCAGGTCAGCCGCCGGGCGGTGAATCCGCCGCGCCATAGGCCACCCAGCCGCCGTCGACGTTCAGCACGGTGCCGGTGACGCAGCTCGCCGCGTCCGATGCGAGGAACACGATCGCGGCCTTCGCCGCACCGTACGCATTGCGCGTCGGCATGCCGCCCTGGCCGGCGATCGAGTGGTCATCGTCATGCTCAGCGCGTCAGGTACGCAAGGCTCGGGAACGCGACGCGGCGGATGATGCGGCTCTCCTGCGCGACGATCAGATGGCCGGACGCCTGCAGATACGCGGGCCAGTCCGGATCGGCATCGCGCGCCGTGCGCCGCGCGTCGTAGTCGGCGATGCTGTCGTAGCCCCACAGATGCACGACCTGGTTCAGTGCGCCGATGTCGCTCATGTAGAAGCCGACGGGCGCACCGAGATACTTCACCTGGATCGGCATCGCGAGCCGGTCGAAGATCTCGATGAACTCCGCCATGCCGCGCGGGCGGATCGTATAGATGCGATGGTCGATGAATGCTTTCGAGGGTGTCATGGTCTGCTCCGGGTTCAGGCGGTCGCGCGCGTGTCGACGCGATGCGCCGCGGCAGCGCGCGGCGTCGGTTCGGGGAGGCCGGTCTGGTCGACAAGACCCGCGATATGGCGCGCGCTCAGGTAGCCGAACGTCATGATCGGACCGAGCGTGATCCCGGCGCCCGGGTAGTTGCCGCCCATGATGCTGGCGCGATCGTTGCCGACCGCATACAGGCCGGCGACCGGCCGGTCGTCGGCGGCCAGCACCTGCCCGACCGCGTTGGTCCGGATTCCGTCGAAGGTGCCGAGATCGCCCATCACGACCTTCAGCGCGTAATACGGCCCGTCGCCGAGCGGCGCCACGCACGGATTCGGACGATGGTCGGCGTCGCCGAGATAGCGGTTGAACGACGTCGTGCCGCGGCCGAACTCGGGATCCTCGCCGCGCGCGGCGTCGTGGTTGTAGCGCCGCACGGTCGCCTCCAGATTCGCCGCATCGATGCCGGCCCGCTGCGCGAGTTCCGCCAGCGTGCGGCCCTTCACGAGATAGCCGTGGCGCAGCAGCGGCCCGAGCGGCACAGGTGCGGGCTTCGCAAAGCCGAGCCCGTACTTGCGGATCGTCGCGTGGTCGCACACCAGCCACATCGCCGTCTCGGTGTCGTCGCGGCATGCCTCGATCATCGCGGCGCCGACGTCGTGATATGAATTCGATTCGTTCGTGAAGCGCACGCCGCGACGCGTCACGCCGATGACACCCGGCTTGTAGCGATCGAGCAGATGCGGGAACACACCGAAGCGGCCGTCGCCGAGCGGCACGCGCGAAACGGGCATCCATGCGGCCGGTTGCGGATAGCGCATCTCCACGCGGCCGCCGGCCCGCTCGGCGAATGTCGCGCCGTCGCCGGTGTTGCCGGTCGGGACGGGCGACACATGCTCGCCGCCGCGCGCAACGTGCGGGTATGCACGCGCGATTCGCGCGACGTCGTGCGAGAAGCCGCCGCTCGCCAGCACGACCGCACGGTGCGCGGTAATGCGATACGTCGCACCGTCCGCCCCGACCGTCGCGCCGACGATGCGTGCGCCTTCCGTGACGAGCTCGCGTGCGGGCGTGTCGGTCAGGATCGGGATCCCGAGGTCCAGCGCGGACTTCGCGAGCCGTGCGGCGAGCGCGTTGCCGCTCGTGACCTGCACGCCGCGCCGGTACAGCGCGAGATCCTTCAGATGCGCGGCAAGCCGCTTCGTCACGTACCACGCCGACTTGAGCGAGCGCGTCGCGTTGAAGAAGTGCTTCAGGTCCGCATTCGACGAATTGAACATCATCCCGATGAACGTGATCGTCTTCAACGGCGGACGCAGGCGCTCGAGATTGCGCCCGAGCCGCCGCGCATCGTACGGCGCGGCGACGACCGAGCGGCCGATGTCGACCCCGCCCGGCACGTTCGGGTGATAGTCGGGATACAGCGTCGGGACGAATTTCACGTCGGTTTCCCGCTCGAAGAAGTCGAGCATGCGCGGGCCGTGCTCGAGGAACGCCTCGATCGCGGCATCGTCGTGACATGCGCCCGTTTCACCGCGCAAATACGTGCGCGCCGCATCGCGCGTATCCCGTACGCCGTTTGCGCTTGCATGGCGATTGCCGGGTATCCACAGCACGCCGCCGGAAAACGCGGTCGTGCCGCCGAAGCACGCCTCCTTCTCGACGACGATCACGTCGAGGCCGGCCTTGCGCGCGGTAATGGCGGTGGACAGGCCGCCCGCTCCCGATCCGATCACGAGCAGGTCGCACGTGACGTGCTTCGAGCGCTGCTGATCGTTCATCATGTCTTCCTCCATCCATATGGAATCACCGCGCGGCCGCATCGCCTGACACGGCGAGCCTGCATGCAGCGCGGCACCGTCGTTGAATCAGCTGGCGCCGGCACCGGCCTCGAAGCCCGGCCGCGGCACGAGATCCATCAGCATCGCGTCGAGTCCGCCGTCGACCACCAGTTCCGCGCCGTTCACATACGCGGCACGCGGACTGGCCAGAAAGGCGACGACGTTCGCGATGTCGTCGGGCCGGCCGATGCGGCGGCTCGCGGTCATCGCGCTGCGGCGCGCCTCGATGTCGCCGCTCGCATAGAACGACTCGGACAGCGGCGTGCGAATCATCCCGGGGCACACGGTATTGCTGCGGATGCCGCGCGGCCCCCACTCCGCCGCCAGTTGCCGCGCGAGCATCGCGACCGCCGCCTTGCTCGCGCTGTACGCGCCGCTATGCGTCTGCGGGTAGCGGGCCGCAATGGACGCGACATGCACCAGCGAGCCCGAGCCGCGCGCGAGCATCGCGCGCCCGAACGCTTGCGAGCACAGCATGTAGCCGGTGAGGTTGACCTGCAGCATCGCGTTCCATGCGTCGAGGCCGATGGTCTCGATGCCGCCCGCACGCAACAGGCCCGCGTTGTTCACGAGCACGTCGGCCGGGCCGAGATCGCGTTCCACGCGTTCGGCGGCCTGGGTCACGCTGGCGGCGTCGCCGATATCGCACCCGATTGCGACGACGTCGCCGCCGCTCGGACGCAGCCGCTCGGCGAGCGCAATGGTCTTGTCCGCGTCGCGGTCGAGCAGGGCGACCCGCGCACCGGCGGCCACGAACGCTTCCACGATCGACGTGCCGATGCCGCCCGCCGCCCCCGTCACGACACACACCTGCCCGTCGAGACGAAGCCAGTCCTGCTGCTGATGATCTGCTTGCGATATCATTAGTTATCCTTTTTAAATAGACTGGAAATGTCCGGATCGATCCGGTACACGCTGCCCGAACGTCGCGCGATGTGTTAATTGCAAGCGCTACGTCGATGAGAAAAGTATAGAAGCGCGCATCGCGCGAAAATTGGACAAACGCCGCAAGCAACAGGACAATTTGTACACAGGAGGCCGCGCGGCATGAGGAGAATCCCTAACTACGATCTGTATGGCGAATCGGCTCGTCCGCCTTGGTACGACGCGTTCAACTTCGAATGGATACCGGAGCGCAGCCGGCCGAACGACTGGCATATCGCCGCGCACCGTCACGATGCGCTATTGCAGATTTTGTACATCCGGGGCGGGCACGGGCACGTCGTGATCGAGAGCGAGAAGCACACGTTCACGCCGCCGTGCCTCGTGCTGCTGCCCGCGCAGACGGTTCATGCGTTCGAGTTCTCGCCGCAGATCGACGGTCTCGTGATCACGGTCGTGCAGCGCGCGCTGGAAACGCTGGTCAAGACGGCCGCACCGGGTGCGCTGTCGATCCTGCAACGTGCGGCGGTGATTCCGGTCAAGGGGTCGGACGCGAGCGTGGCGATGCTGATGCCGCTGTTCGCGTTGCTCGAACAGGAGTTCCGCAGCACGTCACGCGGCCGCGGCGCGGCCGGGATGGCGTTGCTGGTGGCGCTGGTCGTTCACGTCGCGCGCGTGAGCGATCTCGCGGCGGCACCGTCGCATGCCGGCACCGACCGGCGCGGCAGGTTGCTGCGGCGTTTTCGCGAGTTGATCGACACACATTTTCGCGAGCATCGACCGGTGGAATTCTATGCGGACCGGCTCGGCGTGACGGCCGCGCAGCTTGCGCGCGTCTGCCGGGAGGAGTTGGGGATCTCGACGACGGCCGTCGTCAATGCGCATCTGATTCGCGAAGCGCAGCGCGATCTCGTTTATTCGAACCTGAGCGTGAAGCAGATCGCGCACGAGATGGGCTTTGCGGACAGCGCGTATTTCAGCCGCTATTTCCGCAAGCAGACCGGCCTGACGCCGGGCGAGTTCCGGGAATCGGCCCATCGCGACCTGATGCCGGGCCCGTCGTAAGCCAGACCGGTTTCGCACGGCGGAGCCGGTCGCGGCGCATGGATGCCGCGACCGGGAACGCCGACTCCGTCGCGCCGCGTCAGACCGCGACTGCGCCGACGTAGTTTTCGGCCATCGCCATCGCCGCCGGGCGCGACGTCGTCACATGCTCGAGCTCCGCGACCTGCAAACGCTGCTCGAACGGCGACGCGTCGTCGAGGCGGTGCATCATGCGCGTCATCCAGTACGAGAAGTGTTCGGCGCGCCAGATCCGGCGCAGCGCGGTTTCGCTGTACGCGTCGAGCAGGTCGGTGCTGTCTTCGTCATAGAACGCCTGCAATGCGGACGTCAGGATGCGCACGTCCGACACGGCCAGGTTGAGGCCCTTCGCGCCGGTCGGCGGCACGATATGCGCGGCATCGCCGGCGAGGAACAGGCGGCCGTGCTGCATCGTCGTCGACACGAAGCTGCGCATGCCGACGATGTTCTTCTGGAAGATCCGCCCTTCCACGACCTGCTGGCCGTCCGCGGAGTCGACGCGCGCATGCATCTCCGCCCAGATGCGATCGTCGGACCAGTTGTCGACTGAATCCTTCGGGTCGCACTGGAAATACATGCGCTGCACGTTCGGCGAGCGCGTGCTGACGAGCGCGAAGCCGCGTTCGTGGCGTGCATAGATCAGCTCGTCCGACGACGGCGGCGCTTCGACGAGGATGCCGAACCAGCCGAACGGAAAGACCCGCTCGTAGTCCTGCCGCAATGCGGCGGGGATCATCGTGCGCGACACGCCCTGCGAGCCGTCGCAGCCGATCACGAAATCGCAGTCGAGCGTCTGTTCGACGCCGTCGTGCACGAAGCGGATCGACGGCGCGTCGGTATCGATGCCGGAGATCGTCGTCCCGGACACGTTGAAGTACAGCGCGCCGCCGGTCGCGACGCGCGCGGCCACGAGATCCTTCAGCACCTCGTGCTGCGCGTAGACGGTAATCGCCTTGCCGGTCAGCCCGGTCAGATCGATGCGGCGGCGCTTGCCTTCGAACGCCAGCTCGAAGCCGTGATGCAGCGCGCCTTCCGCTTTCATCCGGTCGCCGACGCCCGATTCGGCCAGCACGTCCATCGTGCCCTGCTCGAGCACGCCGGCGCGAATGGTGGATTCGATCTGTTCGCGTCCGCGCGTCTCGAGGACGACCGACTCGATGCCGCGCAGATGAAGAAGATGGGAAAGCAGCAGGCCCGCGGGCCCCGCGCCGATGATGCCGACTTGCGTACGCATGAATGTCTCCGGGTGGAATTGATTTTGCGCAAGTGTGGCGGCGGCACGTGCTATCCCGCAACGCGATATCCGGAATATGGACTATCTCGATAATGGATAAAGGCGGGACGTGCGCGTCAGGCCAGGTGCGGCGCGCATTCGCCCGGTCAGGACTTCGTCGTCGCCGGCCGCGACTCCATCCCGTCGATCTTCGCGAGCAGTGCGTTGCCGAGTATCGGCACGTGGCGCGGCATGCCGGGGATCGCCAGCAGCGCTTCGATCCGTTCGCGCCAGTAACCAGGACGACTCACGCGCATCGCGTACGGCATCGCCGCAGCGCCGGTACCCGCATCGCTTTCCAGCAGCGCGACCATTCTCTCGATATGAGAGAGCTCGCGCTCCACATAGTCTCTCGTCAGCATGTGATTGCCACTCCCCGTAACACGGCATCCGGCCTGTCGTCGTCGGTGTGTCGTCGCATGGACTTTTCGCCCGACACGTCGTCCTCTTTTCCCGTCACGGTACGCGCGTCGTGTGTCAGGCAATCGCCGACACGCGCGACGATTTTGTTCGTATCGTCGGATCAATGTCGCACGGCGCAGCCGATGCGATTTCACCGTCGTGCAGCGCACGCCTCGTCCGCGGCCTCACTCCGTTGCCGATCGTAGACACTCCGCGTCGCGACGGCATCATCAAAATTGAGGATGCTTGCCAGAATCGATCGCACCGCATTCGCACGACATGCCGGCGTGCACGATGCGGCGACGCGCGCGGCAACCGGGGAACGGGGGGTGCCGAGGTACAGCACGATGCCAAAGTCGTCGAAGTAGACATCGGCATCGGCGGGATACGGAACGCCCGCGGATAGCCGCCACTGTCGCCATTGCGTCCCGTCGTCTTCATGAAGCAATCGATAGTGGACGATATCCGACGGCTTGCGGATCGCATGCGGCCCACGCAGCAGCTGCGGGCTGCATACAGCGTCATTTCGACACCGTGCATGGGTTGGGACCAGAAGCCGGGCCAGGGCGGATTGCCATACACCGCGGCCACATCCGTCCTGCGCCAGTCGACGCGTTCGGTGCGCGGATCGTCAGCACATGCAGCTTGATGTGCCGGTTCTCCGCCATGAATGCAAACAGCCGGGTTGCCAGCCAGCACACGCCGAACGTGGGCGGGACGGAGACAGTCAGGTTCGCGGCGGACGGGCGTTCTGCCGATGCCGCCGCGATCTGTCGAACCCCATCCGCGATGCCCTCCGATGCGGCTGACACCGCACGCCGCAACACGGCTCCATTGGCGGTCAACGGGAGCCGGTGGCCCCGCCTCTCGAACAGCTCCGCACCGATCGAGGCCTGAACGTTCCGCTGAAGATTTACGTGCGTCGCCAGTGTGAAGGTGCCGGTCAGCGGAATCGGCAGGTACCGATCTCCGCAGCCTTCTTTGCTGTTGCCGGGGATTTAGTTGACCCTGTCGCGCAGTTTTGGCGTATCACCCGAGAAGTCCACCCAGGCATTCGTGTTCAACAGTTCCGCGCGCGGGACGCTGGGTTCCTCGAAGCGGATGACGAACCTTTCGGGACCATGCGCGAATGCGACGATCACACCCTGCGGCGGATCCATATAGCCAGCATGCATGCCCAGGCCGGGATAGCTGAGTCGCACGGCCCGCCCATCGGGATCGATAGCGAAAACGGTCAATCGAGCGAGCACGCCGTCAGGCAGGACGAACACCCATGTGAACGGACCACCCGAAACGACCGTCATCACCTCGTCGATTCCAATCCCGTCTTCCGCCGTATTGACGTGAAGACGACCGTAACGGTTCAGCACCCAAGTCCGCATCTCGGACGTCAGCGCTTTCATGTCGTATACCTTCGGGTAGGGCGCCGTATCCCCTTCGCGCGTTCCCAAAAACCCGCCGCGGCGCATCTCGGGCGTGCGACCGGCGAGCTGAATCTGCTCCAGCAGGTCGCCGCGATGGAGGTTGAAGAGCGCAATCAGCCTGCTCTGCTCGTCTTCGCTGATTGCGCGGTCAACCGACGCTTCAAGGATGGGCTTTGCCGCTTCCGGGATGGCCACGGTACTGGCACGCACACCGACCGGGCGCAGAATTGCATTGACGCTCTCGATACCCTCGACGTCGGGACGGCCGTCGCTGAATTGCAGTTTCACGTAGTTCATTTCTCACTCTCCTATCAGAGCCTTGCTTGGAAGACGAGCTGACAAAAACCGGCTTTCGCTCGCATATGGACGATTGCTAGCGACATGCACGATTCGAACGCCTGTCGCGGCATGTCGCTCTCAATCGGTTGACACATCAATTAATCAGGAATACGTATTTAATTGCACAATGAAACGCTGTTGACGTACTTCGGAACCTCAGTGCATGCCGATGATCACTAACGCACCGGTCAGCGCCAGGTTGGTCTGCCACGTGCTGATGGCAGCGGTGCGTGCCGCGCCGGTTCTGCTCCAGAAATCCAGGAAGATGAACGATGCCGCGATCGTGAATGCAGCGAGCCCGAGCGCGGAGAGACGAACGTCCGCCTGCAGGGCCAACGCAATACCGGCGATGATTTGAAAGCTCGAGCCGAGCGCGAGGCTGATTCCCGGAAGCGGAATGCGTCGTGCGGACATGGCATCGGACAACTCGCGGAAATGCTTGAAGTGCACCACGCCATTGGCAACATAGAACAGGCCGAGCAGAACATACCCGACATGGGCCAGCAGGTCAGAATCGAACATGATGTCCCCCATCAAATGCAGTTGCGATGGCGGAATCATCGATTATCCAAATGGATTATGGAAATCGTTTCGGTGCACCAGAACTATTCTTGGCATGCATGATCGACGAACACCGCGGATAGCGGATAGCGGATAGCGGATAGCGGATAGCGGATAGCGGATAGCGGGTTGCCGCGCTGCCAGTGCAACGACGCATACTTTTATGCGAGCAGGTCTTGATACGGGTTCGTTTTATAACGCGCCCCGCATTCGAGAATGACGGATCGCAGCCAGCGATGTGCGGGATCGGTATCTCGCCGGACATGCCAGGCCTGTTGATAGGAAAACCTGGGCAGAGCCAGCGGTGGCCTGAAGGCGTGCAGCGCGTCCATGTCAGGCATGGTGCGCAGCGCGTGGCTCGCGATCGTCAGTATCAGATCGGTGCCTGCGATCAGCTTCGGCGCCACGCTCCAGTGAGGAAGCGCCACCGCGATATGTCGCTTGATACCCTTGGCGGCCAGGGTTCGGTCGATCTCGTCGACTGCATCGGGGCGCAGCGCCAGCATGACATGCGGGCGGCTCAGCCAGTCGTCGAACGACAGGTTCCGGCTCGGCGGCAGCGTAACGCTGTCCGCCACGCACACGAAGCCTTCTCCGAACAGATCCTCGACCTGTATTTCCGGCGGACGCTCGGGAAAAATACCGAGCGCGAGATCGATCTCGCCGTCAAGCAATTGCGCGAGCATGGCTTCCCGGCTGCCCTGGCTGACGCCAAGGTCGACACCCGGAGCGACGGACCGGACATGCCTCGTCAAGCCAGGAAGCAGCAGGTGTGACGCGTAGTCCGACAGCGCGAGACGAAAGCGGTTTCGCGCAAGCGCGGGATCGAACATCGGTGTCGCCAGCAATGCATTCAGATTGCCGAGTGCATCGTCGAGGGGTTCGATGATCTGCTGCGCACGTGCCGTCAGTTCCATGCGGCCTTGACGGCGGACCAGCAATGGATCGTCGAATCTTTCCCGCAACTGGGACAGGGCATGGCTGACGGCCGGCTGGCTCTTGTGCAGCCGTAGCGCGGCCCGCGTAACGTGCTTTTCCGTCAGCAGCGCATGCAGGGTAAGCAGCGAGTTGAGGTCGATCCGGCGAAGTTCATCCATGGCGCGAATACAGCACGTGCAATTAAGGAATTTCCATAAATCTAGCAGATGAACGACGCTGTGCGTATCACGTTGTCACCGGCCGGGAGCCCATTTCGATGATTGATCGACCTGCTGTCATGACGGCGATTCCGTTTGCATTTGCGTTGGCCGCAGGCGCAGTCGTTCCGTTTCAGGCCGCCAGCAACGCGGCACTCGGTCGAACCCTGGGCAATCCGCTATGGGCCGCGATGGCGTCACTATTGACAAGCCTGATCGTGATCGTCGCCACCGTACTCGCAATGAAGACGCCTTTGCCGGCCCTCGGTGCGGCGGGCCATCGCCCGCCGTGGCTATGGCTCGGCGGGATTGCCGGGGCCGTCTATATTGCTGGCGCAGTGATTCTTCCGCCCAAGCTCGGAGCAGGTGGATTCATCGTCGGTGTCATCGCAGGTCAGATGCTCGCTTCGACCCTGATCGATCATTTCGGGCTGATGGGCCTGGAGCCGAAGCCGATGACGTTGGCGCGAATCACCGGTGTCGGCTTGATTGCAATCGGAATCCTGGTCGTCCAGTCGACCGGCAAGGCCTCCTCGGCGCCCTTGCCGGACGCCACCGCCGATAGTCGCGGAAACGATCGGTGAAATCCCAATGGCGGTGGCTTTTGTTGGCGCTCCACGGGGTGACATACGCGATAGCGCTGGCAAGCATTGTTTGTCTTGTCGCTCCATTGGCCGGTATCCGAATCGCGCTGCCGGATATCGCGTCCGTGGCGGCGGCAGTTGCGATCGTCTGGTCCGTGTTCCGACTTTGCTGAAGACGAATCGATGGCGTGAATCGAGTGCTCGTCGACAAACCGCTAAACCAGCGGCGTATTGGCCACGCAGAATCTGCTTTTCGGCTGAGGGGCGCGCTAGCGATATTCACCGGCACGCACTCGACCGAACAGGCAATGGTGTCTTCAAACCAACCTGAATCATTTGGAGGATTGAATGAGTCCATTTGAAGTCAAACATATTGACCATATCGTGCTTCGCGTAAATGACGTGGAGCGCAGCATCGCGTTCTACGAAAGCGTTCTCGGTTGCAGCGTTGATCGACGCCGAGATGATCTCGGCATGGTCCATCTTCGTGCCGGCAATTCGATGATCGACCTCGTCGATGTCCACGGGCCCATCGGGCGCAACGGTGGCGGTGCCGCCGGATCTGGCCGGCGCAACGTGGATCATTTCTGTTTGCGCATCGAGCCCTTCGACGAAGACGCAATACTTGCCCATCTGGAGACATTCGACTTGACCGCGGACAAGGCCGTGATGCGCTATGGCGCGGAGGGCGATGGGTCGTCACTGTATTGCTTTGATCCCGATGGAAACCAGATCGAACTGAAAGCCGCGGCACTCACGAAATGAAGCGGCCGCTATGCCGGTACCGCTGCACATACCGTACGAGATCGGGATAGCGGTAGAGTGCGAAGGAGCCACACAGCCGTGTTCGGCAGCCGAAACCGCGCTCAGCCCCGCCGGCCGCGCGTGCCCTTGCCCCTGCCCCTTCCCGCCGGCGGTCCGCCCGCGCTCATCCGGTCCAGCTGCCGGACGATCTCCGCACGCAGCTCGGCCGACATCTCCACGCTGTCGAGCAGTTCCGAGATCCAGAGCCCGTCGGCCGCCAGCCGGCAGATCATCAGCGTCGCCGCCTGCTCGAGCGGCACCGGGTCCGGCCGCGTCCACTCGCGCATCGGCACCGACCAGCGCGTGCGCGTCTCCTGCTCGGTAATCATCGACGCGACCAGCACGCGCAGCACGTCGGTGCTCGCGGCCGGCTGCGCGGTGTCAAGCACCGCATGCAGATACGCGCGCGCCGCCGCGCCGTCGCCGTGCGGATCGGCCGCCCGGCGCGCGGCCATCTGCGTCGCGAAGCGCTCGGTCGCCTGCCCGAACAGCGCATCGAGCAAGCCCTGCTTGTTCGCGAAGTGATACTGCAGCGCGCCTTTCGTCACGCCCGCGCGCTCGGCGACCGCGTCGAGCGTCAACGCGGCCACGCCTTGATGGGTCGCGATCTCCGACGCGGCGTCCAGCAACTGCGCACGCACCTGCTCCGGCGCCTTTTTCCGCCGCACGCCGGCGACGGGCGCGGGCCCGTGCGCGTCCCGTGCGTCGGCCGGCCCGGCCGTGTCGGCAGGCATGGAGATGTCGCGTGGAGCGGATTCGAGGCGTTTTTTCATGGGGGCGATGGTAGCACCCGCGGTCTCGAGATAAACATTCCGGCTGGATGGTATGATCCGCCGCATGAACAAACCCGCCCCTTCCTCCTGGTCCGCGCTCGACACCGCGATCGCCCGTGGACGCGACGCGCTGATGCGTCTTCAGCAGCCTGACGGCAGCTGGTGTTTCGAACTCGAATCCGACGCGACGATCACCGCGGAATACATCCTGATGATGCATTTCATGGACAGGATCGACGACGCGCGCCAGGAGCGGATGGCGCGCTACCTGCGTGCGATCCAGCGGCTCGACACGCATGGCGGGTGGGACCTGTACGTCGACGGCGACCCGGACGTGTCGTGCAGCGTGAAGGCGTACTTCGCGCTGAAGGCCGCCGGCGACAGCGAGCATGCGCCGCACATGGTCCGCGCGCGCGACGCGATCCTGAAGCTCGGCGGCGCGGCGCGCTCGAACGTGTTCACGCGCATCCTGCTCGCGACGTTCGGCCAGGTGCCGTGGCGCGCGGCGCCATTCATGCCGATCGAATTCGTGCTGTTCCCGAAGTGGGTGCCGATCTCGATGTACAAGGTCGCGTACTGGGCGCGCACGACGATGGTGCCGCTGCTCGTGCTGTGCTCGCTGAAGGCCCGTGCGCGCAACCCGCGCAACGTCACGATCCCCGAGCTGTTCGTCACGCCGCCCGACCAGGAACGCCAGTACTTCCCGCCCGCGCGCGGGATGCGCCGCGCGTTCCTCGCGCTCGACCGCGTGGTGCGCCATGTCGAGCCGCTGCTGCCGAAACGCCTGCGGCAACGCGCGATCCGGCACGCCGAGGCGTGGTGCGCGGAGCGCATGAACGGCGAAGACGGCCTCGGCGGGATCTTTCCGCCGATCGTGTACAGCTACCAGATGATGGACGTGCTCGGCTACCCGGACGATCATCCGCTGCGCCGCGACTGCGAGAACGCGCTGGAGAAGCTGCTCGTCACGCGGCCCGACGGCAGCGTGTACTGTCAGCCGTGTCTGTCGCCGGTATGGGACACCGCATGGAGCACGATGGCGCTCGAGCAGGCGCGCGGCGCGGCCGTGCCGGAAGCCGGCGCGCCCGCGCGTGCGCCGGATGAACTCGACGCACGCATCGCCCGCGCATACGACTGGCTCGCCGAGCGCCAGGTGAACGACCTGCACGGCGACTGGATCGAGAACGCCCCCGCCGACACGCAACCGGGCGGCTGGGCGTTCCAGTACGCGAACCCGTACTACCCCGACATCGACGACACCGCGGTCGTCACCGCGATGCTCGACCGCCGCGGCCGCACGCATCGCAACGCGGACGGCTCGCATCCGTATGCGGCGCGCGTCGCGCGCGCGCTCGACTGGATGCGCGGGCTGCAGTCGCGCAACGGCGGCTTCGCGGCCTTCGACGCCGACTGCGACCGCCTGTACCTGAACGCGATCCCGTTCGCCGATCACGGCGCGCTGCTGGATCCGCCGACCGAGGACGTGTCGGGCCGCGTGCTGCTGTGCTTCGGCGTCACGCAGCGCGCGGACGACCACGCGTCGCTCGTGCGCGCGATCGACTACGTGAAGCGCACGCAGCAACCCGACGGCAGCTGGTGGGGCCGCTGGGGCACGAACTACATCTATGGCACGTGGAGCGTGCTGGCCGGGCTCGCGCTCGCGGGCGAGGATCCGTCGCAGCCGTACATCGCCCGCGCGCTCGCGTGGCTGCGCGCCCGTCAGCACGCGGATGGCGGCTGGGGCGAGACGAACGACAGCTACATCGACCCGGCGCTCGCCGGCACCAATGCGGGTGAAAGCACGTCGAACTGCACCGCGTGGGCACTCCTCGCGCAAATGGCGTTCGGCGACGGCGAATCGGAATCGGTCAGGCGCGGCATCGCATTTCTGCAATCGGTGCAGCAGGACGACGGCTTCTGGTGGCACCGGTCGCACAATGCGCCGGGCTTTCCGCGCATCTTCTACCTGAAGTATCACGGCTATACCGCGTACTTTCCGCTGTGGGCGCTCGCGCGCTATCGGCGTCTGGTCGGCGGCGCGTCTTCGGTCGACGCGCGCACCGTGTCTTCTTCCAACGCAGCGGACGCCGCGCTCGCCTGAGCAACGGCGCAGCGGACGCGCGTTGCCGCGTCCGCCGGCGCCCGTGATGCCATCCCGACGATGGCTGGAGCGGTTCTCCCCCGTCGGCCGGTGACACGCGGCCCCCTCACCGGCATTGCCCGCCCGTCACAGACATTTCCGTTCGGGCGGGCACGACGCGCGCTACCACACTACTGCTTGCCGTCCAGCGACTCGACGATCCGGTACGCGGTCTTCACGCGATCCTCGATCGGAAAGCTGCGGTTCGCGAGCATCACGATCGCGATCCGCTTCGCGGGGACGAACGCGACATAGGTGCTGAAGCCGTTGGTCGAGCCGGTCTTGTTGATCCACGTGTCCGGGCGCGGCGCGAGCGGCGGCTCGAGTGCGGTCGCGGGCGTCGCGTCGTGAAGCATCGGCGGCGCATTCCCTGCGAGCAGCGTCGGCAGCGCGACGGGATACGGATACTGCTCCCACATCAGGTCCTGCGTGAGCGGGCCCGCGCGGAAATAGCCGGTATGCGTGCGTTCGAGCGCGCGCTGCAGCCGCGGCGCCGTTTCGACGAGCCCCATGTTCGCCTGCACGAAGCGCAACAGGTCCGCCGCCGTCGTCCTGACGCCGTATGCCGGCTGCCACAGCATGCCGCCCGTCATCCGGACCGGCTTGCCGTCCTGCGTATAGCCCTGCGCATAGTCGGCCTGCCGCGCGGCGGGCACGTTGATGTAGGTGTGCGTCATCCCGAGCGCGGGAAACAGCCGCTGTTCCATCAGCGCCGCGAAGTCGCGGTTCATCGCCTTCGCGGTGAGCTGCCCGAACATCCCGGTCGCGACGTTCGAGTACGTGCGGCGCGTGCCCGGCGCGTACGCCGGCCGCCATGCGTCGAGATAGCGCATCAGCTCCGCGTCGTCGCGGATGCTGTCGGGCACCTGCAGCGGCATCCCGCCCGGCGTGTGCGTGCCGAGCTCGAGCAGCGTCACGCCGCCGAACGGCTTGCCCCGCAGCGCGGGCAGGTACTTGGCCGCAGGGTCCGACAGCGACAGCTCGCCGCCTTCCTGCGCGTCGGCGGCGAGCGTCGCGGTCAGCGTCTTGCTGACGGAGCCGATCTCGAACAGCGTGTCGCCGGTCACCGGCTTGCCGGTTTGCGTCGACACCACACCGTAGTCGAACACGTAAGGCTTGCCATCGGCGACGATGCCGATCGCCATGCCGGGAATGGCGAACTGCTTCATCAGCGGCGCGACGTTGCGGGTCACGGTGTCGTGAATCTCGTCGGCTGCGGCGGCGGCCGCGCGGCCGGCCGTGGCGGCGGCGCACGCGGCGACGAACAGGGTCGCGGCGATGCGTATCGCGTTGAATCGCATGGTTGCGGTTCCTTCGATTTTCTGATGGTTGTGTGAACAACTGGTCCGGCCGCGCCGCGCGGTGGCCGCGGCAGCCGGTCTGTCGAAGCACGACTATCCGCTGCCGGCCGCCCGTCAACAATCGATGATATGTTGCGCGAGCCTAAAGAAAATCTTATGCGACGCGTGAACCGGCCATGCGGACGTCAGTCCGGCAACCGCTCGAGAAACGCCAGCATCGCGGCGTTGAAGCGCGCCGGCCGCTGCAGCGGCGCGAAATGGCTCACGCCGGGCAGGATCGTCAGCGTCGCGCCCGGAATCGTGCGCGCGAGATACGCCGCATGCTCGGGGCGAATGAACTCGTCGTGCTCGCCCTGCACGATCGCCACCGGCACCGCGATCGCCGCGAGGTCGGCCGCGCTGTAATCCGGTTGCGTGCGCATCATTTCGCTGACGGCCGCAACGAACGCATCGAACTGGCCGGGCGTCGCGGACAGCCGCGCGTAGTCCTTGCGGTGCCGCGCGAAGCAGCGGTCGATCAGCGGGCTCGGCGCCATCTCCTTCGTGCCGCCCGGATCCATGTTGCACGCGAAGAAGAACACGCCCGCCGCCCGTTGCGGCGCGCGGGCGGCCAGCACGAGCGACACGCACGCGCCGTCGCTCCAGCCGACGAAGCGCGCGCGCTCGATGCGCAGCGCATCGAGTACCGCGAGCACGTCGGAGGCCATGCGTTCGTAGGAATAGGGGCGATCGTCGCGCGTGCTGCGGCCGTGGCCGCGGCTGTCGATCACGATCGCGCGGTAGCCGGCCGCGACGAGCGCCGGCACTTGGTTACCCCAGTTGCCGCCGTGGCCGAGGCCGCCGTGCAGCAGCACGACCGGCGGGCCGTGGCCGAACGACGCGTGCCGGATGCGCGCGCCGTCGTGGTTCAGCCATCCTTCGGCATCGGCCGCGGGCAGCGGCGTGCCGCCTTGCGCGTCGAAGCGGACGAGGTCGTCGTCGGCGAATTCCGCATTCATCGTTCTGCCGTCCTTTCGAGGGAGACGAGCTTGCGATTGTAATGCGTGGGGTGGCACGCCGCGGTGCGGCGCCGGGGCGTCAGGCCTGCGTCGACACCAGGCCGCCGGACGTCGAGCCGCCCGACTTCTGGATGGCCTGCGCGATCGCCGTCGACAGCGCGGCCGAGATCGTGCTCGCTTCCGCGCTCAGCGCCTGCTGTTCGACCGCGGCAGCCGGATCGTCCTTCGCGCGCTGCGCGGCGGCCGCCATTTGCTGCTGCAGTTGCGCGAGCTGTTTCTGCAGGCGCTCGATGAGCTGTTTCAGCTGCGTGACCGCGGGATCGTCGGCGGAGGATCCCGACGCGCCCGGCGTCTGCCCCGTGCCGTCGGACGGCGCGGCGCCGCCCGTCGGCGACGACGCGGCGGCCTTAGCCGTCGACGCGGCACCGTTGCCTGACGGGTTGGCGGTGGCGTTGCCGGTGGCCGGCGAGGTCTGCGCGGCGGAAGAAAGATCGATCTGCATCGTGTCGGTCCGTAACGAGTGCGACTCGGGTCGTTTGAACAGGGAATGCCTTGCAACCGGTTTACGGTATTCGTCGGATCAAACTTGAGTCCCGCCTTGCGCACAGCGCCGATGCTGCCGCCAGGCGGTTGCCGCGCGCAAGGCCGTGGGCGGGATGTCGATTGTCGCGAAGGGGCCAGAATGACCCGCCGTTCACGCTGGTAAAATCGCCAGTCGGCCTGCCTCCGCAGCACCCGGCTGCGTTCGGCAAGTCTTGCGGGCTTCCCCGCACCGGCGCCCGCCCGGTCGGGCGCAACGCGCGATGCCGTCCGGCGCCGTCGCCGTGCGCGCGTCGCGCGCGCAGCGACACGACGACGCGACGCCTTCGGCGCCCCCCCTTCACCACGCATTTCGAGGAATTCACGATGGCCCGCATCGGCGCCTTCTGCCTGACCACGTGGCTCGCGGCCGCGATTCTCTATTTCGGCCAGCATTCAGTCGCGATGATTGCGCTCAGCGGCGTGGTCGTGTTCGGCGGATTCGACCTGCTGCGTCCGTAACAACGGCGGGCGCGTGGCAGGCACGCCTCGCCGCGCGCCGCACTTTACCGCGGCAATGTCCGCAACGACGACGGCCCGCCCGACAGCGCGATGCGCTCGCCCGTATCGCGCAGCTTGCCGCCCTCCACCGCATACAGCGCGAGCTGCCGCTCGACGTTGAACTGCACGATCACATGCCGGCTGTCCGCGGTAAATGCGATGCCCTGCGCGGCTTCGCCGCCCGGCACAGCCCCGCGGGTGCGGACGACGACGCGTGAAACGCCGTGCCGCGGCAGTCCCGCACGCGACGCATTGACGACAGGATGCCGGAAAGCCGGCCGCGGATGATCCGCGCAAGCATGGATGCGTGCGGCACGAATCGTGGACAGTCGCGATGCGCACGTCGCGCGCCCGGCTCAGGCATCCAGCAGTTCGAAAGCCAACCCGGCATGCCGCACGAGGCGCTCGACGAAGCGCTCGTCGAACATCGTCGCGGGCGTCCAGAAACCGCCGCCGCGCCCGGTCTTCGTGCCGTCGCGGGCACAATCCAGCACGAGGCTGAGCGCGGCCTGGCCCAGCATCTTGCCGGTCGAGCCGTAACCGGGATCGCGATCGCCGGTGACTTTCACGCGCAGGGTCCGCCCGTCGTCGGCGCGCCCGAAGAAGCGCAGATCGTAGCGGCCGGCCAGTTGCGCCGCGGCACTCGGCCCCTCACCGGGCTTCGGCAGCAGGAAGCGCTCCATCAGGCTACGTACCGGCTTGACGAGGACGCCGACCATGAACGCGCCGAGGCCGGCCACCATCGTCAGCGCCGCAATGCGGCCCTTCATGCCCGTACCCATGATGACCGCCTCGTCATAGGTGAACCGGTCGCCATACGCGTTGTCCGCGAGGGCATTGGAGCGATGCACGACGCGCTCGTTGACGGCCGCCATCACGAACGGCGCGATCCACGTGCCGCCGTCGCGATCGAATTCCGCCGAGCGAACCGCATGTTGCCGTACCGTGAAGCGGTGATCCTTCGGGCATAACGCATACGGATCGAGCAGTTCACGGCGCACTGCGGGATCGGCCGCGGCTTCGCGCACGACGTTGATCACGCTCGCGACCGTTCCGCCCGACGCACCGCCCTTCAGCGTCTTCACGCGCATCTTCACCTGCGTGGCCGGCACGCCCCACTGCCGCCGCGCGTGCTGCTGCAGGAACAGCACGCCGATGTCCGACGGCACCGAATCGAAACCGCAGCAATGCACGATGCGCGCGCCCGATTGCCGGGCCGCCGGCTCGTACCGTTCGATCATCCGCTTGATCCACTGCGTCTCGCCGGTGAGGTCGCAATAATCCGTGCCGGATTGCGCGCAGATCCGGACCAGCGGCTCGCCATAAAGCGCGTACGGACCGACGGTCGACACGACGACGCGCGTCCGCGCGCACAACGTCCGCAATTGCGCTTCGTCGGCCGCATCGGCCACGATGACCGGCAGCGCCTGCCACGCGGCACCCAGCCCGTCCCTGACCTTGCGGAGCTTCGCCTCGGAGCGGCCGGCGATCGCCCAGCGCAGCGCTTCTCCGCTGCCCGACAGGTGCTCGGACAGGTAGCGCGTCAGGATTTGCCCGACGAAGCTGGTGGCACCGAATACGACGAGATCGAGATCATGGGTCGGCTGGGTCATCGATGCTTCCTCTGAAACGGGTTGGCTACGGGCAGCCGGGTTCATCGAACGGGTTCGTCGAACACCTTCAACGGCTTCGGCAGAGAGTAGAAGTTCGGCGCCCAGGTCGGACTGGACACCGCCGCCAAACGACTGAGCGCGCTGCGATATTTGTCAGCGGAATCATACGTCTTCCGTATGAACTCGCCTGAACAACGGCCGAAGCCCCATCATTCATGCAGTTCAACCAGAACGTTCAATCGAACCAATCGCTTAAAGGAACACGCTTCAGGCCCAGTGCGCCTTGAACTCCCGCGCATACTGCTCGAAACGAATCGGCGCCTTTCCGGTGATACGCCGCACTTCATCAGTGACGTGCTCGGCATGACCAGCTTTGAACTCCTGCAGGAGGGCCAGCAGCAATTCCGTGTAGTCCGCCGACAGGCCCGCATTCAGCAGCCCATGACGCATCTCGTCTTCGGCGATATCGGTATGGACGATCGTGCGCCCCGTCACCTTCGAGAGAATCGCGGCCACCTGTGCATGGTCCAAGGCCTCGGCACCGGTCAGGTCGTGCGCTGTATTCAAGAAGTCGTCGCCACTCAACAACCGAGCGGCCACCGCCGCGACATCGCGCGTGTCGACAAAGCTTCCCTTCGCCGTTCCCGCGGGCACGACGATCTGGCCTTCGGTCTGGATTCCATGCAGCCAGAAGGTATGGAAGTTCTGCATGAACCAATTCGGCCGGATTGCGTTCCAGACCATACCCGACCGCTCCAGATGCAATTCCGCCCGACGCAGGGGGATGTTGTCGTCGACGTCGACACCGAGCGCAGAAAGAAGGAGCACCTTGCATACGCCGGCTGACTTCGCTGCGTCGATGGCAGGAATCAACAACTCGTCATGGTTGGCGAAACCGGGAGGTGGCATCAGGAACAGTTGGTCGGCACCAGCGAGCGCCTGCGTCAATCCCGCGCCGGTCGCCAAATTGACCAGGACTTCGCCTGGCCGCAAGGCTCGGCCGGTAGCACGGCGCACGTTCTGACCTTGAGCCGTGAGTCGAGACGACAGAGCGGAACCAATTTGACCGCTGGCGCCGATTACGAGGGTTGTGGTCATCGAGAACTCCTTGGAGGGTGTTGAATAGCCCCGAGTGTGCCCTCTTGAAAAAAGAACCAGAATGCATGAAAGTCCAGACTTCATGTCTAGGAGTCTTCGGAATTTCTAAATGGACATACTTTCAGACATTCTTCATGTCGCTGGACTGCAGTGCCGCCTGCTTGACATGCACGCCCTGTCGCCCGGTGACGCACTGCGATTTCCATGCGAGCGTAGCTTTGGCCTGCATACCGTGACGCGTGGCCAAGCCTTCGTGCACGCGCCCAATCTCGATGAGCCCCTGGCACTACTGGCGGGGGATATGGTGTTAATGGCTCGCGGCAGCGTTCACCTGCTCTCTCTCGACCGTCAGCCGCCCGCGTGCACCAGCGCGATACCCGTCGCGGACTTCCCAGGGGCTGAGCGCCGCGCCGTGCCGGTGCACGGTAGCACCTTGGTCATCTCTGCCGCCTATCAACTTTGGCACGAGCCACTGCATCCATTCCTGCGAAGCCTGTCGCCATGGTTCGTCATCCGCGGCAACACACTGCAGCAGCTTTCAGCACTGCCGCTGACCATCGGTTTGCTTGATCGCGAACTCGGCGATCGGGCGCTAGGCGCGACCTCAGCCACGCATGGCCTGCTGGATGCACTGTTCGTCTTCGCTCTGCGCGAGATCGCCGAGCGAGAGCACCCCTCGGGAGCATCAGGCTGGCACCACGCCATTGCCGACCGGTCTATCCGCGAGGCATTGACCTTCATGCACGGCAACCTCAGCCATGGCTGGACGCTGGAAGAACTCGCCCGACAAACCGGACTATCGCGCTCGGCTCTGGCCGAACGCTTCCGCAATGCACTGGGCGACACCCCGCTAAGCCATTTGCGGACACTACGCATGCAAAAGGCCATGCAGTTGCTCTCCGACACCCAACAGTCGTTGGAGCAAGTTGCGCAGGCCGTGGGTTATCAGGATGCGTTCGGTTTTTCTAAAGTATTCAAGCGATCCACCGGTCAATCTCCAAGCCAATTTCGCAAGCAGGACGCGTTGGAGAAACTGACCTCCGACCGTTTCCAGCAGGTCTGAGTGCTCGGCCGGACGCACATGCCCCGCTCCTTTGGCGCGCTCAACACCCAATCCGATCCGTTCGCGGGCACGGCACGGCACGGCGCGGCGTGGTGCCGTTGCCGCCGGCGGCCCACGCGGATCCCGTGCGAATACCGCAAGCCGCCAGCCATGCGATCGTCATCGGCAACGGTGCACGCATGACGCTCTCCCTGAACGAACCCTGAAACACGAACGCCTTCCTTGTCGCCAGACCGCGCGACAGGCGACGCGGTCGTCCTTCCAGAAAGAAAGACTTCGACCTGGAAGGCGCGGACCTGTCGCGGCTCGATTTGCGCGGCGTGCGGTTCGAGCGCGGCGCGCTCGCGGAAGCGTCGTTCGTCGGCGCGACGCTCGCGCAAACGGCCTGGATTCGCTGCCGCGCGCGCCAGACGAGCTTCGCCTCCGCCGATCTCGAGGACGCGCGGTTTCAGTCGTGCGATCTCCACGACACGAACCGGCGACGCAGCAAGCTCGGCTCGTGGTGCTTCGACGAATGCCATCAGAACCGGTGAATGATCCCCGCGCCGAACGCGAACTGGTTGCCGGTCGACGACGGAGCGGAATTGAACCCGTCGCCCAGCGTCGCGGTCGCATCGACGATGCTGCCCGCGCCGCTCGTGCCGAGCGTCTTGCCCTTCGCGTGCTGATACGCCTCGAGCAAATACAGCCCGGTGCGCTTCGACAACGCGTAGTACTGCGACAGGTTGAACTGGTGATACCGCGCGCTGTCGGTGATGCCGTTCGCCTCGGTCGCGCGCGTGTATGCATAGCCCGCGCCGAAATCCCAGGCCGCCGACGGCTTCCAGTGCAGCACCGCGCCGGCCGTGTTGAAGATCGCAGTGTTGACGAACTTCGACGCCGCGCCCGGGATGTATTCGGTGTTGGTGTACGTCGCGGACGCATCCCACGCGTCGCTGAACCGGTAGCTGAGCCCGACCGCGAAGCGCTGCTGCGCCTTCGCGGTCTGGTAGCCGTTCGTGAGCGCCGACACGCCGACCTGCGCGCCGCCGTTCGACGTCGTCGAGTTCGCGCCCCACGTGCCGCCGGCCGTGTTCGAATTGTTGATGCGCTCGAACGCCACGCCAACGCCGAGCGGGCCGGCCGCGTACTGGATGCCGGTCGCCCACGTCGACCCGGCGTTCGTGCTGCCGGCCACGCCGCCGAGCGAATACGAACCGCTCAGCGTCACACCGTACCATTTTGGCGACCTGTACTCGAGCGTGTTGTTCGCGCGGTAGATCGTGTCGAGCCCGTCGACGTCGCCCGGGTGCGCGCCATAGTAGCCGGTGATCCAGGTCGTCGGGCTGAACGGCGACATCGTCTGGTAGTACGACGCGTATTGCCGCCCCGCGGTCAGCGTGCCGTAGGCCGCGTTCGTCAGCCCGACCCACGCCTGCCGTCCGAACATCGCATCGGTGTACTGCGTGGCCCCCGTGCCGGAGTTGAAGCCCGATTCGAGCGTGAAGATCGCCTTCGTGCCGCCGCCGAGATCTTCCGCGCCCTTCAGGCCGAAACGGCTGCCGGCCCATACGCCCTGGTTCATCCTGACGACCGACTTGCCGCCGCTCGTCGAGCCGAGCGTCGTCGCGTTGCTCTGGTAGCCGATCCCGTTGTCGACGATCCCGTACAGCGTGACGCTGCTCTGCGCGAATGCCGGCGCGACCGCCGCCATCGCGACGCCGGACGTCAGCACCACGCGTAATGCCTGCTTCCTCATCGATCAGTCTCCTTCCTTGCCTTGTTGAATGGGAAATGGGTTGTTATGGTGGCGGCCCGCCGGCGTCGGGTCACGGACGATACGCATGCCAGCCGTTGCCGCCCTTGCAGACGAGTTGCGCACCCTGGACCTGGCACTGCGCCTCGTAACCCGGCGAATACAGCCATTCGCCGGCCCAGTGCAGGTCGACGTACGGATCGGCCGCCGGCATATCGGCGACGAAGTTCGCCGCATCGTCGGTGCTGCCGCTGCCCGTGTAGTGCGCGGTGGCCGGATACGGGAACACCGGGCGCGTGCGCGTCGTGTTGCCGTTCGCATCGACGATCGACGCGACGATCCGG
Source organism: Burkholderia sp. Bp9140 (assembly GCF_003853425.1). Taxonomy (NCBI): domain Bacteria; kingdom Pseudomonadati; phylum Pseudomonadota; class Betaproteobacteria; order Burkholderiales; family Burkholderiaceae; genus Burkholderia; species Burkholderia sp. Bp9140. The sequence goes on from NZ_QTPQ01000006.1 coordinate 50,349, forward strand.
CCGGGCGTCGCGCCCGTTTCGGTCCAGGCCATCAGCGGCGTGAGGATGTCGAACACGTTCGGCCCCTGCCCGCCACCGCAGTGCGCGACGCCCGGGAACAGGTAGAAGCGCGCGAAACGGTCGACCTTCGCATCACCCATGTCGTGCTTCATCGCTTCGTAGTATTCGATGCTCGAGCGCGGCGAGATGTGCTGGTCTTCCAGACCGTGCCACAGCAGCAGCTTGCCGCCGCGGCCGGCGAAGCGGCTCAGGTCCGGATCGGTCGCGGCCAGGTAGTTCGACACCGGCACCGTCTTCGCGAACCCGTCGAGCGTGAACTTCAGGTCGCCGATCGTCGCGGACGGATACGACGCGTTGTAGTCGTCGAGATAGCGCAGGAACGGCAGCACGAAGCTGATCGTGCCGCTCTGTGCGGTGGCGGTCGCCGGGACGAACAGGCTCCAGTTCAGCTCCGAGCCCCATTCGCGCGACACGAGCGGTTCCAGACGCGTACCGTCGGCGGCCGTCGCGCCATCGTGGATCCGGCGCACGACGTCGGCTTCCTGCGACGTCAGGCAGGTCGCGGTGGATTGCCCCTGCGCGCAGACGATCGTCGCGGGATCGAAACGGCACGCGCGCGGGTTGTCGATCACGCCGTCGACCACGCCGTCCAGCCCGTCGCAGGCCGTCAGCACGGCCGCGTGCAGCATCGGCAGCTTGCCGGCGAGCAGGATCGCGTTGCCCGTCTTCGGGTCCGTGTTGACCGCGTTCGGCCATGCATGGTGGAACGTGTTCTGCACGATCAGGTCGTTCGCGGGCGCGCCGGCGGCGATCCCGTCGAAGTCGTCGGGGAAGCGCTGCGCCTCCATCAGCGCCTCGCGGCCGCCGTCGGAACAGCCGTCGAAGTACGCGTAGCGCGCGGGCCGAGCGTAGAACTTGCCGATGATCGCCTTCGCCACCTGAGCCGTCGCATGTTCGGCGCGATACGCGAAATCGAGCTTCGCCTTCGGGTCGAGCGCCCACGAACCGTCGTTGCCGCCCTCGTGGCCCATGTCGGTCGCGGCCATCGCGATCGTCCCGTTCGTCACCGGCACGCAGGTCGACGCCATCGGCGCATTGACCGACAGGTTGCCGCACAAGCCGCCGCAGCCCGTCTGCAGATAGCGCTGCGTCCAGCCCTGCGTCGGCAGCTGCAGTTCGAACAATGACGCGCCCGGACCGATCGTGCCCTTCACGTCGCATACGGGCGCCGGCAGCGTCTTGTTGCCGACGACCGTGCCGGCCGGCAGCAGCACCGCCGACGTGATCGTGACGGTGCCGTCGGTCACGCCGCTCAGGTCGAGCGCCGCGACCGACGGGCACGACATCGCGGGCATCACCGCCGGAAGATTCGTGAGGCCGCCGGTGCTCGCGGAACTTGCCGCGCTCGCCGCGCCCGGCCAGCCGGCCAGCGCCGCGCACAGCCACACGGCCGCGATTGCCAGCACCCGGACCAGCGCATCGCGCCGGACCCGTGCGGCGCGATTCCGCGCGCACACCATCCACCCTGCCCTGCAGTTCGTCTGCATGCCTGTCTCCTGTCTTTCTGTTGGATACGCCGCTCGCCCGCACGGACGATGCGGCAACGTTGTGTCTGTCTTGCGGTGCATCGGGCGACGCGGGTCTGCCCGGATCGCCCGTCACTTCTTCATCAGCATAACTAAGCTCGTCGTCCGTTCCCGTTGCGAAGAATGCCGAATCCCATCTGATCCGTTTATCGATTCGTGCCGCCCGGACTCACGCGGGTTCCATCCCGTGTTCGCGCTTGACGCGATCGGCTTGCGGCGACGCGAGATACGCGAGAAACCGTGCGGCGGCCGCGCGATCGCGTGCGGTGCTGCATAGCGCGGCGGCGAACACCGTCACCGCCTGAACCGGATCCGGCAGCGCGCCCGCGACATCGATGCCCGGCACGTGCATCAGCTCGCTCAGTTGCTGAAAGCCGAGCTCGACGTCGCCGGATGCGATCAACGCGCCGACCGGCACGCCCGGCGGCGCCTGCACGATACGCGGTGCGATCGCGTCGACGATGCCCCAGCGCGCGAACAGACGATTCAGGTGCGTGCCGCTCGGCCCCGTCGAATAACCGATCCGGCCGGCGCGCAGGATCGCGTCGCGCAACGCCGCCTCGGTGCCGATATCCGGCCGCGTCGCGCCGCTCGCCACCGCGACCGCGATGCCCGAGCGCGCGACGTCCACGCGGCTGCCCGCGTCGACATGGCCGTCCGCCGCCAGCCGCTCGATCGCATCGGACGCGAGCACGACGAAATCGAACGGCTCGCCATCCCGCACGCGCCGCGCGGCATCGACGCCGCCGACCGACGTGATCGATACGCGACATCCCGTATCGCGCGCATGGTCGGCGACGAGCCGCGCCAGCAGCGGCCGCGTCGCCATCGACGAAATGCCCGAGGCGGCCGTCGCCGCGCCTCGCGTCTGCTCCATCGTCGCCGCCTGCATCAGTCGATGTAGCGCAGGCCGGCCTGACGCAGCGGCTCGCGCATGTCGTACATGTCGAGCCCGAGCACGCCGGACGCGAGCTTCGCGCGCTTCGCGGCTTCGTTCGACTCGCGCGCGATGGCTTTCTCGAGCACCTGCGCCGCACGCGCGGCCGGCACCACGACCACGCCGTCGTCGTCCGCGACGATCACGTCGCCGGGATTGACGAGCGCCCCCGCGCACACGACCGGCACGTTCACCGAGCCGAGCGTCGCCTTGATCGTGCCTTTCGCCGAAATCGCCTTGCTCCAGACCGGAAACTGCATCGTCTCGAGCACCGCGACGTCGCGCACGCCGGCATCGATGATCAGCGCGTGCGCGCCGCGCGCCTTGAAGCTCGTCGCGAGCAGGTCGCCGAAATAGCCGTCGGTGCAATCCGCGGTGACTGCCGCGACGACCACGTCGCCCGGCCGGATCTGTTCGGCCGCGACATGCATCATCCAGTTGTCGCCCGGATGCAGCAGCACCGTGACGGCGGTGCCGGATGCGTGCGCACGCGGATAGATCGGCCGCATGTATGGCTTGAGCAGCCCCGTGCGGCCCATCGCCTCGTGCACCGTTGCCGAGCCGAGCGCGCCGAGGCGCGCGGCGACGTCCTGGTCCGCCCGATGGATCGTGCGGTACACCACGCCGAGTTCAGTCATGATCAGAGCCCCTTCGCTTTCAGTTGCGCATCCAGGCGCGGATACACGCGCCGCGCATTGCCTTCGTAGATCTTGCGACGCGCGTCTGCATCGAGCGACGATGCGTCGATGTAGCGCTTCGTGTCATCGTAGTAGTGACCGGTTTCGGGATCGATGCCGCGCACCGCGCCGATCATCTCGCTCGCGAACAGGATGTTGTCGACTGGAATCACGCCGGTCAGCAGGTCGATGCCCGGCTGGTGATAGACGCACGTATCGAAGAACACGTTGTTCAGCAGGTGGGCCTTCAGCAGCGGCTTCTTCAGCTCCTGCGCGAGCCCGCGAAAACGTCCCCAGTGATACGGCACCGCGCCGCCGCCATGCGGGATCACGAAACGCAGCGTCGGAAAATCGCGGAACAGGTCGGAGGTCAGGCACTGCATGAAGGCCGTGGTGTCGGCGTTCAGGTAGTGCGCGCCCGTCGTGTGGAAGCACGCGTTGCAGCTCGTGCTCACGTGGATCATCGCGGGAATGTCGTACTCGACCATCTTCTCGTAGATCGGGTACCAGTAGCGGTCCGACAGCGGCGGGCTCGTCCAGTGGCCGCCGGACGGGTCCGGATTCAGGTTGATCGCGACGTTGCCGTATTCCTCGACGCAGCGCACGAGCTCCGGAACGCAGGTCGCGACATCGACGCCCGGGCTCTGCGGCAGCATCGCGGCCGGCACGAAATGATCGGGAAAGAGCTGCTGGACGCGATGGCACAGCGCGTTGCACACGGCCGCCCACGTGCTCGACACCGCGAAGTCGCCGATGTGATGCGCCATGAAGCTCGCGCGCGGGCTGAAGATCGTCAGGTCGAGGCCGCGCTCGCGCATCAGCCGCAGCTGGTTGTGTTCGATCGATTCGCGCAGTTCGTCGTCGCTGATGTTCAGCTCGGCCACCTTCGGTTGTTCCGACGGACTGCCGATCGCCGCGACCTGGCGATTGCGCCACGCTTCCAGCGCCTTCGGCGCGGTGGTGTAGTGGCCGTGAATGTCGATGATCATTGATGCTCCTGCGTTTGATGATGTGTCCGGCACCCTGCCGACAACCGCGCCGGACGGCGGTCCGCAACGTGCGTCAGTGCGCCGGGTTTTCGAGTTCCTGCGGTTCGGGCGCGGCCGCGCGCTGCGTCGTCATGATCGCGATCGCGGCCAGCGTGGCCGGCACCGCGAGCATCGACAGGATTGCGTCGAACTTCCAGCCGACGCCGAGCAGCGCGCCGCCGATCGCCGAGCCGAAGATGCTGCCGAAGCGGCCCATCCCCAGCATCCAGCTCACGCCGGTTGCGCGCGCAACGGTCGGATAGCGTCCCGGCGCATACGCGTTCAGCCCCGTCTGCGCGCCGCTCATGCAGAATCCGGCGGCGAACACCAGCAGCGCGAGCGACGACGACAACGCACCGGCCCACGCGATCACGGCCACGCACAGCCCGCCGCCGAGATATGCGGCGCCGATCACCGGCGCCGGCCGCACGCGGTCCATCAGCCAGCCCACGCCGATCGCGCCGATCGTGCCGCCGATCTGGAACATCGCGGTCACGTTCGCCGCCGTGCTGACGGACAGGCCGGCGTCCTTGATCAGCGTCGGCAGCCAGCCGGTCAGCAGGTAGATCACCAGCAGCCCCATGAAGTACGTGATCCACAGCGACAGCGTCACGCGGCCATAGCCTTGCGAGAACAGCACGCCGATCGGCTTGCGCGTCGGCAGCGGCGGCTCGTTCGACACGAACGTCTCGTTGCCGCTGAACTGCCCGCCGCACACGCGGTTCAGCAGCGCGCCGATGCGTTGCGACGGCGCGCCGCGCACGGCCAGCAGGCGCGCCGATTCGGGCAGCAGCCACAGCTGCAGCGGAATCAGCAGCAGCGGCAGCGCGCCGCCGAACAGCAGCACCGTGCGCCAGCCGTGCAGCGGAATCAGCCAGCCGGCGACGAAGCCGATCAGCGCCGAGCCTAGGTTGAAACCGGTGAACATCACGGTGATCATCAGCGCGCGCATCCGCTGCGGCGCGTACTCCGACAACAGCGTCGTCGTGTTCGGCATTGCCGCGCCGAGACCGATGCCGGTCAGCAGCCGCAGCATCGCCATCTCGAACGGCGAATGCGCTTGCGCGGTCACGATCGTGAACACGCCGAACAGGAACACCGACGCGATCAGCACGCGCTTGCGCCCGAACCGGTCGGCGCTTGGGCCGGCCAGCAGCGCGCCGATCACGAGACCGATCGGTGCCGCGCTCATTACGAGCCCGAACTCGGGCCGCGAGATCGCCCAGTCGCGAATCACCGACGGTGCGACGAAACCCATGATCGCGACGTCCATCCCGTCGGCGATCACGACGAGGCAGCACAGCACGACCAGCAGCCACTGGTACCGCGACACCGGCCGTTCATCGATGAACGCCTTGATGTCGATTGTCTTTCCACTTGCCATCATGACTCTCCTGTCTCCTTGTCGACGATCGACCAATAGATCGATCGATTCGTCATCCTATTTATATGGCTTGATTCACTTCCGAACTTGCGGTCATGAAGGCGCTACGTTCCCGCGCGCCTTCGTCACGCGTTACGTGTTGCGCGGCTTGTCCGCGTCGTCCCAGCCCAGCGGCCCCGCACTCTTGCCGGCCACCGAGTACAGCGCGCCCGGCGCGTTGCGCGTGCGCTGGAATTCCTCCAGCGATTCGCCGCGCATCGCCGCGTAGATGTGCAGGTTCGATACACCCGTCACCGCGCCCAGTTTCTCCAGCAGGAAGAAGATCACGCCGTAGCGCAGCAGGCCGAGCCAGTCGCGCTGGCGGATCAGGTCGCGCTCGTCGGTGCTCAGGCCCGCGGCTTCGAAACTCGCTTCGGGGTCGCTCAGGAACCGCGCGCGATGCGCGGGCTCGATCATCCGGTGCAGGTAATCGTTGATCCGGTATGCGCGAACGGCCCGCTCGATCGTGAACGGATAGGTCCCCGGCAGTTGCTCGACGCCGGCGAGCTCCGCCGCGATCCGCTGCCGATGGCGTTCGGCGGCCGCTTCGTCGATGTCGGTGTCGGCCGGCTCGTAGACGGCCGTCGCGATGCCCGTCATCGACGGCAGGTAGTAGCTGCGGTGACGGCACACGACGCCGGCCGGCAACGCACCGCGCATCGTGAGCCACATCACGACCTCGGCGCCTTCAAAGCCGCCGAGCGTCGCGTATTCGGCGAGCGGCATGTCGGCCAGGCGTTCGGGGTCGCGCTCGAGCAGGTCGAGGAAGCGCGCGTCCCATTCGGGATTGTTGAAGCCCGAGCGCTCGCCGTGCACCTGGTGCGACAGCCCGCCGGTCGCGACGATCGCGACGCGCAGGTCTTCCGGATAGCTTTCGATCGCGCGGCGCAGCGCCTGCCCGAGCCGGAAAAACCGGCGCGCGGACGGCACCGGCAACTGCAGCACGCCCATCTGCAGCGGCACGAGCCGCACCGGCCAGTCGGGCCGGTGCGGACACAGCACCGACAGCGGCGAGAAGCAGCCGTGGTCGAGCGGCTTGTTCTGGAAGAACGACATGTCGAACTCGTCGGCCATCAGCGACTGGCCGATATGCGCGGCCAGCGCCGGGTGGCCGGCGATCGGCGGCAGGTCGCGCGCGCCGCCGCCTTCGTCCGCCGGATCCCACTGCGGCCCGACGCCGAGCGAGAACGCCGAGTAGTGGTCGAAGAAGAACGACGTCACGTGGTCGTTGTAGATGAACAGCAGCACGTCGGGGCGCTGGTCGGCGAGCCACGCGCCCAGCGGCGCGAAGTTCTCGAAGATCGGCGCCCAGACGGGATCGTCATGCTTGTTCTTGTCGAACGCGAACCCGATCGTGGGCGTGTGGGAGGCTGCGATGCCTCCGATAATCCGTGCCATGCCAATGCTCCTTCGTGATGCTCGAATGCGGTCCGGCCTCGCCGTCCGCCACTGATTGAATGCGTGCGCGTCCGCTTACGAGACGCGGCCGTGCGGCTGCGGCGCGAGGCTGCGCTTGACGACCAGCGCAAGCGGAACGGTGAAGACGAAATGCGACATGAACCCGCCGATGATCACGTTCGGGTCGAAATAGTTCGGATGATTGCTCGATGCGATCATGATCAGCGCGTGCATCACGATCCACGCGACGATCGCGAAGAACAGCGCGACGAACGTCGCCTCGAAGCCGCGCCGGCGAAACCACGGCCAGATCGCCGCGAACACGATGCCCCACGACAGTGCGAAAACGAAGTGGATCGCGGTGCCGATGAAGTACGCGCCGATGCCCAGCGCCTCCTGCGCGGCCTTGCCGAACACGAGCCCCGTCGCGTTGCGCGGAATGCCGGCGAGCGGCATCAGGTGCTGCGCGCCGACCCAGACGAGCGCCTCGTACACCCAGATCAGCACCGCACCCGCGAGGCCGCCGCGAATACCCGCGCGTACCGTGTCGGCAAACGTCGTGCTGCCCCGCGCCGCGTCCGTCGATCCGCCGGCCCCGATGATGTGCTGTCGTCCCATTGCGCTGCCTCGCTCGTGTATGCGGGCGCCGCGCGACGCGCAACGCCCTTCGTGATCGGACGAACAATGAATCAGATGGCGGCCCGATGCGCCGGCAACCGCGTGCTTGCGGTCCCCGGGATCGAAATTACGCATTCGGCGGCCACACGAGACAGTCAGGGTAAACCCTTGCATTTCGACGAAACGGCCTGTCGGACAAGCTTTGAGCCACCATGCGAACCGCCACGCCGATGCCCGGGAAGCCCGCCGGACATGGCGCTCGCGGCTGGACACGCGCCGGGTCGCCGTTCGCGGCCGGTCGCCGGACGATTCACGACCGATAAACAAAACAGATAGGCGGATAAGCACGACGCAAGCTCCGCCGCCACCGTTCCGGTAAAGTCGGTCAACCCGCTCCGCCGCCGGCGCGGGCCGCACGGATGCAGGCATGTCATCCCCGCGTTCGCCGCCGCGACGCACACCGCCCGATCGCCCCATGGACAACACCGAACTCCCGAACCTCGCCTGCCTGTACGCGGTGCAGCGCGTTGCCGAAACGGGCAGCGTGAGCCGGGCCGCCGCCACGCTGTTTCGCGCGCAGTCGGCCGTCACGCGCGCGGTGCAGGAACTCGAAACGGCCCTCGGCGAACCGCTGTTCGATCGCAAGCCGTCGGGCATGCTCGCGACGCCGGTCGGGCGTGCGGTGCTGAAGCGCGGCGAACGCGTGTTCGCCGAACTCGGCGCGCTCGCGAACTGGTGCACGCTGCGCCAGTCGCGCCGCCGCGCATCGGCCGAAGGCGGCCTGCCCGCGTTCCTGCTCAACACGCGGCGGCTCCAGCTGTTCTCGACGCTCGCGCGGCACCGGCACATGCCGAGCGCGGCGCGTGCGCTCGGCGTCACGCAGCCGGCCGTCAGCAGCGCGATCCGGATTCTCGAGAGCGGCGCGGGTTTCGCGCTGTTCCATCGTCATCCGCGCGGCCTGCTGCTGACGACCGACGGCGAGACGTTCCTGCTGCACGTGCGGCGCGCGCTGAACGAACTGCGGCACGTCGCCGACGACGTCGCCGCGCTGCACGGCAGCATCCAGGGTGTCGTGACCGTCGGCGCGCTGCCGCTCGGCCGCACGCTGATGCTGCCCGAAGCGGTCGCGCGCGTCGTCACGCGCTACCCGAAGGTGCGCGTGATCACCGACGAAAGCGCGTACGAGGCGCTCGTCGCCGGCGTGCGCGCCGGTGACATCGACTTCATCCTCGGCGCGTTGCGCGCGAGCGATCCGGCGAGCGACCTCGAGAACGAACGGCTGATGTCCGAGAATCTCGTCGTGCTCGCGCGGCACGATCACCCGCTCGCCGGTGTGCGCAACCTCGGGCTCGCGAGCCTCGCCCGCGCGCAATGGATCCTGCCGCGCAGCCACTCGCCCGCGCGCGGCCTGTTCGAATCGCGGTTCCGGCGCATGAAGCTCAAGCCGCCGATGCCGACCGTCGAGAGCGCCGACCTCGCGGTGATTCGCGGCCTGCTGCTGCACACCGACATGCTCGCGGTACTGTCCGCGCAGCAGCTGCACTACGAATGCGAAGCGGGGCTGCTGGCCGTTCTCGACGTCTCGATGCGCGAAACGACCCGCGACATCGGCCTGATGACGCGCGCCGGCAGCCCGCCATCGCCGGCCGCGCGCGCGTTGATCGATGCGATTCGCGTCGTCGCGACCGAGGTCGCGCGCACGCCGCACGCCACCGCCGCCGCGCGATAAGGAAAGCGCATGGCTGCCGCACCCGATTCGCATCGCGGCCGGTACTTGAATCGACCGACAATGCAGTCGATATGCGGTTCGGCGTCCGGCCGCTGCGCGGCACCGCCATAAGGCATCGCGATACCGCCCGCCCCGCCCGCGCATCACCTTCCTGAGGAGCGACACGATGATCGACCCGGCGATTGCCTTCATCGGTTTCGGCGAAGCCGGCGGCCTGCTCGGCGGCGCGCTGGCCGCCCGCGACGTGCGCGTGACGATGTACGACCGGCAGCTCGACGATGCACGGTCGGCGCCCGCGATGCGCGACAAGGCCGCGCGCCTGCGCGTCGAAGCCGCGTCGACGCTCGCCGCCGCGATCCGCGACGCACGCTGGATCGTGTCCGCCGTGACGGCGTCGTCCGACGCGGAAGTCGCCGCGGCGGTCGCCACGCACATCCGCCCGGGCCAGACCTTCATCGACATCAACTCGGTATCGCCCGCGATGAAGCAGCACGGCCAACGGCTGATCGAAGCCGCCGGCGGCCGCTACGTCGAAGCGGCCGTGATGGCGCCCGTGCCGCCGCACGGCCTCGCCGTGCCGATGCTGCTCGCCGGCCTGGCGGCCGAAGCGGTCGCGTGCGAGCTGAACGCGCTCGGCTTCGACGCGCAGCCCGTGTCGACCCGCGTCGGCGTCGCGTCGGCGGCGAAGATGTGCCGCAGCGTGATGATCAAGGGAATCGAGGCGCTGACCGTCGAATGCCTGGACGCCGCACGCGCATACGGCGCCGATGCGCTGGTGCTCGCGTCGCTGCGGCAGACCTTCGGCTCGTTCGCGACGCTGCCCGACCTGCCCGGCTACCTCATCAGCCGCGTCGCCGAGCACGGACGCCGGCGCGCGGCGGAGATGCGCGAAGTGTGCGACACGCTGCGCGAAGGCGGCGTGGCGCCGGAGATGAGCGATGCGTGCGCCCGCGTGCAGGATCGCTTCGTCGACAGGATGGCCGCGCGCGGGCTCGCCTACGACGCTCTGCTGCCGTTCGACTGGAAGCAGGTGCTCGACCGGCTGGACGAACGGCCGCCGTCAGCGCCCACGGCGGGCGACTGATGCACCCGCGCGCGGCGGCCCAGTCGCGGCGCCTGTTCCGCGTCCGGCGAGCATCGTGAATTCCGGTGATGAATCGTTGAACTGCATGGCGGCGTGACGCCGGGCCGCGACACCCGACCGGGCGCCGCGCCTCGTCATTCGAGCTCGACGCCCTTGAGCTCGGGGATCAGGAACAGCGTCGCGATCATGTCGAGCACATAAAGGCCCGCGAGCAACGCGATCGCCGTCTGGAACGAGTAGCGCGCGGCCAGCGCGCCGACGGCCACCGGCCCGAAGCCGCCGACCGCGCGGCCGATATTCCACAGCACGTTCTGCGCGGTCGCGCGCGCGGCGGTCGGATAGCCCTCGGACATCAGCGCCCCGTAGCCGCCCACCATCCCGTTGACGAACATCCCCATCAGCGCGCCGGCCCACAGCATCGCCGTCGGATCCGACAGGCGCGCATACGCAACGACCGTCACGACCGAGCCGAGCTGGTACAGCAGGAACGTCGGCTTGCGGCCGATTCGATCGGCGAGCTGCCCGAACGTCCAGACGCCGATCATCATCCCGACGACGGTCGCCGCCGTCCACAGCCCCGACTTCGTCAGCGAGAAGCCCATCTGTTTCGACAGGAAGGTCGGCAGCCAGATCATGATCCCGTAGTAGCCGAAGTTCTGGACCGAGCACAGGATCACGATGCCGAGACTCGTGCGCGCGGTGCGGGCGTCGGCGACGAGCATCCGGAACGCGTTGGCGCGCGGCTGCGTCGCGCGCTGCACGAAGACTTCCGGCTCGTGCAGCCGGTTGCGCAGCACCCACGCGAGCAGCGCGGGCAGCACGCCGACCACGAACATCCCGCGCCACCCGACCTGGCGCAGCAGCAGCGGCGTCAGCAGCGCGGCCAGCAGCACGCCGGCCTGCCAGCCGAGCGCGACGTAGCACGACACGCGGGCCCGCTTGCTCGCCGGCCACGCTTCGGCCGCGAGCGCCATGCCGATCCCGAACTCGCCGCCGAGGCCGATGCCGGCGATGGTCCGGTACACGAGCAGATCGCGGAAGCCCTGCGCGAACGCGCACAGGCCGGTGAAGACAGCGAACAGCATGATCGTCCAGGTCAGCACGCGCACGCGGCCGTAGCGGTCGCTCAGGGCACCGAACAGAATGCCGCCCGCGACGGCGCCGATCAGCGTCCACGTGACGAGCGCGCCGCCCTGTCCGGGCGTCAGCTGCAGCGCAGCCGTGATCGCGGGCAGCATGAAGCCGAGAATCAGCAGGTCGAAGCCGTCCATCGCGTAGCCGATCGCCGAGCCGGCCAGCGCCTTCCATGCGTACGACCCGACCTGCTCCGTGCGCGGCGCCGCCGGATCGCCGAGCGTCGAAGATTTGATGTTTGCTGCCATGATGTCCTGCCGGAAATGTCCGGGCGACATTCTAAAGCCAGTTCCCGCGCATGACGGGCCGGCAAGCGCACGCGCACGGAAAGCGCCGCACGCCCGCTTCCGGGAACGGAAACGGGCGGCAGCGGTAATGAATTTGAAAGATTCGGAAGCCGGGACCCGCAATCAGGCGGGACACCGAAAGAAGGAGGAGAAACCGGTGTTGCGTGGCCGGCGTCGCCGCCGGCGCGGGTCGAACGGCACCGGAGTGGTGCCGGTGCGATGCTGGGTCAGCCCTGGTCGTCCCCGGGCCACCAGGTTTTGGCCTCGCGGTCGACGAGCAGCGTGTCGAGATCCTTGCCTTCGAGCCATTTGGGTCGCGGGCCGCGGCCCGACCATGAGCGGCCGGTCGTCGGATCGTAATACTTGGCAGGCGCCTTGCGTTTTCGCTGGACGATGTAGCCGAGGGCGCTCAGCACTTCCTGCTGCGAGATGCCCAACAGCTCGACCTGCTCCTTGAATGCCGAGAGTGCGGCTTGCTTCTCCTTCTGCTTGGCGTCCGACAACTTGATGTTCAGGTCCCGAAGTTGTGCTTCGAGTTCCTGCAGGGCCTGGGTCATGTATTCATCCTCTTTGGGCATGTTTTATTCAAAAAACCTCCGATGGCTGAACCTATCACGAAGTTCCGCCAATCTGTGTTGCGATACGTGAATCGTTTGCCTGGACCTGCGAGGCTTTCGCAGTGTGCCGCAGGCAACGCGATCGTCGAAAGCCGGATGACATCGATACGCAACACGCGGCGAGCCGTCGGTGGCGACCTCGTCGCCACCGGGCGTCGCACCCTTGCACGGGCGCGGCATGGCGCGAATGATAGCAGTGCGCATCCATCGTGTTTGAAGACTTTTGCGGTCCGGCGCACGCGCGGCTTCGTCGGCCCGCGAGCATCGACGCCGGCGCGGCGAATTACGCACCGCAGCCGCGCCCGTCCCACGCGATCCGTGTGAACAATGCATGCAGCTTCGCGCCGCGCGCGGCGTTCAGCGCGCTTGCATGGGCGACGCGTCCGGCCAGGTGCGCGCGGAAATCCGCGTGCGCGGCGCGATTCTGCGACACCGGTCCGTGGCGGATGCAGTTGGTCAGGATGGCCTTCAGGACATCGAACTCGTCGCGCGCCAGGTTCGGATGGCGATTGACGACCACGCCGGCCAGTTGCTGCCGCACGCCGCGCCGCATCACGCGCGTCTTGCGCAGTTGCAGCGCGAAGCCTTCCTCGAGTGCGATCGCGGCGACCCTCGCCTGCAGCCGCCCCGCCTCGCGCGCGAACGCGCCGCCGCCCGAGAACGCGAGATCGTCCGCATAGCGCGTGTAGGTCGCGTCGAGCGAACGCGCGAGCGCCGCGAGCCGCATGTCGAGGCGGAACGCGCACAGGTTCGCCAGCGCCGGCGAGGTCGGCGCGCCCTGCGGCAGATGGCGGCTGCGGTAGCGCTGGCGGCCGGCCCAGTCGAACCGGTCGCGCAGGTCGGGCGCGAGCAGCCGCGCCGACGGCACGCGGTTGGTGCACAGCGCGGTCAGCGTCCGCGCCACTTCCGCCGGATAGCCGAGCGTCGTGAACAGCGCATGGACCCGCGCCGCGCGCACCGACACGAAGAAATCCGCGAGATCGAAACGGACGACGACGTCGCGATCCGCATGCGGCGCGGCGAACGACACGATCCCCCGCCCCTTGCGAAAGCCGTGTGCCGCATCGTGCGGCGGGATGCGATCGAGCAGCCCGTGCAGGATGCGGCGCTGCGCTTCGCGCAGCCGGCCCTTCGGGATCTCGATCAGGCGGCAGCCGCCGCGACGCTTGTCGTAGCCCGCGTACGTGTAGTGATGCAGCGGCGAGTCGCTGCCGCGCGTGTCGACACGCCAGCGGTCGGACAGCCAGTCGAGCTCGGGCGCACTCACGCCGAGCCAGCGTGCAAGGTCGCCGCACGTCGGCCATGGCGGCACGTCGATGCCGGCGAGCCGCGGCGGCAACGGTCGCTGAACCGGCGGCCGGCGCACGATGCGCATCACGACCGGCCGATTATTGCCGTACCACGCGATCATGAACGCCGACGTATCGGCCAGCGCGCTTGCCAGCAGGTCGGTATCGACGCCGGTCCAGTGCGTGCCGAAGTGCGCGATCGCGTGATCCACGAGCGCGTGCCCCCACGACGGTGCGGCGCCGAGCACGGTCGCGATGCGCTCGAGCATGCCGCCGCGTTCGGGCGGGCCGGCCAGCATCGCTTCGGCAATCGCGCGGGCTGTATCGAACCGGGATGCTTGCATGGAGAAGAATGGGCGGGACGATGAGTCAACGTGACAGGTGCTGCGAGAGCAGTCGTTGCGCAACGCGCAACCTGCGCTCTTGCGACGCATCGGGGTGTCGGTCTCATCCACGGGGTAGCCCCGTAGTCCTGGAACTTCGGCTGCCTGTTCCGGGGGTGTGCTTGACCCACCGCCCCGCGACGCGACTTTAATGGCCGGGCGCGCGGGGTGTCAAATGACGGGGCGCGCGACGCTCATGCCCGGCGTCGCGCAGGTCGCGCGCGATCGGGTCCGGCACGAAGACGTGCCGGCATGGGCCCGCCCGTGCGCGCGTGATTTGTTCGTATGCGTCAGGCTATCGGCGAGCCGGACGCGCCGCCCCGCGGCCACGACGTTTCCCGGCAATCGGGAATGTTGCGCAGTGCAACGTCTTGCCGTGCGGCGACGATGACCGCCGCCGCGCGTTTCGGCAGCGCGGCGCACGCCGCGCTTACGGCAGCGGCGGCGCGTCGCGCAACACGGCTTGCAGCCCGGTCGCGAACGGTGTCGCATGCTCGATCCCGAGTGCGCGCAGGCTCGCAGCATCCAGATGGCAATCGTACGGGCGCGGCGTCGCATCGGCCGGCGTGTCGATCCGCGCGAGCGCTGCGTCGACGCCGAGCGCGGCCGCGATCCGCTGCGCGATGTCGTACTTCGTCATCGGTTCCCGGCCCGACCAATGACGGATGCCGGTGACGGACGCGCCCGCGAGATGGCGCAGCGTCAGGTCGCGGATGACCTCCGCGACGTCGGGCGTGTAGGTCGGATAGCGGATCGCCCACGCGTCCATGCCGGCCGCGTCCGCGCCCGGTCGCGCGGACGCGGCGATCGCCGGCACGAGGCTCGTGACGGCCGACTCGCGCCAGTCGACGATCGGGCCATAGAGCAACGGCAGGCGCAGCACGCAGGCAAGCGGCGACGCGGCGAGCAACGCGGCCTCGCCTTCCAGCTTGGTGCGGCCATAGACGTTCAGCGGGTTCGGCGTGGCATCTTCGCAGTAAGGCGCGGCCTTGCCGTCGAATACGTAGTCGGTGGAGATGCCGAGCGTCCACGCGCCGTGGCGCGCGGCGAGCGCGCCGATGCGGGCCGGCGCGTCGACGTTGATCGCACGCGCGGCCGCGGGGTCGCGTTCGCAGACGTCCGGGCGGCGCTCGGCAGCGCAGATGATCACGGCGGCCGGCCGGTGGGTTTCAAGGAGATGTTCGAGCGCCGGCTGGTCGAGAGCGTCGAGTCGGGCGATGTTTTCAGGCGGCAACGCGAGATGCCGCGCGCCGGCGGTGTCCGGGTTGCGGATGGTTGCGACCAGCGTCAGCGACGATTCGCGGGACAGCGATGCGGCGACTGCACGGCCGAGCAGGCCGGACGCGCCGATGAGGAGAATGGTCGGGTGCGACACGGTAGCCAACGGTGAAAGGGGATGAGGGCCCCAATCTATACGAGAACCGGCGACCGATGTCGATTTCGATCCCACGGCGACGACGTGCGCGCGATGAAACAAGGCCCGGTGCGCGATTGCTTCCGCGCACCGGGCCCGTCGTGCGGCAGGAAACTGCCGCGCTGTCTCACTTCCGGTCGAACGAATACCGGCCCGGCCCGCTGACCGCGAGCAACAGCAGCCCGCCGATGATGCTGATGTTCTTGTAGAAATGGATCATCGCGAGATACTGGTCCATGCCCTGCAGCGCCCAGTAGCGATGCCCGATCAGCGCGGTCACGAGCGTATAGGCCGCGAACACCAGCGCGAGCGGACGCGTATAGAACCCGACCGCGATCAGCGCGCCGCCGACCAGCTCGACCGCCACCGCGATCACCGCCGACAACTCGGGCGACGGCGCCCCCGTCGAGACCATGTACGCGACCGTGCCCGAGAAGCCGTTCAGCTTCTGCCAGCCGAACAGCACGAACAGGATCATCATCAGCACACGAGCCGCCAGCAGCAGCTCGTCCTTCTTCGACTCCAGCGAAACGTAACGCATAGCAATCACCTTGAATTGACGGTTTGACGCATTCGGTGCCGACGTCCGCCGCAACGGCGAACCTACGGATCGACAACGAACCCTCCTCGCACGATCGAACCGCGAGCCGGTCGGCCCGCCGCCGAAGAATCCGTCCGGTCGCGCCGTCATGGCGCGCTGCGGAACGGTTCTGGCGAAGCACGGGTGCAGTCTACTGTCTCACCGGAAATCATCAATCCGTCAAAACAATATTGGCTGTCTCGAATTAGTGGACAATTGTCACGTAACAAACGTGTCATGCGTGGCCGGTTGGGCATCGCAAACGAAATCCGAACTGGAGCAAACAAACCTGTTTTCGCTTTTCCTTGAGATGGACGTACGGGTCGTACAGCCGTCCCGCGATCAGCATGTGACCGGCGGCCGTGCGCAAGCCAACATGACTCCGAGGACCGAACGGCCGGCGGCCCTGATTAGCTCGGCCGTTCACTGCATTGAAACCATTCTCGAGTGAAAGTAACGCTGCCCCACCGCCGCTCAGCGCCTCACCGCCTTTCACGCCGACGCGAGCACCGGACAGACTGCCGCTCTGCAATTCGATTCTGCCGGGCGTGCCGCCGCTTCGTGATTATCCGATCATGAACGTAATACGCTGCGCCTCCCTACCGCGGCCCACGCCAGCTGCGATGGCCGCGTACAGCGTGACCATCGATGTCGACCGACCTCCTTCAGCAGTTCGCCGAGTCGCTATCGCAGGCGCTGAGTTGGCCTGGAACTCGAGTGCGTACGCCCATCGGCCGGAAACGTGAGTGACGGACCGGGCGAGTGTGCTCTCGAAGAGGATTCGCTTGCTCATGTTTTGTCTTGCTCCATGGGAGACTGCCGCGAGGCCGTGCCGTCGAGGTCGAATGACAAGCGCAGTTCGCCGCCACCCCGATTCCGGCATAAGCGAAGCGCCCCGCGAAACCGGGGCGCCCGCCGATGAAGGACCAACGCCGACACGCCAGCCCTCCCGGCGTCCGTCATATTTCAGAAGTAGTGCATCATGCCGACGTACCCGCCTTGCTGGTTGTGCCCCGGCAACGGCAAGGAGTCTGCCGTTTCGACCGGGAAGTTGGACGTCCGGCCATTGAACATGGCGCCGAACGTCGCATACACGAACGTGCGCTTCGACAGGCTGTACGTCGCACCGACAACCCCGAGGTTGCCGCTGCCGCCGCCATGATTCGCGTTACCGTGGTACCACCCTGCCTGGAATGCCAGCGCGGGGTTGGCCTGATAGGTTGCCCCCAGCCATTCCTGTTCATTCCGCGTGGCGCCCGCCGGATTATCGGAACTGACGACCGTATCGCGCCCAGATGACACCAGGGCCTGATACCCCGTGTAAACCTTCAGCGCGCCGAACTGATAAGTGCCGCCAATCATGTATTCGCGCGACGCGGTGTAGGGATCCGAGAATTTCCCGTTGGCATCGCGGATCTCCTCGTAGACCCCGTATGCGTTGAAGTCACCGAGAGAATAGGCCGCGCTTCCACTGAACTGCCGGCTCCCGCGAAAATTTCCGGCCTGGTTGCCGAAGCCGTTCTGAAGACGGAAGGAGAAGCCCGCCCACTTCGGTGAGTTATAGGTCAATGAATTGGAACGCGAACCCCACGCACGCCCCTTCGCAAAGTTCGCGATGCCCGTTGCCTGCTGCCCGAACGGGTCAAGATAAAATCCGGTCTCGTCGGTCAGACTCATGACCTGGCCGGCCCACACGCTTCCCCAGCCGTCCTTGCCGAGACCCACGTATGCGTACCGGTTGAACAGGCTTTGTCCCGGCAACTGCCCCGTTCCGGCGGTGAACATGCTTTCGAGCTTGAATTCCGCTTTCAGCCCGCCGCCAAGATCTTCCTTGCCCGTCAATCCCCACCAGCTGATCCCGTACTGATTGCTTCCGAAACGATAGTTGGTCTTCGACTGACCGCTTGGCGTCGCCACGTTCGTAACGAAATCAAGCCCGGAAGCAACCCGCCCGTAAAGCGTCACGCTGCTCTGCGCGTGAGCGCCGCATAATCCGGCGGACAAAATGAGGCCACACATCGATTTCCTGTACATTTCGTTTTCCTTAACGAAAAGATCTCCATTAACAACATCCTGGCCTCTAGCGGGCCGTTACAGTCACTTCAAATCCACCACCATGCCCACGCGTCGAGAAAATTCGCCACCCATGCCGGCAAATTCCTCGTTTCCTCTCTCAGGAGTTTTTCTCAGTTATCCTATTTAATTAGACGAAAAATCAATTCGACAACTGCAATTCGAGCCAACAGCTGGACGCCGGATGGCTATTCACTCGGCCATGAAACCGGACGATGAAGGCACGCCATGGCCGACATCCAGATCGGACGATCACGCGGGGCCGCCCGGGCGGCGACCGGCATCCCGGACACCAGCCAGGCGCTCGACATTGCGCTGGCTCGCCGAAAAGCGTGCCATGCCTCTCTCCGGCACGGTGCATCGAAGCGTGCCGGAGGAGGAAGCCATCTCATCGGATCGGATCTTCAGAGGCGCTCGCCGGGGCCGATGTCAACCACGACGATCCGTCCGGCCCTGCTGGACTCGCGCGCCGCATCGGCCAGCAGCAGTGCGCGCCGGCCGCTTTCGAAGTCGGGAGCAGCGCGAGCAGCGCCACACACCACATCCAGGAATGCATCGAGTTCCGCCGCGTACGTCGGCCAATAGCGTTCCATGAAGCCCGGGTTGAGCACGTCGCGGGCGGCGGTTGCGTGCACCGAATACCGCTCGATCGCGGTGCGGCCGGGATTGGCGGAACATACCATGCCCTTCGACCCGAACACCTCGACCCGTTGATCGTATCCATACGCGGCGCGCCGGCTGCAATCGATGCGACAAAATGCGCCGCTCTCGAATCTCAACGTCACTTGAGCCGTGTCGGAATCGCCCAACTCGCCGATCGCGGGATCGACCAGATTGCTGGCCATCGCGAAGACCTCGACGCGTCCCGCCGCACCCGACAGCCACAGCGCCAGGTCGAAATCGTGAATCATCTGGTCGTGAAACTGACCGCCGGAGACGGCAATGTAGGCAGCCGGCGGCGGGCTCGGATCGCGGCTGACGATCGAGATGACCTCGACGTCGCCGACCTCGCCGCGCGTTACCGCGTCGCTCACGGCGCGGTGCGTCGCATCGAACCTGCGCTGGAAGCCGATCATGATGGGGACGTTACAGCCCTCGATCGCCTTCGCGCACATATCGACCCTCGACATGTCGAGGTCGATCGGCTTTTCGCACAGAATCGCCTTCCCCGCCTTGGCCGACGCAACGATCAGGTCGACATGGGTGTTCGTCGCGGACGAAATAATGACCGCATCGACGCTCGGGTCCGACAAGGCCACCGACGGTTGGTCGACCGCCCGGGAACCGTACTTTCCAGCCAGCGCGGTCGCACGGGACAGGTCCGTATCGACGACGTACGCGAGTTCCGCGCGCTCGTTCGCCGCGACGTTCGCAATGTGCCGCTCGCCCATGCGGCCCGCACCGAAGACGCAAATCCTTACTTTTTTCGACATGGTGATGTTCTCTCTAAAGCAACGCGAGTCGTGGCGACTGCGCAGGCACGGCGACATCGGCGACAAACAGCCCGCCCGCATGCGGGGCACTGTCCAGTTCTTCTTGCGTGTGCCTCACACGCAGCGTCGTGATGAAAAGACGATTGCCGGCCGGGCCGCCCAATGCCACGCACGTGGGGCCTTTCGTCGGCAGGTCGATCCGATCGGTCACCGCGCCGTCGGCGGATAGGCGCACGACGCATCCGCCCCACACGCGTGCGCTCCAGTAGCCGCCGTCGCGATCCACGATGGCGCCGTCGGGCGACCCGGGCGCCACCTGCGCGGCGGCCAGCGGCTCGATCTCGTCGAGGCTTGCGAACGCCGCGCCGACCTTGAACCGCCGGATGACACCAACGGGCGTGTCCGCGAAATACATGATCTGCCCGTCCGGCGAGAACGCGATCCCGTTACTGATCGTGACGTCGCGAAGGAGCTGTCGCAGTTCGCCCTCGGGGGACAGCCGGTACAGGCTCGCCACGGGCTGCCTGTCGCGCTCGTCGAAGGTGCCGAACACGATGCCGCCGAACGGGTCGACCGCCGCGTCGTTCACGCGGGTTTGCGCAAGCGCCGGCTCCACCTCCGTCACCGTGTCGAAGCGCGAGAATCCCGCGTCGACCCGGGCGATCCGGCTCGCCAGCCCGACGATGAATCCGGCGTCCTTGCGCGGCACGATGAAACCGGCCCGCTCGGGCAGCGCGTACGAGGTGACCTCCTGTGCTGACGACAGCCGATAGATCCGGCTCTCCTCGATGTCCGTCCAGTACAGGCTGTCGTCGCGCGGATCCCAGACGCACCCTTCCCCCAGGGTATTGCGTGCGTCGACGAGGCAGGTTGCATTCATGCGACGGACCTGCGTGCAGGCGCGATGCCGACCGATTCCAGATAGTCGTAGCTCTCGCGCGCGTTGTCGAAAGGCGACGCGGCGCCCGACGGATCGACGTCCTGCTCGACCACCGCCAGCCCCTTGTAGCCGATCCGGCTCAACGCATCGCGCACGGCCACGAAATCGACAACGCCTTTGCCCAGCGGACAGAAGACACCGCGTGCAATGGCGCTGAAGAAATCGACACCCTCCGCAACGCATTGAGCGTGCACGTCGCGGTCGATGTTCTTGAAGTGCATGTGACCGATTCGCGAACCGTACCGCTCGATCAGTTTCACCGGATCGATTCCGGCATACGCCGAGTGACCGGTATCGACGCAGAGACCCACGAGGTCTTCAGGAAGGTCACGCATCGCGCGATCGACCTCGTCCTCGAACTCGATGTAGCAGCCCGCGTGCGGATGCAGATACGACTTCACGCCGTACTCGTCCCGCGCGATCAGCGCGATCTGGATGATCCGCTGTATCATCGCCCCCCACTCCGCATCGGAGAGCCGCGGTGCGGCGGCCGACTGCCCGGCCGTCTTGCCGCGTTCGGTCGACACGCAGTCGATGATCACCAGGCGCGGCGCATCGAGTGCCTTCAGGATTTCGCAGGTCCTGCGGGTCTTGTCGAGCACCTTCGGCAAGGCCGCGGCATCGGTGAGCGGATCGAACAGGCCGCCCGCGGACAGGCCCAGACCGCGTTCGCGGAGTTCATGCGCGAGACGCACCGGGTCGGTGGGAAGGTAGCCGACCGGCCCGAGGTCGATGGCCGCGAATCCCGAGGCGGCAGCCTCGTCGAGCACACGGGTCCAGGCCGGGTTTTCCGGTCGGTCGGCAAAGTCCACGCCCCACGAGCACGGCGCATTGGCAAGACGGTAGTTCGACGACATCATGCAATCTCCTCGGTGCTGGCCCAGCGATTCTGTTCGACGGAAGTCAGTACGGCTTCGACCACACGGTCCACGCGATAGCCGAACGAAAAATCGGCGATCCAGCGTTGTCCGAGCGCGACGGACTCGATGAGGCGACGCGCTTCGATGATCTTGAGATCGTTGTAACCGAGCGGATTCCCCTGCAGGCCGAAGAAGGCTGCATAGTCGGGATGCTCGGGCGCCGCCAGAATCCGCTTGTAGCCACGTTCGGCCGGATCGTCGGTCTGGCGATAGAAGTAGAGTTCGTTCATGCGCTCCTGATCGAACAGCAGCGAAC
Organism: Burkholderia sp. Bp9140; assembly: GCF_003853425.1. Classification (NCBI taxonomy): domain Bacteria; kingdom Pseudomonadati; phylum Pseudomonadota; class Betaproteobacteria; order Burkholderiales; family Burkholderiaceae; genus Burkholderia; species Burkholderia sp. Bp9140. Next base: position 72,155 of record NZ_QTPQ01000006.1, read on the forward strand.
CCTTCGTGCCCTGGATTTCGTAGGCGAGATAAAGCTTCCGGCCGGTGCCGATGCGGCTGGCCTCGATATAACCCGAAGCGCCGTTCCCGAAGCGGCAGACGAACTGCGCCAGATCGTCGTTCTCGACCTTGCGCGCCACGCCCGCAGCCGTCTTGCGTTCGGCGTGCAGAACCTGCCGGGTGCCGCATACCTCGGTGACGTCACCGACCAGGTAGTGCGCGAGACTCAGCACATGACTGGCCATGTCGCCCAGCGCGCCGGCCCGGCCGGCCACCGCGGCGTCGGTGCGCCAGGTAAAGGGGAACTCTGGCCCGACCATGTAGTCGTTGTCGAACATGCCGCGGAAATGGAAAATCTCGCCGAGCGCGCCGGATTGCACGAGCTGGCGCGCATACGCTTGAATAGGACTGCAGAGGTAGTTGAAGCCGACTATGGTCACGACGCCCGCGGCCTCCGCGGCGTCCCGCATGGCCTTGGCTTCGGCGGCCGAGTTGGCCATCGGCTTCTCGCAATAGACGTGCTTGCCCGCTGCAATCGCGGCCAGCGCGATTTCCGGATGCACGTCATTGGGTGTGGTGATATCGATCACATCGATGTCGGGATCGTTCACCACCGTGCGCCAATCCGTCGTCCAGCGGTCGACGCCAAAACGTTGCGCGAAATCGCCGGCCGCCGCCTCGCTCACGTCTGCCACTGCAACAATCTTGAGTGTTGCGGGTTCAGTACCGAAAATGCGTGTCGCGCTCTCGAACGCCGCCGCGTGCGCACGCCCCATCCAACCGGCGCCGATCATTCCGACTCGAATCACTGACATTTCAAACGTTCCTTGAATCTGGTTTTGAAAACTGCGGGCTTCGGACGAGCGTCGTCCTCTCCCCACGTGAATGGCATTACTCAATGCGATACCGCATCGCGACTACGACTGATGCTGCTTTCGTTGACATCGTTGGCAATTTCGTTGAGCTCGTCGCCGCCACCCATCAGGTTGTACAGCTCCTCGAGGGTCACGTCGCCGCGCTTGCGCGTCTCGAGCGTCGTTCCGCGCTTGAGAATGACGAACCGATCGCCTACGGTATGCGCGTGACGCACGTTGTGCGTGATGAAGATCACGCCCAGGCCCTTTGCCCGGACCTGATTGATGTATCGCAGCACCATCGCGGTCTGACGCACGCCGAGGGCCGAGGTTGGTTCATCCAGAATCAGGACCTTTGCGCCGAAGTAGACCGCACGTGCAATGGCCACGCACTGCCGCTCGCCGCCCGAAAGCGTGCCGACAGCCTGCTCCGGATCGCGCACGTCGATACCGATCTTGAGCATCTCTTCACGCGTCACCTTGAGCGCATGCTGCGCGTCAAAGAACTTGACCGGTCCGAAACCTTTCTTCGGTTCGCGCCCCATGAAGAAGTTGCGCGCGATCGACATGAGCGGAATCATCGCGAGATCCTGATACACGGTCGCAATGCCCTGATCCAGCGCATCCCGCGGACTGTCCAGCTCGACCGGCTTGCCGCTGACCAACAGTTCACCGGAAGTCGGCTTGTGTACGCCGGACAGCGTCTTGATCAATGTCGACTTGCCCGCCCCGTTGTCACCCAGCAGACATAGCACCTCGCCCGGGTACACCGTCAGCGACACACCGTTCAACGAGATCACCGAACCGAAATGCTTGACGAGATTGCGAGCTTCGATAAGTGGCGTGGTTTCCATTTAACGCTCCCCCGTCGCGCGCTTGCGCACGACATTATTGAAAAGCACGGCCACGAGCAGCATGGCGCCCAGGAACACCTGGTACCAGTCCTGGTCGATACCCGTGTAACTCAAACCGATGACCACCATGCCGAAGATGAGCGAACCGAAAAACGCGCCGATGACGGAGCCATAGCCGCCCGTGAGCAGGCACCCGCCGATGACTGCCGCGATGATGGCTTCGAACTCCTTCTGGAACCCGCGACTCGCATCCGTGGACCCCGCGTCCAGCACCGTCAGCACCGCGACCAGCGCGGCGCAGCAGGCCGTCGTCATGAACAGGATGAGCTTGACGCGCGTGACCGGCACGCCCGAATTGCGGGCCGCCGCGGTGTCGCCGCCGACCGCGAAGATCCAGTTGCCGAAGGTGGTCCGGACCAGGATGACCGTCGCGACGATCGTCAGGCCGATAAACCACAACACCGAAACAGGCACGCCTTTCACGCTCGGCTCGCCATTCGGGAACGTCGCGATCAGGTCGTGCTGGGCGAGCCAGCTGAACAGCCCTGTCAGGGCATTGCCGGAGAACACGTGAACGAGCCACGAGGAATCCGCTGCTTCGGTGATGTCACGAAGCTGGGTCAGCCCGCCCGTCGCCTTCTTCAGGCCGACCAGCGTGAGCCCGCGCAGCATGAACAGAAACGACAGCGTCACGATGAAGGATGGCAGCCCGGTGCGCAGAACGATCTGCGCGTTGATCGCGCCGAACACGGCAGCCACCAGAAACGTGATGCCGATTGCGATGACGAGCGGCAGGTGGAACACCACCAGACAGGTGCCGAAAACAAGCCCCGCAAACGCGATCATCGATCCGATCGAAAGGTCGAACTCGCCGCCGATCATGAGCAGCGCCGCGCCGATGGCCAGAATGCCCAGCTGCGAGGCGGGCGTCATGAAGTTCATGATCCCGGCGACGGAAAACATCGAGCTGCTTGCGGTCGCGAAGAAAAACAGACCCACGAGGATGAGGCCCGCCATTGCGCCCAGCTCGGGGCGCCGCATCAGGCGCCGGAGCTGCGAGACGTTCTTGAGCCGCTCATCCGGCATGGCTGGCGCTCTCGAAGCACGAATGTGTTGCATGGTTTCCTCCTGTTACCGGATGGCCTTCGCGGACAGACTCGTCACGCGTTGCGCATCGGCTTTGGTGATGAACTTGGGCCCCGTCTCGATGACCTTGTTGGTCGGGAGCAGGCCATAGCGGATTTCGTTGACCAGCAACACCGTGCCGAGGTAACCGAACAGATAGGGCTGATGCTCGACGGCGAAGAGCGCTCTGCCTTCGGCCACATCTTTCAGAAAGCCCGGCGAGAGATCGAACGACACGACCTTCAGATTCGCGCGCTTCGACTCCTGCGCCGCGGCCACGGCCGGTTCGCCGGACTGGCCCGCGCTCAGTGCGACGACCGCGTCGACCGAGGGATCCTGCGCGAGCGCGGCTGCGACCTTGGCCTTCACCTGCTGGAAATCGGCGGCCGTCGGCAACACCGTCACGTTGCCGCCGAATCCGTCCTTCACGCCGCGGCAACGATCGTCGAGTGCCGTGTTGCCCACCTCGTGATTGATACAGATGGCCTTCTTCAGGCCCAACGCCTTCAGGCGCTCCCCTACCGCCTTGCCGGCCGGGTATTCAGGTTGTCCGATGTGAAGGAGCGTGCCGAACTTCGCTGCCACATCCGCGCCCGAGTCGACCGAGATCACCGGGATGCCGGACGCCACGGCGTTCTTGATTGCACCGCTCAACGCGTTTGCATCGGGGATGCTGACGATGATGCCCGCGGGTCGCTGATTGACGGCCGCATTGATGAGATTCGACATTTGCACCATGTCGAACGTAGGCGGGGAACGGTACTCGACGGTAACGCCCAGCTGTTTGGCTGCGTCGTTGGCGCCGTGCTTGACGATATTCCAGTACGGATCGCTCGCCAGGCCGTGCGTGATCAGAATGATCTTCTCCGATTCCGCGGCGCCTGCATGTACCGCGGCAACAGCCAGGGTACCGGCCAGCACGAGGGTCTTGAGTTTCTTCCATGCATTCAACATTTTCGTCTCCTGATATCGATAGTTTTTCGGTCTACGACAACTGATGGGCACGTTAATGCGCAATACCTCCGGTTCGAGCAGTCGGGGCAGAAGAGCCGGCCGGCATGGCATCCGTACTGTCTCGTCTGCGCCGGGCCAGCATCAGTAGCGTCCCGCCCAGAACGATGAAGAGACAAACGGCCGGCATCAGCATCGGCGCCGCGGCGCTGCCGGTCTGGTTGCGAATCCACGGCGCGAGGTTTTGCGCCAGGAAGCCGCCCATGTTCCCGATCGAATTGATGGCCGCGATTCCCGCCGCGGCCCGTGCGCCAGAAAGGAATTCGGCAGGCAACGTCCAGAAACACGGCACGATGATGTACATGCACGGAGCGGCCACGCACAACGCTGCAAATCTCCATGCGTTAGCGGGGAACAAGGCACTGAACACGAAGGCGACGGCGCCGATGGATGCGGCAATGGCGATTCCCTTGAGCAGCTTCGTTCCGCTTCCCATACGCTTGGGAAGCCACATCAGGATTGCAGTCACGATCAGCCATGGGATCGTGCCGAGCAGTCCGTTCGCCGTATTCGACACGCCGAACCCTTTAACGAGCGTGGGCATCCAATAGCTCACTGCCGCGATCGACATCGACACCATCATGAAATAGCCGGACAGCAGCAACACGCGGCGATCGACCAGAACCTTGAGCACCGGACCGTGCGCCGGATATCCCCCCGCATCCTTTTTCAACTCCCGGGCAAGCCACGCCCGCTCGTCGTGGCTGAGAAACCGGGCCGCGGCCGGACCGGCGGGCAACAGGAAGCACGTGACGAACGCTACAGCGATGGGCGGGAGACCGGTCGCAATGAATACCCATTGCCAGCCATGCAGCCCCCAGAGTCCTTGCAGGTCGAGGAGCGCGCCGCAGATCGCGGCACCGGACATGTTGCCGACCGCGCTCCCCAGCACGAAGTAGCCCATGATCCTGGCCCGATGACGCGCCGGGAACCACAACGTCATGTAATAGATGATCCCCGGATACAGGCCCGCTTCCGCAGCGCCGAGCAAAAAGCGCAGAACGTAGAACATCGGCGCGTTGCGGGTAAAGGCCAGCATCAGCGTCACCGCCCCCCACGTCAGCATGATTCGCGCGAGCCAGCGTGGTGCACCGACGCGATACAGCGCCATGTTGCTCGGCACCTCGAAAAGCAGGTACCCGATAAAGAAAAGCGACGCACCGAGTCCGTAGCTGACCTCGCTCATGTGCAGGCTATCGATCATCTGCAGCTTGGCGTAGCTCACGTTCTGCCGGTCGATGTACGCCATGAGGTAAAGCAACCCCAACAGCGGCATCAGATGCAGCGTCAATCGATCGATCAGTCGCTTTTCATTGACAGTCTCGTACACGTCTCCTCCACTCACTTTGATCGGGCTTCCGCCTTCAACGCAGTTCGGCAAGCTCACCCGAACGTCGACGGCGCTGGCCGTGACGGATTTCTTATGTCCGGCAATGCTCGCGCGCCGCCCGCACCTCGGCCGCCGTCGCAGCCTTGAGATGGTTGGCATCGCTATTGGGTACGACGAAGTCGAATCCTTGCGCGGACCAGCGCGCGGCGACCGCTCCCGACGGGCAGAAAATGCCGAGGTGCTTGTTCGCGCGCCGGGCAGCTTCCCTGCATCGTTCGATTGCCGCCAGCACAACCGGGTCGGTCGGGTCCGAGGCCGTGCCCTTGCCCAATGTCAGTCCCAGATCGTTGGGCCCGATGAAGATGCCGTCCAGGCCATCGACCGAAACGATCTCCTCCACGGCATCGAGGCCGGCGACGGTTTCGATCATGGCCAGGCGAACGATCGTCCGGTCCGCGTGCTCGAAATAATCCGGACCGCCATAGAGCAACCCTCGGGACGGACCGAAACTCCGGTCTCCGTGCGGCGGATAACGGGTCGCGGCGACAAATGCGCGCGCCTGCGCGGCGTTGTCGATCATCGGACAGATGACGCCGTAAGCGCCCGCGTCGAGAGCCTTCATCAGCAACGCGGGGTCGCAATCCGGAACCCGTACGAACGGCGTCGCGGGTGTGGCGGAAATGGCCTGCAGCATGCCGATCATCGTCTGAACGTCGGTCATGCCATGCTGAAGATCCACGGTGACGCAATCGACGCCGCTCCACCCGATCATTTCCGCGCTGTAGCTATTGCCGATCGACAACCACGCCGATACCGCGGCGGCGCCGCGCTCCCAGCACTCTCGCACCTTATTCGGACGCATTGGAAACCTCATCATTGAGAACCGAGCGATTCACGACCAGCGCGGGATCGAGATTCCCGTCGAGGCCGGCCAGCGCATTCCTGACCGCCATCACGCCCATGCCGATCAGGGCTTCCGTGCTGAGCGCCGCCGAGTGCGGACTCAGCACGACGTTTTTCTCGATGGCAAGCGGTGAATCAGCGGAAAGCGGCTCGACCGCGAACGTATCGATACCCGCTCCGCGCAGATGTCCATTCCTGATCGACTCGGCGAGCGCCGCCTCGTCGACGATGCCGCCGCGTGCGCTGTTGATCAGAACGGCGCCTGCCGGCATCAGCGCGAGTTCACGCGCGCTGATCAGGTTGCGTGTTTCAGGTGCGAGCGGCACGTGCAGCGTCACGATGTTGGCGCTTGCCAGCCCCTCGTCGAGGGTGTTCGCGAACGCAACACCCGGGAAATTCGCCTGCTTCGCGAACGGATCGAAAACGAGGACGTCCATGCCGAAGGCTCGCGCTCGCGCGGCAACCTCCTGCCCGATTCGCCCATACCCGATGACAAGCAGCCTGCGGCCCCGCAATTCGAAGCACGGAATCTTCGCACGGGCCGAGAAGTCTCCGGCGCGCACCGCGGCATCCAGCTGGATCCCCGAGCGCGCGACCGCCAGCATCAGGAACAGCGTGTGTTCGGCGACCGAATTCGAATTGACGTCGCCGACGACCGTCACCGGTATGCCTCGCCCGGTACAGTATTCGACCGGGATGTTGTCGTAGCCGACGCCATGTCGCGATACGATCTGAAGCCCCGGCGCAGCATCCAGAACGTCGGCGGGCAACAGCGCGTCGCGCACCGTGATCGCATTGGCGTCGCTCACGTGCTTCAGCAGGTTCTCGCGCGAGAAATCGGTCACGACCTCATAGGTGATGTCGGCTCGCGCATCGAGCAGGCGAAGCGCTTCGGGATGGAGCGGTTGGATGCAAAGTATCTTTTTCATGTCTGTCTCATGTATTACCAGCGGTCTCACCAGCGGGCACCGAAAAGCGGCACCGACGCGCCCGTCGGAACGAACCGTTCGCGTAGCGCGGCGCCGCGGTCCTTAATCAAGTTTCCTGCAGTCAATATCGGCCGGTGGGACTCGACCGGCAGGTAGCCGATCGTGTCCTTCGCCTCGTCCAGGTCCCACCGGCTGCCGTGATTGCGGGACACGATATTGAGAACCGCGGCGCCTTCGTACGAACTCGATACGGACCGGATGACCGCTTGCGCCCAATCTTCGTTACCCAGCCACATTTCCTGGCCCCAACGCCCGAACGCCATATGCGGTCCGGGCACGTTCGCACCGGGCTGGCAGTAGCCGATCCGCAGCGAGATGACCGACATGCCGGTGCGCTCGGCGGCAGCCAGTCCGTAGCGCTCGACGAAAAGCTTGGACGCGCCGTACGGATTGACAGGCCGCGGGCTGAGCCCGCTCGTCAGTCGCTCGTCGCCGAAGCGATAACCCCCCAGCACCCAGTTCGAACTGGCGAAGACGAACCGCCTGACGTGCGCCTCCTCGGCCGCACGAAACACGTTCAGCGCCAGTTCGATGTTCAGCCGCGTGATCGAATCCCACGACCCGACCGGTTTCGGATCGGCCGCCAGATGCAGCACGGCATCCACCCCTTCGAAGTGTTGTGCCCACGAGCGGTCGTAGCACTCCAGATCGGCCGTGATGACGTTCGGGTCGCCCGTCGAATTCCGCCCGATACCCGTGACTTCGTGGTTGTCGAGCGTCTTCAACGCTGCCATCGCCTTCGCTCCGAGGTTTCCGGTGGACCCGGTCACCAGAACGCGCTTAGCCGCAGTCATGACGCCTCCTAGATGCCTTTGCGCTGATGGGAGCGCTGCGATTCCTGCGCGATGCGGGCTTCTTCGATCGATGCGCGACGCGTCACCTCCGGCATACCCACATCCCACCAGGAGCCGCCTTCTGCCCATTCATACGGATGCGTGCGAATCGCGATGACGTAGGTCCGATCGGCTTCTCTCGCGCGCACGAGCGCCGCTTCGAACTCCACGATCGTCGTGACGTTCTCCGAGAGCGCCCCCATCGAACGCGCGTGCATCGCAAAATCGATTCGCGGCACGTCGCCGGAACGCTTCGACGACGCAAAAAGGTTGTTGAACTCGGCGCCCCCCTTGCTCGTCTGCAAGCGGTTGATGACTGCAAATCCGCCGTTGTCGCACACGATGCAGATGAACTTGTTCCCGGTCAGGACCGACGAATAAATGTCGGAATTCATGATCAGGTACGACCCGTCACCGAGCATGGCAAATATCTCGCGGTCCGGATTGGCGATCTTCTGCCCATACGCGCCGGCGATCTCGTAGCCCATGCACGAAAAGCCATACTCGGACTCGAACGTACCCACGCCGACCGACTTCCACATGCAATACAGTTCCCCGGGCAAGCCGCCGGCTGCCGAAACGATGACGTCGGTCGGCCGGGCATTGCGTTGAACGGCGCCGATGACCTGCGCGTAGTTCGGCACCGGCTGCGCTCGAAACGCCGTATCCCGCTCGACGATGGCGTCCCACGAAGCCTTTTCCTCGACGGCACGCTCGCCCCACGCCGCCGGCGCGGTCCACCCCTCGAGCCGCCGGGTCAATCCACTCAGCGAGAGCTTCGCGTCGCCGACGACCGGATGCGCCAGATGCTTGTTGGCGTCGCAGCGGTTGGTGTTGAGCGAGACGAACCGGACGTCGCCATTCCGGAAAACGCTCCACGACCCCGTGGTCATGTCGGCCAGACGGGTGCCGATGTTGATGACGACGTCGGCTTCCGCCGCGATCCGATTGCCGGCATGGCCCCCCATCACGCCAATCGAAGCCAGGTTGAGCCGATGCTCGTGCAGAAGCGCCGAGCGGCCCATCACGGTCTCCACGACAGGAATGCCGAATGCATCGGAAAATCGGGCAAGTTCCTCGCAGGCGCCCGAGTAATGAACTCCGCCGCCGGCAACGATCAGCGGCCGCTTCGCGGCACGGATGATCTCGGCGGCTTCGTCCAGCTGAATGTCGGGCGCCTGATAGCGCTCGATGCGATGCACACGCTCCTTGAAGAACTCGACCGGGTAGTCGAACGCCTCGCCCTGCACGTCTTGGGCAAGCGAAATCGTGGCGGGCCCGCAATCGGCCGCATCGAGCAGCAGCGACACGGCCTGCGGCAGCGAGCTGAGAATCTGCTCCGGGCGCGTGATCCGGTCGAAGAATGCCGACACCGCCTTGAACGTATCGTTCGTGGTGATCGTCAGGTCGTGGAAATGCTCGACCTGCTGCAGGACCGGGTCGGGAAAACGCGACGCGAAGTTGTCCCCGCACAAGAGCAATACGGGCAGGCGATCGGACAATGCAACGCCCGCGGCGGTGACCATGTTCGACGACCCCGGGCCCACCGACGCCGAGCAGACGTGGATCTGCTTGCGCCGCCGTGCTCGAGCGTAGGCCACGGCCGCGAGCGCCATGGATTGCTCGTTCTGACCGCGATAGGTCGGCAGCGTGTCCTGGACCTCTTCCAGTGCCGAGCCGAGGCACGTGACGTTGCCATGCCCGAAGATGGCGTGCACGCCCGAGAACAGCGGCAGCACTTCCCCGTCCGTATCGATCTTCTGCGCGATCAAAAACCGGACGATGGCTTGTGCGAGGGTCAAACGAACCGTTTCCATCCTGATTGTCTCCAAATGATTTTGTTGGGGGGCGCGGGTCAGCTCGTGGTTGTCCAGCCGCTGTCGAGCATCAACGCGGACCCGGTCATCAGCGCCGACGCATCGGAGGCGAGAAACACGACCGCGCCCATGATGTCTTCGGGTACGCCGAGGCGGCCGAGCTTCAGCTTGCCGAGCACGAAATCGCGAAATGCGGTGTCGGCGAAAAACGGCTTCGTCATCGGTGTTTCGATGAACGTCGGACAGATCGTGTTCACGCGTATCCCGTGTTCACCCAGTTCAGCCGCGATAGCCTTCGTCATGCCTTCCACCGCATGCTTGGTCGCGCAGTAGACGGTTCTGCGGGCCGCACCGACGTGCCCCATCTGGGACGACACGTTGATGATCGAGCCCGGCCGGCCTTCGCGCACCAGCTTTCGGGCCACCGCCTGCGCAACGAAGAACGCGGCGCGCACATTGACGTCGAACACGAAGTCGTAGTCGCTCGCTTCGGTGTCGAGGAAGGCGGCCGGCCGATTCGTCCCGGCGTTGTTGACGAGGATGTCGAACGTGGCCGCTTGTTCGAGCCAGGCCGACGCCGCCTCCAGGTCGACGACATCCAGTGCGATGCCGCTTGCCTTGCCGCCGGCCTCGCGAATCGCCGCTGCCGCCTCGTTCACCTCGTCCGGTGAACGGGCCGCCAGAACCACTTCGGCACCCGCCGCGGCCAGCGCCGACGCAGCGGCAAGACCGAGGCCGCGGCCCGCGCCCGTGACCAGCGCACGACGGCCGTCCAGGCGCAGGGAAGGCGTGACAGGGAGCATCATGATCGTTCGCTCAGCCGATCGCGTTCACCGCGGCGCGGGGAGCGGCGGTATAGGGTTTCACGTCGAGACCGCCGAACCGGCGCAGGCGGATATTCGCCTGCTCGCCGTGCCCGGCGAACCCTTCCAGCGCACACAGGCGCGAGCAGTACTCGCCGACCAGGGTCGTCGCTGCGTCGGTCTTCACATACTGATAGGTGCAGGTCTTGAGGAACTTGCCGACCCACAACCCGCCGGTATAACGCGCCGACTTGAGCGTGGGGAGCGTGTGATTGGTGCCGATCACCTTGTCGCCATACGCAACGTTGGTCCGGGGCCCGAGAAACAGGGCGCCGTAGTTCGTCATGTTTTCAAGGAACCAGTCGTCACGATCGGTCATGACCTGCACATGTTCCGATGCAATGCCGTCGGCCACGCGCAGCGCGTCTTCATAGTCGTCCGCAACGATGATCTGGCCGTAGTCGTTCCACGCCGCACGAGCGGTCTGCCCCGTGGGCATCAGGTCGAGCAGGCGCTCGATCTCCCGCTGGGTGTCGCGTGCCAGCTGCTCCGAAACCGTGAGAAGGATTGCCGGCGAATTCGCCCCATGCTCCGCCTGCCCCAGCAGGTCGACCGCGCAAATTTCGCCGTCGACGGTGTCGTCCGCGATGACCAAGGTTTCCGTCGGCCCCGCAAACAGGTCGATGCCGACTCGCCCGAACAGTTGGCGCTTCGCCTCGGCGACGAAGGCATTGCCCGGCCCGACCAGCATGTCGACCGGCTGAATCGTCTTCGTGCCAACGGCCATCGCCGCGATCGCCTGGATACCGCCCAGCACGTAAATTTCGTCAGCGCCCGCCAGATGCTGCGCAGCGACGATCGCCGCCGCCGGCTTGCCCTTGAACGGCGGCGCACACGTCACGACTCGCTTCACGCCGGCGACCTTCGCCGTGAGCACCGACATGTGGGCCGACGCGAGAAGCGGATATTTCCCGCCGGGCACGTAACAACCGACCGAATTCATCGGAATGTTCTTGTGGCCGAGAAACACGCCGGGAAGTGTCTCTTGCTCGACATCGAGCATCGACGCACGCTGGATTTCCGCGAAGTTGCGCACCTGCGCCTGGGCAAACCGGATGTCCTCGAGTTCACCTTCCGACAACTCGCTCAGGCAGGCCTGAATTTCCTGGTCGCTCAACCGGTAACTCTCGCGATCGAGGCCATCGAACCTGATCGACATTTCTCGCACAGCCTCATCTCCGCGAACCTCGACGTCGCGAATCGCGTCCTCGACGGTCTGCCTGACCTTGCTGTCAATCTCGCGCCGCGCTGCTTCGTCCATGCCCTGCTTGAGCCAACGTGCCATTTCGTTCGTCTCCTGAAAAGTTCATCGCCTACATGCGGTTGATGAGTTCAGTGTAGGAGTGGCCCCGACCAGTGTCAACATATCGCGCACTTGTGCGTTAATCGCACATTCATCACCAGGCACCTCTGAAACTTCTCCGAGACGCCCGTCCTATAACGAGCCATGCCGATTTCGACGAATCTGGCCGGAGCCTGTTCGATCCTGCATTTCCGGGAAAACACCTAACATTTCGCACGATTGCGCGTTTATCGCACACATGAGACAATCGGACATAACATCCGGTACCGGTGGCTATGGACTCGACCAAGGAATTACAGAAGCAGGACTTCGCCCAAACGCTCGCGAGAGGCCTTGCATGCCTCGAGGTGCTGGCGGATGCGTCTGCCCCGTTGGGATGCAGCGAAGTCGCGACTGCAATGGGCGTGAGCCGCGCGGCGGCACGCCGCATCCTGCTGACGCTCACGCATTTGGGCTACGTTGCCGAAGACCGCGGCGAATACAATTCGTCGCCCAAGGTGTTGTCCCTGGGTCGCGGCATGCTGGCGAAAGGCAGCCTCTGGAGCACGGTTGCGTCCGAGGTTCTTCAATTCGCCGACCGCCTCGATGACGCGTGCTCGATCTCCGTGCTGGAGGGGCTCGACATTCTGTTCGTGTGCCGCGACGCGACACGTCGCATCTTTACGTCACGGCTCGGTATTGGCGACCGGCTTCCCGCCCATTGCTCGGCGAGCGGCAAGGTTCTCCTCGCCAACCTGCCGGAAGCGGAACTGGATCGACGGCTGGAAGGCGTGACGCTGAAGGCGCAAGGCCCGGCGTCGATCACCGACATTGCAACGTTGAAGATTGCCCTGCAGCAGATCAGGACGGTGGACTACGCACTGGCGATCGATGAAATGGAACCCGGGACGCTGTCACTTGCGGTCCCGCTGCGGGAACGGACAGGCAGGGTCATCGCCGCCATGAGCTTTGCCTCTCACAGGTCGAGGCGCACACCCGAGGATTTGTCAGCTAACGTTCTACCCGACCTGCGCGATGCGGCTAACCGGGTGGAAGCAACCGTCCGCGACTTCCAGGATCGCGGATGGGTCATCATCTAGCATCGCGCCGCGGGGCGGGGGCAAAACGCGCTGCCGTCTGGGCGACCGTTCAAATCGAGTTCGTTCGGTAGATGCGCCACCCTGGTCGCGCAACTCCGCGCCGCTGCCGACGACCTGGTCCGCGCCCAGCTGGAGCGCAAGACCGCGCTTGTCTGCGGAATGTGTAATGGCCACGGTCTCGAAACCGTACGCACTGGACAGTTGCACGGCCACGTGCCCCCTAATCCGCCAATCCCCGGCACGGCGACCTTCTCGTGCGGCTGCGGCGCGGCATCGCGCAAGCCGCTCCAGGTGGTGTATCCGGCGCACATCATCGGCGCAGCATCGACAGAGTCGAGACCGTCAGGTAACAGCACCGTCCCGTCGAGAGAATCAGCAGCTTCGAGTCGAAATACACATACAGGTTCGCCACTGTCGTCCCCGCGGCACGCGCGATCTCCGACATCGTCGTCGACGTATAGCCTTTGCGGCAAAATAAATCTGCAATGAGCGCATGCGCGCCGCCCTTCTCGACGATCTCGATGTTCAGCCATCCCGGCGCCGGCGCACGTCGCTCACTTCCGCATTCAGATCGTATCGGCGAATCTTTTCGTAAAGCGTGCTTTTCGCAATGCGCAGCTGATTCGCTGTCCGGGTAAGGTTCCCGGCATTTCGATCGAGCGCACGGCGAATCGTCTCCGCTTCAGCCATTTTGAGCGATTCCTCGGGACTCAACTGCGCTGCTCTTGCAACCGGTTCCCCAACCCGGTTGGCAATGGCACCAGCCGCACGAATTTCGGCGGGCAATTCGTCAGCGGTGATCACCGATCCTCCTGCCAGCAAAAGCGAGCCTTCGATCGCGTTGCGCAACTCGCGCACATTGCCCGGCCACGCGTAATTCAGGAGGAGACCATAGGCGTGGTCGTCGAACGAACTGGCCGGCATGCCATACGAGTTGCATAAACGCTCGAGCCAATAGGCGATCAGGGCAGGCAAATCCTCGCTTCGCTCACGCAGGCTCGGAATCGAAATGGTCGTGACGGCGATCCGGTAGAACAGATCCATGCGAAACGTGCCGCCGGCAATGGCCTCCTTCAGGTCACGATGCGTTGCCGCAACGAGCCGGAAGTTCACCTTGCGCGGGGTGTTTTCCCCGAGCCGGTAAATTTCGTTCTCCTCGAGAACCCGCAACAGGTGAGGTTGGATATCGATCGGCATTTCACCGATCTCGTCGAGAAACAGCGTGCCGCCGTTGGCCGCTTCGATCTTGCCGGCCGCCCCCGACTTGCGCGCGCCCGTGAACGCGCCTTCCGCATACCCGAACAGCTCGCTGGCAAGCAGATCGCGCGACAGGCCACCACAATTGAGCGCAATGAACGGACCATCCATGCGCTCGCTTCCCTGATGGATACCCTGCGCAAAAAGCTCCTTGCCCACGCCCGTTTCGCCGAGCAACAGAACCGGAACGCGCGACCGCGCGAGCTGACGCGCCTTGTCGACGGCGCCCCGCAACACGCCGCTGTCGCCGACGAGACGCTTGAACGCACCGGCCGTATCGCCGTCGTCCTTCCGTCGCGGGATCGAAACCGTTTCACGCGCCACGTCGACGCCCGGTATCACCACCATGAAGCCCAGTATCGTGCCGCCTTCGCGCAGAATCTCGACGTGGGCGTAACGCAGCCATGCCGGCGCGGCAGCCGACGTCCCCGCCATGCCGTTCAGCCCCGGCAACACGAAGCCGGCATCGACCCGGACATCGAATCCGAGACGCCGCAATGCGGGCCCGACCTGGGCATTCGCCTTGACGAGGCGCCCTCGCTCGTCGACGATGAGCACCCCGTCCGATGCCAGGGAACCAAAGCGAGATGCGCATCGGTCCAGCATGCGCAAACGGCGCTCCATCGCATCCTTCGCGATACGGCTTTCGATGCGCCCCGCGAGCGACACGGCCAGCGCGAGACTGTAACGGCTGTACGTATCGGCAAGACCGGACACATCGATGACACCGAGTACCTGACCGTCGAGCGGATCGCGGATAACGGTTGCCGAACACGTCCACCGCTTGATGCCGGCACAAAAGTGCTCGGCGCCGTGGATCTGAACCGGCTGGCGCAATGCGAGCGCGGTGCCGATCGCGTTGGTGCCGCAACTGAGTTCGGTCCAGTTGCAGCCCGGGATCAGCCCGACCTCCCTTGCCGGATCGACGATATGCACGTCGCCCTCGTGCTGCAGGATCATGCCTTCCGGATCGGCAAGCAGCATGACGGTGCCGGTCTGCGACAGCAACTCGCGCGTCTGCTGCATCAGCGGCAGGCTCGCGCTGACGAGCCGCTCGTTTGCCGCCCGCCCCTGTCCGAGCTGGTTTTCGTCGATCGGCGGCGGCGCGCGGTTTCCGGCCGGATCGACGTGGCCGACGAGACAGCGCTGCCATGAATCGTCCACAACGCCGCGCACCGTGTTCGACTGGCGCTCGCCGCCGCCGACCAGGTGTTCCCATGCGGACATGATGCTGCCGTCGTGCTCCGGGCTGGAAAACCAGTCCATTGGCGTACCGGTATGTTGCATGCGTGTCTCCTGGCGATTCGCGTGGCCGCGAATCGCGAAGCCGTATGTTTCGGCTCCTTGTGTAGGTTGTGCACCGCGGCACCCACCACGACCTGCGCCGCGGTGTGCCGTCGGTGTGCCGACAGTGTGCCTCTTCGCATCGTACTCTGATCCAGCACCGTGGCCCCACCGTTGCGAGACCGGACAAGCAAGGTACACGCCAGACGGAGCCGCACGGCGCACTTCGCGATGCCTGCCCGAATGCACCCGCCCGTGCCATCCGCAATCCGGCCGGAAACACGCCGCGCGTCCGGAAATCGAACGTTCGAAAAACAAACGCCCCGCTTCGCGTGGACGAAGCGGGGCGCACCGGCGCCAATGCGCCGGCCGGGTCAAACATCACACTAATCGGCGCGCTCGGGAATCGGCAGCTTCAGCCATTCCCCGTAGAACCCCTCGATGTCCGGTTCGAAGTCGTGGACAACGGGATACCACGGCGTCGGCGCTTCGACGTCGTGCATCGCCCCGCATGTCGGACAGTAGTACTCGCGGTACACCTGCCACTGCGTGTCCGGTGCCATGAGCCGCGGATAAACCTCGTCCATCGCCTCCTCGGAGTCCCGCACGAAGATGTTCGCGTTCAGCTTCCAGTTCTCCCGGTAGTCGCCGAACACATGCCCGCAATCGCATTGCGTGACCCATCGCTTCGTTGCCTGCTGCTGGACGATATAAAGGTGCGGGCCAAGCGGCAGCACGATCCGGTCCTTCCAGCCGAGCTTGCGCTGCAGCGCGTCGATATACATCTCGAAGCGCTCGCCGTCCTTCGGCATCGACAACATGCGCAGCGTCGTGTCCCAATCGAGCGTTCCGTCGACCAGGTTCCTGACCTGTTCCTTCGTGTAAGTAGACATCCTGAATCCCTCCATTGACAGATTGCGCGACAAGCCCGTTATTCCTCGACCAGCACGACGGTGTTCACGTCGGGCATCTTGGACAGATCCATCCGGAACTTCGAGCCGTAGGTCGGCACGCCGAGCTCGTCCTCGGTCAGCGTCCACGATTCGGGGAGTTCCCAGAACGCGCGGAACTTCGCTTCGAACTTCGGCGACAACCCGAAGCTCGTTGCGAACATGTGCTTGACCTGTGTCGACGCATGCTTGACCAGGATCCGCTCGCGCTCGCCCTTCATCCACTCGCGCGTCGGCTGCGAGCGCGCGAGGCGCTGGTTGCGAATTTCGATACGCAGCAGTGCCGTCCGCTTCGCATCGACGTGCCATATGCCGTTCGCGTCTTTTGTCGCGATCGCGCCATACACCTTTTGCGCATACTCGGGCAGAAGCGCCGCGTTGTTCAGGTCGCGCTCGATCGCTTCGACCTCGCGGTCAAGCGGGTCGCCAAACCCCGGCCCGCCGCGCAGATAATTCAGGTACAGGTCGTGATTGTCGTAACAGTCCTCCGTCGTCATGCACTGCTGATCGCGCTTGACGAGCGCGCCGGCATTCAGGTGGTTCTCGTAGTCAGGGAAGTCCGGATGGGTGTCGCCGCCGAGCGGCAGGCTCTCGCCGTGCGCGATACGCTGATCGAGGCCGGTGCGGTGGGCCTCGAATCGATAACCGGTCGCCGCCGGATACCCGCCCATGAGCCCCCAGTCGCTATTCATGTAGCCGTTGCCCATGAAGAACATCGTCCAGTCCTGGGCTTTCCAGACCATGCGCAGCGTTTCGAACCCGCAGCCGCCGCGATACTTGCCATAGCCGCCCGAATTGGCCTTCACGTTACGGCCCAGATAGAGCAGCGGCTCCGCCATCTCCCAGATCTCGATATCCCCCATGTCACCCTCGGGATTCCAGATCGCCGCCGCATGATTGAGCCCGTCCTTGATCGCGCACGCGCCGGTGCCGCACGACGACGCCTCGAAGCTGTTCACCGCGTGGATGTCGCCGTCCTGATTGATGCCCCCGCCCTGCAGCCAGTTCGATGTGTTCGCATTGCCGGCATTGACCTCCTCGAGGTAGCCGCGGCTGAAGTACGCCTGCGACAGGCCGCGCCAGAGTGCGCTCCAGCCGGACACCAGGAAGTGCCACGCGTACGCATGCCCGGTGCGCCGGTCGTCCGGGTTCATCCACGCGCCCTTCGGCAAGTGGAATTCGGTGCCGAAGTACGCACCGTCGTTGATCCGCTGCGTCGGCACGAGCGTTTGCGTCATCATCACCCAGATGCCGCTCGTGAAGGCAACCTGGTGCGCGTTGTACGAGTGCCAGCCCCAACGGCTCGCGCCGTCGAAGTCGAGGCGCCACGTGCCGTCGCGGCGGATCTCCATCTCCACCGGCGAGTGCATGATCGAATCGAGCTTCGCGAATGCCGACGAAGTCTGCACGTCGGGATGGTTGTACGGCACGTCGACGAACGCGACCTTGCGGTACTTGCCGGGCAGCGTCATCGCCTTGATGCGCGTCTGCAGGCCGCGGCGCCCTTCCTCGATCACCTCGTACGCGAATTTCTCATAGGCGTCGAGCCCCTCCTCCTCGATCACTTCCTCGATCAGGTCGCGGATCATGTGGCAGCCGGCGATGCGGGTGCGCTCGTCGAGGATCCAGTACTTCGGCGTTCGCACCGAGCGTTGGCTTTCATGCAGCCAGTCGCGCAGCGGCGTATCGTTCACGCCCGTCTTGCGACACGTGATCATGTAGCCGTCGCCGAAGCGCTGCACCTGCCCCGTCGACATCGACCCCGGCGTCACCGCACCGGTGTCGATCACATGCGTCACGCCGCCGACCCAGCCGACCAGCTTGCCGTGCGCGAAGATCGGCACGATCGTCGCGATGTCGCACGGATGGACGTTGCCGATCGAGCAGTCGTTGTTGGTGAACATGTCGCCGGGATGGATGCCCGGATTGGCCTCCCAGTTGTTCTCGATCATGTACTTGATCGCTGCCCCCATCGTGCCGACGTGGATGATGATCCCGGTCGACGTCAGCACGCAGTCTCCCGCCGCGTTGTAGAGCGTGAAGCACAGCTCCCCTTCCTGCTCGACGATCGGGCTCGCCGCGATCTTCTTCGCGGTCTCGCGCGCATGCACGAGGCCGCCGCGCAACTTCGAGAACATCTTCTCGTAGCGGATCGGGTCGCTTTCGCGCAGATCGAGCCGCAAGAGGCCGTTGTAGCGCCCCGTTTCGGCAGTGCGCTCGAGGATCCCGTCGCGGAACTGCTTGAGCGTCTGGCCGTTCTTGAGGAGATCGGCGAAACCCACTTCCTGGCTGGACATCATGTTCATGGCGTATCTCCTTATCGGACTTCTCTGAGATGGAAGAGGCGATGCTTGTCGAGCGTGGTCGCGAAACCTTTCGGAACCACGAAGGTGGTCGCATCCGATTCGATGATCGCGGGACCCACGATCTCGTTGTCCGGCTTGAGCGCTTCCATCTTCCAGACGACGGCGTCGTGCCACTGCTTGTGGCGGTACAGCTTGCGCGTGCCGACGCGCGCAGCTTCGGGCGGCGTGGCGCCGCCCGTGGCGTCTTCCGGCAGCACCGGTTTCTGGGTCAGCACGGTGCCGCGCATGATCGCGCCCGTGACGGAAAAGCCGAGCTCCGGAGAACGCGCTGAACTCGCATAGACGCGTCCGTAGGTATCCTCGAATGCGTCGACGATCAGGTCCCAGTCCTGCGCGGTCGCGGCACATGCGACCGGCGACTCGATCTCGAGGTCGTTGAGCTGGCCCATGTACTGCATCCGGAAGCCCGGCCGCAGGATCACGTCGCGCTCGCTGAAACCGTTGATGCGGAACTCGTCGATCACCTTCGCGGCGAGCTCTGCCCAGGCCTTCTGGATCGTCTGCGCGGCCTGCACCTTGTCGGCATCGGGCGCGAGCTGCGGCAACGCGAGATCGACGCTCTTGTCGTAGCGGTATTCAAAATCCGCGCAGGCGCACCCGAACGCGGAAAAACCCGCGGCCCAGGCCGGCACCACGACATCCCTGAAGCCGAGCCCTTCCGTGTAGCCGTACGTGTGGACCGGGCCAGCCCCGCCGTACGAGAAGCAAACGAACTCCGTCGGGTTGTAGCCTTTCGCGCTGACGTTCGATCGCAGGTACTCGCGCAACTGAAGGTCGAGCAGTTCGATCACGCCGGCCGCCGCATCCTCGACCGTGAGGTTGAGCGGATCGGCAATCTGCGCCTTGATGTGCTCGCGCGCCCGGTCGACGTCGAGCTTGATTTGCCCGCCGAGGAAGTTGGTCGGATTCAGGTAGCCGAGCACGACGTGGCAATCCGACACCGACACGGTCGTCAGGCCGCTTTCCGGCCAGCAGGTGCCGACCCGGTAGCCGGCACTGTCCGGGCCGAGCTTGATCGAGCCGCTGTACGGATCGAGCCGCACGAAGCTGCCCGCGCCCGCGCCCACCGAGTCCATCGTGACGAGCGGCAGCGACAATACGAGGCGCGCCATGTCCGGATCCGACGCAATCGCGAACTTGCCCTTCGTGATCAGCGCCATGTCGAACGACGTGCCGCCGATGTCGGAGCAGGCGATATTGTCGTAGCCGAGTGCCTCGCCGAGCAGCTTCGAGCCGATCACGCCGCCGATCGGCCCCGAGACGATCGTACGTGCGAGTTCTTTCGCCTTCCAGCTGATCGTGCCGCCGTGCGTCGCCATGACCCGCAAGTCGAACTTCGCACCGTGCTTGTGAAAGCGATCGCTCACCTTTCGGAGCGTCTGCCGCGACGGCTCGGCCGCATAGGCCTCGAGCACGGTCGTGTTCATCCGGTGGCTTTCCTTGCGCTGCGGATAGTAGTCGACCGACGCGAACACCGGCACATCCACACCGATCGCCTTCAGTTCGTCGTGCACGATGTCGCGCGCCTGCCGTTCGCTGGTCGCATTCTTGTGCGATTGCAGGAAACAGATCACGATCGCCTTCGCGCCGGCGGCGGCGAGTTCGCGCGTCGCCTGCCGCACCTCGCCTTCGCGCAGCGGAATCACGATATCGCCCTGCACGTCCGTACGCTCGGTCACGCCCCGCGTGCGGGCAAGCGGAACGAGGGGTTCGTCATAGCGGTGCGTGTTCAGATGGATCCGCTCCTCGAGTGCATATCCCAGATAGCTCTGGATCGCACGCCCCATCAAATGCACGTGCTCGAAACCCTTGTTCACGAGCAGGCCGACGTCGAGCCCCTTGCGCTGCACGACACGATTGAGCATGGCCGTACCGGAATACACGCAGGTCACGAGTTCCGGGTACACCTGATCAACATCGCGCTGCCAGTGCGCCAGTGCGTCCTGCGACGAATTGAGGATCGCGAGCGACTCGTCCTCCGGATTGCTCTGCGCCTTGCCGACGACGAACCGCCCGTCGGCACGCACGAAAAAGGTATCGGTCATCGTGCCGCCGGCATCGATGCCCAACACCTGGACTTGCGAAAGCCCTTCCATGTTTTCGTCTCCAAAGATTGATGTCATGACGGCGCGGTGGCGACCGTTGCGTGACCATGTCGCCGGGGCACGACGTCGATGCGCTTGATGCAACAGGCATGCCATCTCGCGGCGGACGCCCGGCAACCCCAGGTACGGCAAGGCAGCGCAGTCTCGCGCACGGTGATCGAAGGCGCGCGGAAGACGTCGGTTCGAACACGCAACGAACGGAATCCGGACACTCGAGTCGACCGGATATCGGCCGCCCGATCGACCGGCTTGTGCCGCATCAGGCGGGAGTCGGGAAGTTGTCGGGCACTTCACCGGCAAGGCGGTGGGGGTGTTCCCGCACGCCAACGGCGGGGCAGATATCGAACCTGATATACGAGTGACGCGCTACGCGGCCATCCGGGTCCGCCTGGGCCCGAGCGCGTCGCGTAACCGACGCCAGCCGGATCGGGTTGAGCGAATCGAACCACATGTCGTCGACATCGGGACGCAAGAGCGACAATCGCTCCATCGCGAATTGCGATCGGCACACACGGCCCGTGCGATGCAATCGCTGGCGGTCGGTCCCGGTGTGAACGAGTGTTGAGGATCGCATCGTTCTCGACAGCAGATCGCGCGCGGCATATGGCGATCCCGCACCGCCCGGTCCTCTTCGCTGATCCCTCTATGGGCAAAGCAAAGCGTGGTTCGTCGGAACATTGAATCGCAAACGCAAGGCACCCATGCGCGTGCAGTGCTCGCCACCCGACCGGATCACATCACGTCGATCGGCAGCGTCTTGTCGAGATTGTCGTGCCACGCGCGAATCGTCTTCGGCACCGTCTTTTTCCACGCCGGCACGTTCGTGTAGTAGCGCATCCGCACCTTGTCATGCGCATCGAATACGAGCAGCCCGATCCACAGGTCGGTGTCGCGGCGCATCACGATTGCGGCGTTCGTCGTCGCAATGCCGCGCACCCAGTAAGACTTCGCGCTGGCGTGCAGGTCGTCGAGATCCTTCTCGTCCGCGCTGTAGTTGATCATGTCGACGAGCGTCTGATAGTCGGCGCCGAGCAGCGTGTGCGCGATCGCGTTCTGCCGGGCGTCGGACAGCACCTTCAGGGTCACGAGATCCGCCGGCGGGCTTGCCTGCGCCTTCGATGCCGTCACATAGTCGCCCGAATACGTCACGCCGGCACCGGCGCCGCAATCGGCATCGCTGCCCTGCTGCGCGACCTGCATGCGTCCACCCTTGCGGCTGAAATCGAGCCGGCACGGGTCCTGGCGAAACGCGCCGCGGTCGCCATGCAGTTCGATATCGCCGCTGAGTCCGCCGGTATTCGCGCCATTGTTGCCGCTCAGCTCGAAGTGAAGGCGCGGTGCCGTGCCGGTGAACGTCAGCACGCCGCCGAACGACGGGTTGTCGCTGTCGCGATACCACGTCTGCTGCCACCGGTCGGCGGCAAGCGGCGCACCGTTCAGGCTCGCGAGCCGCTCGCGATAGCGATCGCCGAGGCACGACGCGTCGTTGCCGCAGCGGTCGCGCTGCTTGAGCCATTTCAGCTGCGCGGCCTTCAGCGCGGCGGTATCGCCACCTTTCGCGAGCGCCTTCTTCCACGCCCCGGCCAACTGGCCGTCGAGTGATGACAGCCCGGCGTCCGCGCAGATCGCCTTCTCGGTCGGCGAAGCGGCTTTCGTGCAGTCGAAGCCGGCCGCGTGCGTGGCCAACGGCGATATCGTCAGTACTGCCAATATCATCGCGGATCGCAGGTTCGCGCGCCGCGCATGCCGGCC
The DNA here is from genome assembly GCF_003853425.1 of Burkholderia sp. Bp9140. NCBI lineage: Bacteria > Pseudomonadati > Pseudomonadota > Betaproteobacteria > Burkholderiales > Burkholderiaceae > Burkholderia > Burkholderia sp. Bp9140. Next base: position 94,829 of record NZ_QTPQ01000006.1, read on the forward strand.
GCGACGCGCGGCTTGCCCCCGCTCGCCGGCGCGAGCATTCGATCGGTTCTTCATTGCATTGGACTCGTCGTGGATCGCAGTGAGTAAAAGCTACGTGCGCGATTCGATTTGAGGTAAAAACACCCGGCCCTGCATGCGCTGCGGACCGTCGGCCCCGCCGAAGCCTAACGCGAATACGCGCCGCCGATCAATCGGTGCCTGACGATGCGCGCGAACGGATCGGCTGCCATGCGGGATCGACATGCCCGTGCCGAAGCCGGCACCGTGTCCGCCGTGCGCGGCCGCTTGCCGGCGGCCATCGCGCACTCGGCTGCTACGCGCACTGCGCCGCTCGACGTCCGGCCCGGTGAACACCGTCATGACTTTCGCCGCGCGTGAAGCATGCACTTCGTTCCCTTGGAAAAAAGCCGCCGCGCGCGACACGCATACCGTGCCCGCCTCTACCCCCGCGCACCCAGCCGCTCCGCCAGAAACCCGATGAACGTGCGCAGCGTGACGAACCCTTCCCGATGCTGCGGAAACACCGCGTTCAGCGTGATCGGCGACGGCGCGTACGCATCGAGCACCGGCACGAGCGCGCCGCGGTCGAGCGCCGCGCCGACGATGAAATGCGGCAGCAGCGCGATGCCGAGCCCCGCGATCGCCGCGTCGCGCACGACTTCGCCGTTGTTCGCGACGAGCGGCCCCTGCACGTCGAACGTGCGCGCCGCGCCGTCGATCCGGAATTCCCAGCCGACGCGCCGCTCGCGCCCGTATAGCAGGCACGTATGCGCGGCGAGGTCGGCCGGCGTCGCGGGCGTGCCCTGCCGTTTCAGGTAAGCGGGGCTCGCGCACGCGATCATCTTCCACGCGCCGAGCGGGCGCGCGATCAGCGTCGAATCCTCGAGCGCGCCGATCCGCAGCACGAGGTCGAAGCCCTCGCCGATCAGGTCGACGCGCCGGTCGGTCAGGTCGAGGTTCAGCCGCACGGCCGGATGCGCGGACAGGAATTCGGCGATCAACGGCGACACGTGCGTGATCCCGAACGACAGCGGCGCGCTGATCTTCAGCGAGCCGTGCAGCTCGGTGCTGCGCACCGACATCGCCTGCTCGGCGTCGGCGATCTCGGCGAGGATCCGCTGCGCGCGCACATAGAACTCCTGCCCCGATTCCGTGACCGCGAGATTGCGGGTGTTGCGAAGCAGGAGGCGCACGCCGAGCGACGCCTCGAGCGCCATCGTGCGCCGGCTGACGAACTGCTTGGACAGCATCAGCTGGTCGGCCGCCGCCGTAAAGCTGCCCGCATCGACGGTCGCGACGAAGATCTTCAGGTCGTTGAGTTCCATATTGTCCACTCCGAAGTGACAGTCATTATCTCTACGGCCATTTATTTGTCAAATCGATTGACCTAAGATGCATCTCAACGAACGGCCGGGCCCACTTCCGAGGTCCGGCGGACATCCAGGAAAAATCATGATCGAGACTCGTGCAGCAAACCAACGTGGCCGTGCCGAGCATGGCTGGCTCAGCTCCCGTCACACGTTTTCTTTCGCGAATTACTACGATCCGAAGCAAGTCGGCTTCTCCGACCTGCTGGTGATCAACGACGACCGCGTCGCACCGGGCCGCGGCTTCGGCACGCACCCGCACCGCGACATGGAAATCCTGTCGTACGTGCTCGAAGGCGCGCTGGAGCACAAGGATTCGATGGGCACCGGGTCGGTGATCGTGCCGGGCGACGTCCAGTTGATGAGCGCGGGTACCGGCGTGCGTCACAGCGAGTTCAACCACTCGCAGGAAACGCCCGTCCACTTCCTGCAGATCTGGGTCGGGCCGGCCGAGAAGGGTGCGGAGCCGCGCTATCAGCAGACGAATGTCGCGGCGGCCGACAAGCGCGGCAAGCTCACGCCGATCGTGTCGCCTGACGGCCACGGCGGCTCGCTGAAGATCCGGCAGGACACGCGGATCTACGCAGGCCTGTTCGACGGCGACGAGCGCGCCACGCTCGAACTGGCACCGGACCGCTTCGCCTACGTGCACGTCGCACGCGGCAGCGTGACGGTCAACGGCGTGACGTTCGGCGAAGGCGACGGCGCGCGCATCCGCGGCGAACAGGCGCTGACGTTCACCGACGGCAAGGATGCCGAGGTGCTGGTATTCGACCTGCGCCCGGTCGAAGTGACGGCCGAGTGGGCATGACGCCCGTTCGGAACATCGGGCCCCGCTGAAGGCGGGGCCTTCTTATTCGGAGATTCGCAACATGGCCAAGGTACTCGTTCTTTACTACTCGTCCTACGGGCACGTCGAAACGATGGCGCAGCACATCGCGGAAGGCGCGACATCGGTGCCCGGCGTCGAGGTCACGCTCAAGCGCGTGCCGGAAACCATCCCCGTCGACCAGGCGAAGGCCATCGGCGTCAAGGTCGACCAGGCCGCGCCGGTCGCCACCGTGGACGAACTCGCGAACTACGACGCGATCATCTTCGGCACGCCGACCCGCTTCGGCAACATGGCCGGCCAGATGCGCACGTTCCTCGACCAGACCGGCGGACTGTGGATGAAGGGCGCGCTCGTCGGCAAGATCGGCAGCGTGTTCGCCTCGACCGGCACGCAGCACGGCGGCCAGGAAACGACCATCACGTCGTTCCACACGACGCTGCTGCACCACGGGATGGTGATCGTGGGCGTGCCCTACGCGTGCAGCGGGCTCGTCAACATGAACGAGATCACGGGCGGCACGCCGTATGGCGCGACCACGCTCGCGGGCGCGGACGGCAGCCGTCAGCCGAGCGCGAACGAACTCGACATCGCGCGCTACCAGGGCAGGCACGTCGCGGAACTCGCCGCGAAGCTCGCGTCGTAACGCGGGTTGCCGCCCGTCCCGGGAAGCCCGGGACCGCGGTGCGTGCCGCGTGCGCGGGACGCACACGAACGAACGGCGCCGGTCGACCCGGCGCCGTTTTTCATCGCCCGAACGCCGGCCGCTACTGGCCCGCTACTGGCCCGATGCCGGCGCGGCCGGCGCCGGCGTCGCCTTCGTCGCCGGCGCCTTTTCCACCGCGTTCTGCGGATAGTTGCTCTGGTCGTTGGTCAGCCGGTAGCCGGTGCCCGTGCCGATCGCCTTCAGGTCCTTCGCATGGCGCGCGCGTGCCGCCTTGCGGGCGGCCTTCTTCTGCGCCTTGTCGAGCTGCTTCTGCGTCGGTGCCGATGCCGGATTCTGCATCGGTGCGGACGCCGGATCCTGCGCGTATGCCGCCGGCGCGGCGGTCAACAGCAGACCGAACGACGCCGTCACTGCCACTGCCACCGAAACCACGCGAGACTTCGTCATGGCGGATCTCCTTGTCGATTGTTGGTTGTGGGTCAAACGCCGGCACGCACGCGACGGACGTCGGCGTGCGACGACGGCGCCGATGCAACGTTAGCCGATCGCCGCGCAAATGTCCGTGCCGGTTCCTGAATTCTCCCGATAACGGCCGCGATACATGCGCGGCGGACGCCCGGCCGGCCGGGCGGCGCATGCGGCCATCAGGGAAACCGATAGCCTCGCGCGCGGCACCGCTCAGATCCAGCGCGACAGCACCGGCAGCAGGATCGGCACGACGAATGCGGTCAGCACGCCGTTCAGCCCCATTCCGAGGCCCGCGAACGCGCCGGCCTCCTCGCCGACCTGGAACGCGCGCGCGGTGCCGATCCCGTGCGACGCGACGCCGAGCGCGAAACCGCGCACGGCCGGCTCCTCGATGCGCAGCGCGTTCAGGATCCCGCGCGCGCACACGGCGCCGAAGATTCCCGTCGAGATTACCAGCACGGCGGTCAGCGACGGAATCCCGCCGATCGCCTGCGCGACGGCCATCGCGATCGGCGTGGTCGCGGATTTCGGCGCGAGCGACGCGATCGTCTGGTGCGACGCGCCGAACAGCGCGGCGATGCCGACCGCCGACACGATCGCGGTCAGCGAGCCCGCCAGCAGCCCGACGAGCAGCGGCACCGCCGCGCGCCGCAGCTTCGACCACTGGCGGTACAGCGGCAGCGCCAGCGCGACGGTCGCCGGCCCGAGCAGGAAGTGGACGAACTGCGCGCCCTCGAAATACGTCGGATACGGCGTGTGCGTGATCGTCAGCAGCACGACGATCAGCGCGACCGCGATCAGCACCGGGTTCGCGAGCGGATTGAAGCGCGCGCGTGCATAGACGGCCTGTGCAATCAGGTAGGCGATCAGCGTGATCGTCAGGCCGAGCAGCGGGCTCGCGGCGAGATAGACCCAGATCGCGCCGAGTTTCGGGAAGGCCGTCATTGCGTGCCCTCCGCGCCGTCGGCGCGCCGCTGGCGCCGCAGCAATGCGCGCGTGACGAGCGCGGTCACGGCGATCGCGAGCGACGTGCTCACCGCCAGCGCGACGACCACCGCGAGCGCGTCGCCGCGCACGCGGTCGGCCGACACCATGATGCCGACGCCGGCCGGCACGAACAGCAGCGACAGATGGCGCAGCAGCTCGAACGCGGTCGGCTCGATCGCGTCGGCCACCTGCGGGCGCAGCATCACGAAGCCGAACAGCAGCAGCATGCCGATCACGGGGCCCGGCACCGGCAGGCCGAACAGCTGGGACACCCCTTCCCCGAGACACTGGAAAGTGAGCAAGACCGCGAACGCCTGCAGCATGAACCGCTTCTCCCGAACGTGGCCGCGCTTCCGTGCAGGCGCACGGCCGATGGGCCGGCGGCGTGCGACGCCGGCGTGGACGATACGCGCGATCGTACCAACAACGGATGCGGGGCGGGCAGTGGGACGTCATCGAGCCGGTGCGCAAGGTGTACGCGATCCATTGATCGCGTCGCCGGTCCCGGGCCGCGAGCCGCCGCGCGCCGGCTCGCCGCGACAAACATTTTCTTTACCTCACACACACTTTATCTCGCTTGTCGGACCGCAGCGCCGTGCCAAAAATGGCACTCACGTCGCGGCGTCGCCGCACGTGACGAACCGGCGCCGGACCCGTTCCCCTTGCCACCCCGGCAAGCGCTGGCCCGGTGCACTGAACAAGGAGATTCGGATGTTCTATCTGCAGATCACGCTCAGGATCGCAGCGGCAAACCGCGCGGCGGCCGCCCGCGTCTACCAGGAATACAAGGCGCCGTTCCTCAACACGATCGCGGGCGCGCAGTCGAAGGAACTGCTGGTGCGCGACGCGGACGTGCAGGTCCTGCACGGGTTCGACAGCGAGGCCAACGCGCTCGGCTACCTGTCGAGCGACCTGTTCGAAACGGACGTGGTCGGCGCGCTCGAGCCGCTGCTCGACGCCGCGCCCGACGTGCGCGTCTATCAGGTCGCATAACGTGACGCCGCACATCCGACGCGCCGCCGTGACCGGTTCCGGTCAGCCGGACCCGCCATCGCGGCGTGCGACCGAAGCATGATGATCAACGCAGATTTTTCACGCCGCGTCGCCGTTCGCGCAGACGAATACCGGTGGATCGCGTCCCCGCAGACGGGCATCGAACGCGTGATGCTGGATCGCACCGGCGGAGAACAGGCGCGCGCGACGAGCGTCGTGCGCTATGCGCGCGGCGCGTCCTTCCCGCGTCACGCGCATCCGGGCGGCGAGGAGATCCTGGTCCTGTCCGGCGTCTTTTCGGAAGGCGACCGGCACTACCCGGCCGGCTGGTACCTGCGCAATCCGCCCGGCTCGTCCCATCAGCCGTCGAGCGCCGACGGCGCCGTCATCTTCGTCAAGCTGCGCCAGATGGCGCCGGACGAAAGCGAGCCGACTCGCGTGGATACGCGCGCGCCGTCATCGTGGCACCGCACGAACCATCGACTGGTCTGCCCGCTGCACGAAAGCGGCGTGGAAACGGTCGCGCTGCACCGCCTCGCGCCCGGCGAACCGCTGCTCCGCGGCGCCGCCACGCACGGCGCCGAGCTGTTCGTCCTGGCTGGCGCACTCGCGACGCACCGGCGCACGCATGTGCGCGGCGCGTGGATGCGCTTCCCGGCCGGCACGACACCGGACGTCGTCGCCGGCGAGTCCGGCGCGACCGTCTACCTGAAGACGGGCCATCTGACCCACCTCGAAACAGGAGCCTGACCATGCCGGCACCACGCATTGCCATCGTCGGCGGCGGACTGAGCGGACTGCATGCCGCCTGCCTGCTCGAGCAGCGCGGCATCCGGGACTACGTGCTGTTCGAGGCACGGGAGACGCTGGGTGGACGCATTGCGTCCGCCCCATCGCCCGCACTGGCGCCGGCGCCAGCGCCGTCGATTGGCGGCACGGCAGACCGGAACGGCCGCGCCGACCGATTCGACCTCGGCGCGACCTGGTTCTGGCCCGAGGTTCAGCCGCAGCTCGACGCGCTCGTGCGCGCACTCGGCCTTGCAACGTTCGCACAGCCGGCCGCGGGCGACATGATCGTCGAGCGATCGCGCAACGATCCGCCCGTCCGGACGCGCGGCTACGCGACCTACCCCCCATCGATGCGGCTGGTCGGCGGCATGTCCGCGCTGGTCGATGCGCTGGCCGGCCAGCTCGATCCGGCGCGCCTCGTCACCGGCGAAACGGTACGGCGGCTGCGTTGCACGGAGACCGGCATCGACGTGGACAGCGAAGATGCCACCGGCCACGCGATGACGACGCCCGTCGCGCATGTGCTGCTGGCCGTGCCGCCGCGCCTGGCCGAGGAACGCATCGGGTTCGCGCCGGCGCTGCCCGCGCCGCTCGCGCGGCAGTGGCGGCACACCGCGACGTGGATGGCGCCGCACGCGAAGTACGTCGCGCGCTATCGCACGCCGTTCTGGCGCGAGCACGGCCTGTCCGGCGAAGCCCGCAGCGCATGCGGCCCGCTCGGCGAGATCCACGATGCGTCGATGGAAGGCGGCGGCGCCGCGCTGTTCGGTTTCTTCGGCATGCCGGCCGGCGTGCGGGCCCGTGTGCCGGACGACGTGCTGCGCGCGCAGTGCCGCACGCAACTGGCGCGCCTGTTCGGTTCGCCGGCCGCGCTCCCGGAAGCCGACTTCATCAAGGACTGGTCGCGCGACGCCCATGCCGCGACGCCCGACGATCGCGACGGCCACGCGGGCCACCCGGCGCCCGCATCGCCCGGTGCGCCGTCCGGTCCGTGGCACCGGCGCCTGATCGGCATCGCCAGCGAATGGTCGCGCGCGTTTCCGGGCTACGTCGCCGGCGCCGTCGATGCCGCCGCGCACGGTATCCGGTTGCTCGAATCGTTCGGCATTCAGGCCATCGATACGGACCACGAATCTTCTCCGCGCACCACACTCCACCTGGACGAAAGATCATGAATCAGACAAGCTATCGCGCGATGCAGATCGCCCGGCCGGGCGTACTCGAACGGGTCGAACGGGCCGTCCCGATCCCGGGCCCCGGACACGTGCTGATTGCCGTCGACGCCTGCGGCATCTGCGGTGCTGATGCACGCGATATCGAGCACGTCGACCCCGCTGCTTGCGGGTCGCGCGTACCGGGCCACGAAGTGGTCGGGCGCATCGCCGCGATCGGCCCGGACGTGCCGCCGCTGTGGTCGGTCGGTCAACGCGTCGGCGTGGGCCGCCTCGGCGGTCACTGCAACGCGTGCGCCCCATGCCGGCAAGGCAACTTCCAGCTATGCGAGAACCAGCCGGTCGTCGGCTCGACCTGCGACGGCGGCTACGCGGAAATGATGCTCGCGCGCAGCACCGGCCTCGTATCGATTCCCGACGAACTGGGCGCCGAGGAAGCGGCGCCGATCCTCTGCGCCGGCATCGCCACGTTCAATGCGCTCCGGAAATGCGGCGCCGAACCCGGCGACGTCGTCGCGATCCTCGGTATCGGCGGACTCGGACACATGGCCGTCCAGTACGCGCGCCGCATGGGCTTCAAGGTCGTCGCGATCGGTCGCGGCAGCGACATCGCCGTGGATGCGGTGGCGCTCGGCGCGCACGTCTATATCGACAGCCAGGCGGAGGACGCCGCGGCGCGGCTGCGCCACCTCGGCGGCGCCCGCGCGATCGTGTCGACCGTCGCCCATGGCGACACCGTCTCCGGCCTGCTGGCCGGACTGGCGCCTCAGGGCCGTCTCATGCTGCTGGGCGCGGGCAAGGATCCGCTTTCGGTGTCGACGGGGCATCTGGTCGGCGGCGAACGCGGCATCGCGGGTTCGCTCACCGGAACGCCGTACGAAAGCGAGAAGGTGCTCGGGTTCAGCGTGTTGTCCGGCGCGCGCCCGCTGATCGAAGTGATGCCGCTCGAGCAGGCGAACGCCGCCTACCAGCGGATGCGATCGGGCGACGTCAAGTTCCGCATGGTTCTGTCGATGGCGCGTACGGCACGTCCGGCCGGTTGAACGGCTCGCGCGGGCCGCGTCATCCGGCGTCCTGACCGGCCCCGATGCCCGCATCGCGGGCCAGTGCGAGAAATCCCGCGATGTAGGCGATCTCCTCGTCGCCACGCCGGACCCCGAGATTGATCTGCTTGCGGATGCCCTCGGGCCCGAGCCGCACCGTGCGCACCGGGAATGGCGCGCCCTCCTCGACCACCAGCCAGTCCGGCAGCACGGCCACGCCGCGCCGCGCGGCGACGAGTTGCAGCATCAGGTCGGTCTGCTCGGCGGTCCGGTGAAACTTCGGCCGGCAGTGCCCGGGCACGAGAAAGCGCGTATAGATGTCGAGCCGCTCCTTGCCGACCGGCACCGTGATCAGCTCTTCGTCCAGCAGGTCGCGCGGCAGCGCGAACTCGCGCGCCGCCAGCGGGTGCGCGTCGTGGACGACCAGCACCAGTTCATAGTCGATGATCGGCACGAACGCGAGCTCCGGCAGGTCGACCGGGTCGGGCGTGATCAGCAAGTCGACCTCGAAGCCGAGCAGCGCGGCCACGCCGTCGAAGCGGAATGCCGTGCGGACGTCGTAGTCGACATCCGGCCAAGCAGCGAGATATTGCGACGTCAGTCGCGTCAGCCATTTCTGGCACGGATGGCATTCCATCCCGACGCGCAGCGCGCCGCGGCGCCCTTCCGCGAAATCGACGAGCGTGCGTTCGGCATGCTCGATCTGCGGCAGCACGCGTTCGGCCAGCGACAGCAGGTACTCGCCGGCCTGCGTGAACCGCAGGCCGCGCCCGTTCTTCGTCCAGAGCTTGACGCCATGCCGTTCCTCGAACTTGCGGACCATGTGCGACAGCGCCGATTGCGTCACGTTCAGCCGCTCCGCCGCGGCCGTCACGCTGCCCAGACGCTCGACTTCCATCAGGATCGACAGGTACTGAAGGTCTAGCATGCGCGGCCTCCGTTCGTTGCGCGCGGCGGCGTCATGCCGCGCGCCGGGTGTCGCGCGCGGCGGGCGACATCCACGCGAACGACGCCAGCCCGAACAGCGGCCCCGGCACCAGCAGCCACGTCGCATCGAGCCCGACGTGCTCGAGCAGCGCCGTCGTCGCGGCGATCGACACGACCGTGACCGCGAACCCGATCGAGTTCTGGATCGCGAGTGCGCTGCCGACCAGCGCCGGCGGGCACGCATTCGCCGCGAGCGCCGAGAATTGCGGCGAATCCGCGACGACCGACGCGCCCCACACGATCAGCAGGATCGCCATGGCCGCGGGCGGAAGAAAACGCCACGTCGTCGCGAACGTGAGCGCGCAGAGACCGGACACGGCCAGCGCGCCGATGGCGACCTTCGCGCTGCCGATCCGCGCGGACAGGCTGCCGCCGATCAGCGAGCCGAGGGCACCGACACCGATCACGCCGAACGCGATGCCGGAAACGCCGGCGTGCGCGACATGCGACGCGATCGACGTGCGCGCGACGAGCAGCGGCACGATGGTCCAGAACGTGTAGAGCTCCCACATGTGACCGAAGTACCCGAACGTCGCCGCACGAAAGGCGCGGACCCGGAATGCCTGCGCGACCGATGGCCGCGGATCCGGTGCCGCGCGTCCGTTGCCGGACGGGATGCGGCGGCGCATGCGCGCATGCGGCCCGTCGCCGAGCGTGGCGATCACGCCCGCGCCGAGCAGCGCGAGGACCGACGACGCGGTGATCACCCATTGCCACGACAGCCCGGTACCGACGACGCGCATCGCGTGCGGCAGCGCGGTGCCGAGCGTGAGCATCGCGACCAGCTGGGCGAGCGCCGGCCCGGCCCGATCGGGCACCCAGCCGACGATCAGCTTCATGCCCATCGGGTAGATGCCCGCCAGGCATACGCCGACGCCGAACCTGAACACGGCACCCGACACCAGCCCGCCGGACAGCCAGGCGAAACACACGTTGAACATCGCGCCCACGATCGCGCTGCACACGAAGATCCGGCTCGCCGGAAAGCGGTCGGCCGCCCCGCTCAGCGCGATCGTCAGCGTGCCGAGAATGAAGCCGAGCTGCACCGCGTTGGTCAGCCAGCCGATATCGGCCGCGCTCGCATGCCACACGCGCATCAGGTCCGCGGCCGCGCTGTTCGCGCTGAACCAGAGCGCCGTGCCGAACAGCTGCGCGATCGAGATCGCCGCGACCGGCCCGATCCCGCCGACGAGCCGTCTGCGCAGCGCGGCGCGCTTCATCACGTCATCAGAATTCATTGCACTTCCTCAACCGCGCACCGGGTCAGGTACGGCGGCATGGGTTCGCCGTCCCGCCGTACCTTTCAGCATGAATGCATCGACGGAAAATTGATAAGTAAAACTATTTAATTCGATCGGCCTGACACCCGCGTTCGCGTTGTGGCGTCAGCCGGCGCGCGCGGCCTGTCCGGCAGCGCTCGCCTTCGCCGGCGGTCGCGTCAGGCGCCGCCCAGCTGGCCGAGCCAACGTGTGTCGCGCGGCGACGGGCGGCGCTGCAGCCGCTCGGCGAGCAGCGCACGGGCCTTCTCCACGTTGCCGCTTCGCATCCAGGCGACCAGCAGCGTGTCCTGAACGATCTCGCGCTGCGCGCCGCTGCCGCCGATCCGCACGACGTCGTGCGCGACGGGCTCGAGCAGGTCCGCGCAGCGCGCGGGCTGGTCCTCCGCGAACGCGAGCGCGGCCCGGCAGATCGCCGGAACGACGGAGCCGGCCGGGAGCGTCGCGGCATCGATGAGCGTCGTCAGTGCGTCCACGCGCCGCTCGAGCGCCGCCTTGTCGCCGACGGCGGCGGCAATGAGCGCCATGTGCACGTCCGCGAACGCAAAGCCGGCCTGCGTGAAATAGCCCGACGCATACCGCGCCGCGTCGTCCCACATGCCTTCCGGCACGGTGTGGCCGTATGCCTGCATGCGCCACAGGAACGACGCCGTATCGCTGACCACGTTGATCGGCACGCCGAGCGACGCCGACGGCGCGACATGCGCGTCGTAGATCGCGAGCGCGCGTTCCGTGTCGCCGCGCTCCAGCGCGATCAGCGCGGCATGCCACGCGATGTGGCTGTGGAGCACGCCGCTGCGGTCGTATTCGGGAAGCCAGCCGGCAATCAGCGCCTGCGCGTCGTCGTTCGCGCCGGCTTCGTACAGCACGTGCGCGACCGCATGCGCGGCGTTCACGTTGTGGCGCCGCAGTTCGAGCGCGCGTTCGGTCAGCGCGCGGCCGAGCCGGACGTCGCCGTTCTCGCCATGCGCCCAGCCGCGGTAGGTGAGAAACCACCAGTCGTCCGCGTCGAAGTGGCGCGCATGGCGTTCGCACAGATCCACACGCGCCTGGTCATGGTCGGCCATCCCGGAGAACGCGAACAGGCCGAACGCGCCGAGCGGCAGCGACAGGATCACGATGTCGCGCGGCCACGTGTCGGCATGCGCGAGCGCATCGGCGAGCGCCTTCGCCGACCGGCCGTTGATCGCATGCGACAGCACCGCGACATGACTGCGCTCGCGCTCGGTGCCGTTGCGGTTCACGAGTTCGAGCGCCGTGGCGATCTTCGCGCGGGCGTCCGTGACTTCCGCGCGAATCGCGTGCAGGCGCGCCCGCGCGGCATGCGCGAGCGCGAAGTCGGGATCGGCCGCGATCGCCTCGTCCAGCGTTTGCGCAGCGCCCGGCCACAGCGACAGCAGCAGATCGATGCCCGCACGATAGCGCTCGGCCGCAAGGTCGGAAGTCGTCGAAAGAGGCAGGCTGTAGCGGTCGTGACGGGCCATGAAGCAGATTACTCCGGTGGAATTCGAGGGCGCCGGGCGGCGGCGGTGCGGGTCGCCGATCCCGTGCGACGGGACAGGCACCCCGGTCATTAGACCAATTTTCCCGGTGTCGGTATTTCGATTGATTGCCAACGTATATAGAATATCTGCCAATCGGAGGACGACCATGACGTGGGAGACAATCGAGCCGCCGGCAGGCGTGGCGCCCCCTGCGCCGCTGAAGGTGCGAGCGCAGGCCATCCCGCCGCGGCACCGCTTTCCCGAGCATGCGCATCGCTGGCACCAGATGGTCTATGCGATTTCCGGCGCGCTCACGGTCATCGTCGAAGGCAAGTCGTTCGTCATTTCGCCGGAGCAGGCGGTGTGGCTGCCCGGCGGACTGCGCCATCGCGTCGGCTCGCTGCTCGGCGCCGAATTCCGCAGCCTGTGGATCGCGGAGGCGGTCGGACAGGCGCTGCCGACCGGGCACCCGGCCGTGTTCGCGGTTTCCCCGCTACTGAAGGCGCTCGTCATCGAGGCAACCGCGATCGACGGCCAGCCCGATCGCGACGGCTATGCGGGCCGCATCACCCACCTGATCCTCGACCAGCTGCGCCGCGCACGCACGCTGCCGGCGGCGTTGCCGTGGCCGCAGGCCGGCGCGCTCGCCACGCTGTGCGAGGCGCTCTACACCGATCCTGCCGACCCGCGCGGGCCCGAGGAATGGGGCCGGATGCTTGGCATGTCGGCCCGCACGCTGGCGCGCCGCTTCGTGGCCGAGACGGGCATGAGCCTGCGCAGCTGGCGCCGGCGCATGCGGCTGTTCCGCGCGATCGAGCTGCTGGGCGGCGGCCTCGGTGTCACGCGCACTGCGATGGAGCTTGGCTATGGCTCGACGTCCGCATTCGTCTACGCATTCCGCAGCGAACTCGGCAGCAGCCCGCAGGCCTACATGCGCGGCCGCGCGGACGAAGCAGTGGCGCACGGGTCGCTGCTCTCGACGGAGCACGCCGACGCGCCACGCCACGGCTGACACGTTCGCCGCCCGCTCGCGCGGCTACGCCGCGGCCTGCGCCAGCAGCCAGTCTCGAAACGCCGCGAGCTTCGCCATGCCCGCGCACTCGGGGCGGTACACGACGTAGTACGCGAGCGGCGACGCGAAACCGATGTCCGGAAACAGCCGCACGAGGCGCCCCGCCGCAAGGTCGTCGCGCGCCATCACGCTGCGCGCGAGCGCGACGCCTTGGCCGTCGATCGCCGCCTGCAGCACGGCCGCCGAATTGTTGATCTGCATGCCGCGCGACACGTCGACATCCTTGACGCCCGAGCGCTGCAGCCACGTATCCCACGCGGGAAAGCCGGTCTGGCTGTCCATCGACAGGTCGTGGATCAGCGTTTCCCGCGCGAGGTCGGCCGGCCGCCGCAAGCGGCGACGCTCGCCCGCCAGCTTCGGCGAGCACACCGGATAGACTTCCTCGTCCATCAGCTTGTCGGCCGCGAGCCCAGGCCAATGCCCGGTGCCGTAGCGCACGCCGATGTCGATCCGCTGCGCGACGAAATCCACCGGCTTCAGATTGGTGTCGAGCCGCACGTCGGTGTCGGGCCACGCGGCCTGGAAGCTTTCGATGCGCGGCAACAGCCATTTCGCGGCAAAGGCCGGACTGACGGCCACCGTCAGCACGCCGCTCGCCGAACCCTCCTTGAGCACCGCCAGCCCCAGCGCGAGGGTGTCGAAGCCGGTCCGGACGTGCGGCAGCGCGCGCTCGGCGGCTTCGGTCGGCACGAGCCGGATCCGTCCGCTGGTGCCGCGATGGAACAGCGGCGTGCCGAGCCACTCCTCCAGCGTACGCACGAGCTGGCCGACCGCCGCCGGCGTCACGTGCAGTTCGGCGGCCGCCGCGGAAAAGCTCTGGTGGCGCGCACTCGCCTCGAATGCGCGCAGCGCGTTCAGATGAACCGGCGATTTCATCGAAGTAAAGATTTTCTTTCGGAGTCGAACACTTTATCTCGTTTGTCCCGGGAACGGAATCGGCGAAAAATCCGCATCGGATCGAAGGTCAGCGCGATCTCCGCACACGGATCACACGGACAACGTGACATCGGGATGGATGGTTTTTCTGTCAGCCGACGGCCTCCGGTCGCCAGGCATGGCACCTGCGACGCACGACATCGTCGCGCGCTGCCGTTCTTCAATCAATGCCTGTCGATCGACGGGCGGACACGGAGATTTCCAACATGAGCAACGCATTCAACGGCAGGAAGCTGCTGGTCGTCGGCGGCACCAGCGGCATGGGGCTGCAGACGGCGCGGACGATTCTCGCCGCGGGCGGCAGCGCGGTGATCGTCGGCAATCGCCCGGCGAAGACCGAGGAAGCGCGCCACGCACTCGCGTCGCTCGGCGACGTCCGTGCGCTGACCGCGGACCTGTCGGACGACGCCGGCGTCGCCGCACTGCTCGAACGCATCGACGCGGAGCATGCCGACGTCGACCTGCTGGTCAACGCGGCCGGCGTGTTCTTCCCGAAGCCGTTCCTCGAGCACCAGGAAGCAGATTACGACCAGTACATGAAGCTGAACAAGGCGACCTTCTTCATCACGCAAAAGGTCGCGGCCAACCTGGTGGCGAAGGGCCGCCCCGGCGCGATCGTCAATATCGGTTCGATGTGGGCGAAGCAGGCGATCGCCGCGACGCCATCGTCCGCGTATTCGATGGCCAAGGCCGGCCTTCATTCGCTGACGCAGCACCTCGCGATGGAGCTGGCGCCGAAGGGCATTCGCGTCAACGCGGTGTCGCCGGCAGTGGTGCAGACGCCGATCTACGAAGGCTTCATTCCGAAGGCAGACGTGCATGCGGCGCTGCAGGGCTTCAACGGCTTCCATCCGATCGGCCGCGTCGGCACGCCGGAGGACGTCGCCGAGGTCGTCGCGTTCCTGCTGTCGGACAAGGCGGGCTGGGTCACGGGCGCGATCTGGGACGTGGACGGCGGCGTGATGGCCGGCCGCAACTGACCTGCGGCTGGCGCGGCCCAATCGGGCGCGCAGCCGTTCACGCCGGCGGGCATTCCAACTCGGCATGCGTGCTCGACGCGCACGCGCAACGGCCGACTGCGTGAGTCGCGCTCCGTCGCGATGAACGCACGGCCCCGATCCGGTTCGGGGCCGCGCGCATGCAGCGAACGGGGCCGCCGGACATCCGTCAGGCCGGCACGTCCTTCGGATCGCGCGCCGCATCGTGCGCCCCGTCGCGTGCGGTCTCGCGCCGCGTGTGGATCTTGTATGCGACGAACACCACGCCGACCCATGCCGCCGACACGATCAGCGACATCCGCATGTCCGGCAGGATCGCGATGCAGATCATGACCGCCGCGACGAACAGCAGCGCCAGGTAGTTGCTGTACGGATAGAACGGCATCGGGTACGCGATCTGGTCCGCGTCGCCGTTCAGCATCCGGATCTTGCGGAACTTCAGATGGCTGATCACGATGGAACCCCACGCACACACCAGCGCGAACACCGTCACCGACGAGAACAGCTCGAACACCTGCTCCGGCATGATGTAGTTCAGCAGCACGCCCGCGAACATCGTCGCGAACACCATCAGGATCGCGCGATGCGGCACCTTGCGGTGGTTGACCACGCCGAGGAACGCCGGCGCATTCTTCTGCAGCGACAGGTTGTAGAACGTGCGGCTGTTCGTGAACACGCTCGCGTTCACGGCGGACAGCACGGCCATGATCACGACCAGGTTCATGATGCTCGCCGCCGCCGGAATGCCGATCTTCGTGAACACGTCGACGAACGGGCTGCCCCTGGTCGTCAGCGACGTCCACGGAAACACCATCAGCAGCACCGCGATCGCGCCGACATAGAAGATCAGCAGGCGCCAGAACGTCGAATTGACGGCCTTCGGCATCGTCGTCTTCACATCCTTCGCTTCGCCGGCCGCCAGCCCGAGATTCTCGACACCGCCGAACGAGAACGCGACCATCACGATCGCCAGGAACGTGCCGCCCAATCCCTTCGCGAAGAAGCCGCCGTGCGCGACGAGGTTGTGATAACCGATCGGCACCCCGTTGTTGCCGATGCCGAACACGATCATGCCGGCGCCGAACAGGATCATCGCGACGATCGCCACCACCTTCACCAGCGCGAACCAGAACTCCGCCTCGCCGTATATCTTCACGCCGATGATGTTGACGAAGAACATCAGCGAGACCGCCGCACCGGCCGTCACCCAGATCGGAATCGCCGGGAACCAGAAGTGCACGTAGTTCCCCAATGCGTTCAGGTCCGCCGCACTCGTCGCGAGCAGGAAGATGAACGCGTTCCAGCCGTTCAGGAAACCGGCGAACCGGTGAATGTAGCGGTTCGAATACGACACGTACGAGCCCGACACGGGCTCTTCGACGGCCATCTCGCCAAGCGCCCGCATCACGAAGTAGATCGCGATCGCCGCGATCGCGTAGACCAGCAGGATGGCCGGTCCGGCCGTGCGGATCGCCCACGACGAACCGTAGAACAGCCCGGTGCCGATGGCGCCGCCGATCGCGATCATCTGGATGTGCCGGTTCGACAGATCGCGTTTCAGGTCCTCCCGTTCGTATGCCGGGGTCTGGTCGTCTTGCTTCATGTCGCCTCCATGGGGGTTGTCGTGTATTCGTGTATTCAGGTCTGGCCGATGGTCTTCACGACCAGGCCGCCGGCGCGCCGGTTTCGCGGCGCGCATGCCGGCCGCCGCGGCATCCCGCAGCCAGACCATTCGCAGTACTGATATAAATGAACGCTTCGCTCGCGAGCCGCCCCGTTCATCGTCCCGTGTGCCGCGCCGGCCGGCCGTCATCACGGGCCGATGCCCGGCGACGTCGCGCCGGGCCGATCGTTTCCCGTCAACCGCCGTTCCGGATGTTCCCGTCGGCGCTGCCGCGCGCGGCGCGGTTCAAAGCGCGGCCAGCGCGTTGGCGAGACGATCGATCGCGTCGTCGACCACGGCGCGCGGGCATCCGAGGTTCGCGCGCATGTAGCCGTGCCCCTCGAGCCCGAACTTCTGTCCCTTGTCCAGCCAGATCCGGGCCTTGGTCAGCATGAAGCGGTTGAGCACGTCGGCGTCCAGGCCGAGCCCGCGGCAGTCCATCCAGGACAGGTAGAGCGAGTCGGCGGGCAGGACTTCGATCCGCGACGTCATCCCGTGGATCGCATTGCGGAAATGGGCATGGTTGTCGCGAAGGTACGGCAACAGCGCGTCGAGCCATGGCTCGCCGTGCGTATAGGCGGCCTCCGCCGCGATCATGCCGAGCGTGTTCACCGACTGATACATGTTGCGGTCGAACTGCCGGCGCAACGCGTCGCGCACGCGGCGGTCCGGCACGAACAGGTTCGCGCTCTGCAGGCCCGGCAGGTTGAACGTCTTGCTCGGCGCCGTGCACGTGATGCTGTTCCACGCGAACGCGTCGCCGAGCGATGCGAACGGCACATGCCGCTTCGACGGGTTGATGACCAGGTCCTGGTGGATCTCGTCCGAGATCACCAGCACGCCGCGCCGCGCGCAGATTTCGCCCATCGCGCGCAGTTCGCCCTCGCTCCACACGTTGCCGGTCGGGTTGTGCGGATTGCTCAGGATGAACAGCCGCGTGTCGTCGCGGATCGCGGCCTCGAACGTCTTCTCGTTGAAACGGTAAGCCGTCCCGGCACGCTCGAGCGGCGCGAGCGCCAGCCGGCGCCCGTTCAGCAGCACGTCGTCGTGAAAATGCGCATAGACGGGCGGCTGGATCAGAACGCTTTCACCCGGGGCGGAGAACGCCTGGATGGCCGTCTTCAGCGCCGTGATGACGCCGCTCGACTGCAGCACCCATTCCGGGTCCACGTGCCATCCGAAGCGCTTTGCCTGCCAGTCGACGACGGCGCGCACGTAGCTGTCGGTCGCCCCGCACGAATAACCGAAAATGCCGTACTCGACCGCATCGTGCAGCGCATCGATGACGGGCTGCGGCGCGCGGAAATCCATGTCCGCAACCCACATCGGCAACGGATCGGCCGCGTGTTCGTCAGCGGCGAGGAGCCGCTCGCCGAACGCCCATTTCAGGGAATTGGCGTGCCTGCGGTCGACGACCTCGTCGAAGATCGACGCCGCGTTGCCAGTCGCTGCACCACGACCGGGCCGTTCCAGATGTGCCTGCATGCTCAATTTCACTCGCGATAGGACGGCCACGCCGACGGCGTGGCTTCGTATGGCGACTAGAGTAGCAGCGCGATTTTCCGGGCAACAATGGTATCTTTTCATGGTGCAGTGAGCGCTGCTCATGGATGGCCGCGCGGCCTCGCCGGGCCATGCCTTTCAGATCGCCAGCGCCACCAGGAAACGGGAAACCATGTTGTACGCGGCCGGCCACCGTCGCCACCGCCTCCACGGTTTGCTGCTCGCCGAACAGCGCCTTCAGGGCGTCGACGATGCCGGTGCTTTGACGAGGGCAAAGAAAACCTTTCTCGGCCATGCAGAACCGCGCCGACGCGTGAGGTCAATGCCGTGCCACCTGCGCTCCCGCCGAGCGTCGCAGGCGTCGCGAGCCGATGCCGGCAACGCGGCGGCCCGACGTACCGCCGGCGTCAGACAACCGGCCTGCAGCCGATTCGAATCGATGCGACACTCGCAGCCGAACCGCGCGAGATCGACGAGCCATGCCGGCACTATCGCGCCGTTCACCGGGCACGCCTGGCCGGCCGGGCCGACGGCCCGGGCCGCATCAAGGAGAAGGTTCAATGTTTTCGTGGTTTGAACGGCGTTTGCCGACATTCCCGCTCGAGGATCCCGTCACGCCGCCGAAGGGGTTCTTCACGTTCGTCTGGGCCTGCACGAAGGGCGCGCGCAGCTGGATCCTGCTGATCGCGCTGACATCGGCCGCGCTCGCCGCCTACGAGGCTGCGCTATTCGCGATGATGGGGCGCGTGGTCGACTGGCTGTCGTCGGCGACGCCGGCCGACTTCGGCGGCCGCCATTTCGGCACGCTCGCCGGCTTCGCGGCGATCCTCGCGGGCAGCGCGCCGCTGATCGTGCTGCATACGATGGTCAAGCACCAGGTGCTCGCGATCAACTTCCCGATGCGGCTGCGCTGGCTGTTTCACCGGCTGATGCTCGACCAGAGCCTGTCGTTCTACGCGAACGAGTTCGCCGGCCGCGTGACGACCAAGATCATGCAGACCGCGCTGGCGGTGCGCGACGCGCTGTTCATGTCGGTCGACGTCGTGATCGGCGTCGCCGCGTACCTGATCGGCATTCTCGCGCTGGCAGCCAGCTTCGACTGGCGGCTGATGATTCCGCTCGTGCTGTGGGCGCTCGGCTATGGCGCCGCCTGTGCGTTCTTCGTGCCGCGCCTCGGGCGCGTCGGCAGCCAGCAGGCGGACGCGCGCGCGCTGATGACGGGCCGCATCACCGACGCCTATTCGAACATCACGACCGTGAAGCTGTTTTCGCACACGCGCCGGGAAGCCGATCACGCGCGGCGCGCGATGGAGGCGTTCAAGGCGACCGGCGACGCGCAGATGCGGCTCGTCAGCGCGTTCGAGATCGTCAACCACCTGCTGTCGACGCTGCTGCTGGTCGGCTCGGCCGGCCTCGCGCTCTACCTGTGGATGCACGGCGAGGCGAGCGCGGGCGTGGTTGCGGCCGTGATCGCGATGGCGCTGCGCCTGTCGAGCTATTCGCACTGGATCATGTGGGAGATGACCGAGCTGTTCGAGAACGTCGGCACGATCCAGGACGGCATCAACACGCTGACGAAGGTGCGCAGCGTGATCGACGCGCCCGACGCGAAGGCGCTCACCGTGCAGCGCGGCGGCATCGTGTTCGACAACGTGCGCTTCGCGCACGACGACAACGACACGCCGGTGTTCGACGGGCTGAACCTGACGATCCGGCCGGGCGAGCGGATCGGCCTGATCGGCCGCTCGGGCGCCGGCAAGTCGACGCTCGTGAACCTGCTGCTGCGCTTCTACGACGTGGACGGCGGCGCGATCCGGATCGACGGGCAGGACATCGCGCACGTCACGCAGGACAGCCTGCGCGCGGCGATCGGGATGGTCACGCAGGACACGTCGCTGCTGCACCGGACGATGCGCGAGAACATCCTGTACGGCCGCCCCGACGCGACCGAGCGCGAGATGCACGATGCGGCCGTGCGCGCGGAAGCGTCCGACTTCATCGACCGGCTGCGCGACCGGCACGGGCGCAACGGCTACGACGTCGAGGTCGGCGAGCGCGGCGTGAAGCTGTCGGGCGGCCAGCGGCAGCGCGTCGCGATCGCGCGCGTGATGCTCAAGGACGCGCCGATCCTCGTGCTCGACGAAGCGACCAGCGCGCTCGACTCCGAAGTCGAGGTCGCAATCCAGCGCAGCCTCGACGGCCTGATGCGCGGCAAGACGGTGATCGCGATCGCACACCGGCTGTCGACGATCGCGGCAATGGACCGGCTGATCGTGCTCGACGAAGGGCGCATCGTCGAGGAAGGCACGCATCTGCAGCTGCTGCAGGCCGGCGGCATCTATGCGGCGCTGTGGGCGCACCAGAGTGGCGGGTTCCTCGGCGAGACGGCGGATGCCGAGGACACGGCGCAGTAACGGCCGCCGAGGCTTCGGGCATTAGCCATGCGCGCGACGATGTCGTCGATGCTCACGTCGGCGAACTCATCCGTCGAGATGTGGCGCCCGTCGCGCAGCACGGTCACGCGATCGACGATCTGCGCCATTTCATCGAGCCGGTGCGAGATGTACAGAATCGCGACGCCGTCGGCGCGCAGCTCCTCGATGAGGCGAAAGAGCTGCACGGTTTCCGACTCCGTCAGCGACGACGTGGGCTCGTCCATGATCAGCACGCGCGCGTCGTACGACAGCGCCTTCGCGATTTCGATCATCTGCTGCTGCGCGATGGACAGCACGCCGACCTTGGTCGTCGGCGCGACGTTCAGGCCGATCCGCGCGACGCAGCGCGCGGCGTCCGCATTGAGCCGCTTCGTGTCGACGAACGGCCCGCGTCGCGGCTCGCGCGCGAGATACTGGTTCTCCGCCACGCTCAGATGCGGCACGAGGTTGAGTTCCTGGTGGATGATCGCGATGCCGGCTGCCTGCGCTTCGGATGCCGAACGAAACCGCACCGGCACGCCGCGATAATGAACGACACCCTCGTCGGGCAGGTACTGATCACTGATGATCTTCATCAGCGTGGATTTGCCGGCGCCGTTTTCGCCGCAGACCGCATGCACCTCGCCGCGGCGCAGGTCGAGACGAATCCCGTCGAGCGCGAGCACGCCCGGGCAGCGCTTGCGAATCCCCTCCAGGCGCAGGATCTCCCGGTCCGCCTCGTCCTGTGCGGCCTGACCGGGCAGATTGCGAGGCATTGCCATTGCGTCTCCTTGGGCAGGGCCGACGTCGATTCCGCCTGGTCAGTCCAATTCAGAAGAAACCCGTCGATTCAACCATCATTGGTCAAGCCAATTTATATATTCTCATCCGATCTTACCAATGGTGAAAACCCGGACATCAGCACGGGCAGGCCGCTCCCCGAGGCGATACAGCGCGCGTGATAGACTTTGTGACGCGCGCTTGCGCTGAAAGCGCATTGACAAAGATCCATCGAATGAAATCGACAGAACCAAAGCGGCTTTACCAATCGGTCGCGGCCCAGATCGTCGCGTTGATTCGTCAGGGGGAATTCAGGGTCGGCGAGCGCCTGCCGCCCGAGCGCGAACTGGCGCTGACGCTCGGCGTATCGCGCCCGTCGCTTCGCGAGGCGTTGATCGCGCTCGAAATTGGTGGCCAGATCGAGATCCGGATGGGCTCCGGCGTCTATGTCCGCGATACGGCGGCCGACGATGTCGGCACGATGGTCACGCTGGGCGACAGTCCGTCGGAGCTGATGCAGGCGCGCGCGGCCATCGAAGGCAGCGTCGCCGCGCTGGCCGCGGCGCGGATGACGGCCGCGATGCTCGACCGGCTGCGCCGCACGGTTCAGCGCATGAAGCGGCTCGCGGAGGCCGGCAAATCGCCCATCGAAGCCGATCGGCAGTTCCATATGCTGATCGCGGAAGCCGCCGGTAATTCCGTGCTGACCCGCTTCGTCGGCGAGCTGTTCGACAGCCGCCACGACCCGATCGCGGCGGCCATGCGTGGGCACGCGGAGAATCCGCAGACCTGGACTGCCGCCGTGCAGGAGCACGAGGACGTGCTCCATGCGTTACAGGCCGGCGACCCGATCGCGGCGCAGACGGCCATCCGCGCACATCTTCGCGCGTCCGAAGCGCGTTGGCTCGACGGCGACCTGAAATCCGACCCGGATTGACCGGCACCGGGGTGCCCCGCGCGCCTTCGCACCCGGGTTGCAATGTCGCGCGGCACCGCGTGCAAACCCCATCTCAATATTAAATTGAATCCCTTATAATGGGATTCAGTGAATTCATTCTGCACTCTGTCGCGAATAATCATTCGGCATGTCCCGCATTCCGGATGTTTATTTCATTCTCCTTGCGATCGACCGCCGCCATCCGCGACGCAACGCTTGCAGGTGACGCGGCCAGCGGCAGGCGCTGGCCGACGCGTTCACTCGACGTTTTATTTCTGGATATGATCGTCGACACCGGCCGGGTGGCAACGATCCCGGCCGGCGTGCGCGGGCTTCGGCCAGCATCGAATTCGAGAAGAGACGCATTAGCCCTACCATGAACCTGCACGCTGAAACCCTGCGCTTCTCCGATGTGTTCCTCCACTCCCAGGCGATCGTGAACTGGTCGCAGCACTACGACCAGATCAGCCCAGGCACTGCCACGACCACGCTGCGCCAGGTCGCAGGCCAGCGCTTTCACGTCTTTCGCGAACGCATCAACCAGCGCGTCATGCAGCACGGGCTGGCACCGCGCAACCGCCTCTGTTTCGCGCTGCCCATCGCAAGCGCGGTAGCGCCGGTGGTCCAGGGGCGCACCGTCGAGCGCCCGAGCCTGTTGACCTTGCGCGGCGGCGAGGAGTTCGTCGCCCATCTTCCGTGCGACACCGAAGTGCTCGCCTTCACGATCGACCGCACGCTCACGGCCGATCGCGAGCTCGACGAACTCGCGAACCTGCCCGCGCGCATCCTGAAGCAGCCGGTGCTGCCGATCTCGCCGGCGCGCTACGGCAATGCGCTGGACGGCCTCGAGCGCGTGCTCTGCCAGGCGCTCGACAGCGGCTCGCTCACGGCTCGCGATGCATTCGACGAACGCGTGCTCGCGCACAGCGTCGTCGGCATCCTGCTCGACCTCGTGCAGTCCGACGAATCGGATGCCGGTGCGCTGCCGTCGGCCTCGACGCAGAGCTACATCGTTCGCCGCAGCCAGGAGATCGCGCTGGAAAGCGACGACGTACCGACCGTCATCGATCTCTGCCATCACCTTCGAATCAGCCGCCGCACGCTGCAATACAGCTTCCAGAACGTCGTCGGCACCACGCCGACGGCCTACCTCCGCTCGATCCGGCTGAACGCCGTCCGACGCTTCCTGATGACGACACCCGAGACGATGCGGATCGGCGATGCGGCGGCACAGTTCGGCTTTTGCCACTTCGGACGCTTCTCCTCCTACTACCAGCAACATTTCCACGAGCTACCGTCGCACACGCCCCGCCTGAGCTGAGGCCGCGCATATGCGGCGCGCCGCATCCGGGTAATCCCCTGCCGCCCGGTGCATGCGGATTGCCGATAGCGGACAACGTCCGGTATTTCCGCGCCGTAAATTTTGTCGTCGGCTTGCTCGCGCGCTCCGCGCGCCTCACCGGGCGGCCGTCGAAGCGCATACCTGTGTCGCCGGCGGACGGCAGCCTCCGCTGCCGGATCGTCAGGATCGGCCCGCGACGCAGGGACTTTGATCAGGCATGCCGCGGTCGATTCCTGACGGACGATCCGGTCAGCGGGACTACTCATGAACGAACTGTCATCCCGGTCCGAAGCAGGGCTCAGCAAAAACGCCGTCGGACTTTCCCACATCGTCTTCTTCGTCGTCGCCGCGGCCGCGCCGCTCACCGCGATGGTCGGTGCAACGCCCGCGGCCTTCTCGCTCGGCAACGGTCCCGGCGTGCCCGGCGTATTCGTGCTGGCGGGCGTCATGTACCTGATCTTCAGCATCGGCTACGCAGCGATGAGCCGGCACATCTCCAACGCGGGCGCCTTCTATGCGTATATCGCGAACGGGCTCGGACGTCCGGCCGGCGTGGGCGGCGCGTTCGTCGCGATCGTCGCGTACAACGCCGTGCAGATCGCGATCTATTGCATGTTCGGCTTCTTCCTGA
Source organism: Burkholderia sp. Bp9140 (assembly GCF_003853425.1). NCBI lineage: Bacteria > Pseudomonadati > Pseudomonadota > Betaproteobacteria > Burkholderiales > Burkholderiaceae > Burkholderia > Burkholderia sp. Bp9140. The sequence goes on from NZ_QTPQ01000006.1 coordinate 119,168, forward strand.
ACGACAGCATCCAGCGGCACTACGGCGTCGACGTGCCGTGGTGGGCGTTCGCACTCGCCTGCGTCGCCGCGGTCCACTTCTGCGGCGCGCGACGCATCGAGTTCAGCGGCCGGCTGCTCGGCATGCTGATGATCGGCGAGATCGCGATCGTGATGCTGCTCGATCTCGCGATCGTCGTGCACGGCGCGAGCGCCGGCGGCTTCAGCGCGAAACCGTTCAGCCCCGCGATGGTGTTTGCACCCGGGCTCGGCACCGCGCTCGTGTTCGTCCTCGGCTCGTACATGGGCTTCGAGGCAACGGCCATCTTCTCCGAGGAGGCCCGCGACCCGAAACGCACGATCCCGCGCGCCACGTACCTGGCCGTGATCCTCATCATGGTGTTCTATGCGCTGTCGTCGTGGGCAATCGTCGAGGCGTGGGGCGAAAGCCGGATCGCCGCGCAGGCGGCCCGCGATCCGGCCAATCTCTGGTTTGCCGTCAGCGGCCGGCTGCTCGGCGGCATCGCGACGGACGCCATGAACGTGCTGCTCGTCACGAGCCTCTTCGCGGCGATCCTGTCGTTCCACAATACGATCACGCGCTATTTCTACGCGATGGGCCGTGAACGTGTGCTGTGGCGCAAGCTCGGCCATACCTGCCCCGTGCATCGCTGCCCGGACGTCGCCGGGAAAGTGCAGACGCTGATCGCACTCGCGGCCATCGTCGGCTCCGCCGCCTTCCGCCTCGATCCGTTCGCGGTCGTGTTCTCGTGGATGAGCGCGCTGGCCACGATCGGCATCATCGCGGTGCAGATCCTCGTGGCGGCCTCGGTCATCGCGTTCTTCGCGCGCGACCATCGGGATGCCGGCCTCGTGCACCGCCTGATCGCGCCGCTCGTCAGCGTGATCGCACTCGGCGCATGCCTCGTGCTGGTCGTGCGCAACCTGTCCGTGCTGAGCGGATCGGATTCGACCTTCGTCGCGATGTTTCCGTATTTCCTGCTCGCCATCGGCGCGCTCGGTATCCGCGCCGCATTGCGATTGAAGCGCAGCGACCCCGACCTGTATCGCGAACTCGGACGCGCCACCCCGTAACCGCCTCCCGGCCGGTGCCGCGCGCGGCACCGGCATCGCCTCGCCCCGCCCCCTGACACTTTCCCGCTGCCGGCACGCGACGCATCGATGCATCGCGCCGGCACGGCCCCGCGCGGGTATTCCCTATCCCGGTCACGCGGCAACGATTGCCGATAGCGGACAAGGTCCGCCATTTGATCGACATACAGTGGACCCGACGTCGAAGCCGTGCCGTGGCAGCCCTCATCGCCTCGACCGGCGCGGCCCGACGGCCCGCCCCTGTGAAATACGGACACCATGATGAAAATTCAGAACCTGATCGGCGGCCGGCATTGCGATGCATCTGCCGGCCGTACCTTCGAAAAGCTGGCGCCGGCGACCGGCGACCACGTCGCCGCCGTGCCGGCGTCGACCGCCGAAGACGTCGATCGCGCCGTGCGCGCCGCACACGACGCGCTGCACGACGACGCATGGGCGCGCGCGGGCGGGTCGGCCCGGGCGCGCTGGCTGCTGCGGCTGGCCGACCTGATCGAGCGCGATCGCGACGCGCTGGCGGAATGCCTGGCCGTCGAACAAGGCCGCCCGCTTGCCGAGATGCGCATGATGGACATCCCGATGAGCATCGACACGCTGCGCTACTTCGCCGGCTGGGCCGACAAGCTCGAGGGCCGCACGATTCCGACCGACGGCTTCATGGGCCGCCCGACACTCAACTACACGCGGCGCGCGCCGGTCGGCGTCGCCGGGCAGATCATCCCGTGGAACGCGCCGCTCATGATCGCCGTGTGGAAACTCGCACCGGCGCTCGCGGCCGGCTGCCCGGTGGTCATCAAGCCGTCCGAGGACACGCCGCTCGCGCTGTCGCGGCTCGGCGAACTCGTCTGCGAAGCCGGCCTTCCCGCCGGTGTCGTCAACATCGTCCACGGCGTCGGTTCGGAAGTCGGCGCCGCGCTGGTCGCGCACCCGCTCGTGAGCAAGATCAGCTTCACCGGCAGCACCGAAGTCGGTCGTGCGATCGCAGGCGTCGCGGCCAGGACCTTCAAGCGCGTCACGCTCGAACTCGGCGGCAAGGCCGCGCAGATCGTCTTCGCGGATGCCGATCTCGACCGTGCGATCCCGTCGCTGATGGCCGGCATGTTCGCGAATCAGGGGCAGACGTGCGCGGCCGGCTCGCGCGTGCTCGCGCATCGTTCGATCGCGCGCGCACTCGAAGCGCGGCTCGCCGACGCCGCCCGCGCCATCCGCGTCGGCCCGCCGTCGGAGCCCGGCGTGCAGATGGGCGCGCTCATCAACCCGCGTCACCTCGCGCGCGTGCGCGCGCACGTCGAAGGCGCGCTCGCCGAAGGTGCGGTCATGCTCGCGGGCGACGAACAGGTGCCGCCGCGCGGCTGCTTCATGCGCCCGACGATTCTGGGCGGCGTGCATCCGGGCATGCGGATCGCCCGCGACGAAGTGTTCGGCCCGGTCGGCATGGTCATGCCGTTCGACAGCGAGGACGAGGCCATTCGCATCGCCAACGATACGCCGTTCGGCCTGTCCGCTTCGGTCTGGACGCAGGACGTCGGCACCGCGCACCGCGTCGCCGAGCGGCTCGACGTCGGCGCGGTCGCCATCAATGCCTGGAGCCCGATCGACGCGCGCCTGCCGTGGGGCGGCACCAAGCAGAGCGGGATCGGGCGCGACCTGTCGAAGGCCGCGCTCGACGCGTACCTCGAGGAAAAGATCATCAGCGCAGCCCTGTGATCCCGCGGCGCACGCGGCGCCGCAATGTGTTCAAGCACTTCGTGAGAGAAAGACCATGGACTATCAAAAGCGACAAAAGCGATTCTGGCACCCGATGAGCTCGGCAGCCGCCGGGCACACGACCCCCACCGTGATCATCGAGCGCGGCGACGGCAACTACGTGTACGACGTCGAGGGCCACCGCATGCTCGACGGCGTCGGCGGACTCTGGAACGTCAACGTCGGCCACAATCGACCGGAAGTGAAGGCCGCGATCGCTCGCCAGATGGACGAGCTGTCCTACTACCAGACCTTCGACGGCGTCGCCCATCCGCGCGTGTACGACCTGGCCGACCGCCTGTGCGCGATGTTCGCGCAGGAGGACATGCAGCGGGTGATGTTCGGCAGCGGCGGTTCCGACGCGGTCGAGACCGCGCTCAAGATGGCGCGCCAGTACTGGGTCGCCGCAGGCGAGCCGTCGCGCACGAAATTCCTGTCGCTGCGCAACGGTTATCACGGCGTGCACGTCGGCGGCACGTCGATCGGCGGCAACGGCGTCTACCATTACAATCACGGTCCGCTGCTGCCCGGCTGCGTGCTGCTCGACACGCCGTGGCTCTATCGCAACCCGTGGAACTGCGACGATCCGCAGCAACTCGTCGAGCATTGCATCCGGCAGCTCGAGGAAACGATCGCGTTCCATGGCCCGCAGACCATCGCCGCGTTCGTCGCGGAGCCGGTACAGGGCGCGGGCGGCCTGATCGTCCCGCCCGCCGACTACTGGGCGCGCGTGCGCGCCGTGTGCGACCGGAACGGCATCCTGCTGATCGCCGACGAGGTGGTCACCGGTTTCGGCCGCACCGGCAGCATGCTCGGCAGCCGCGGATGGGGCGTCGCGGCCGATATCCTGTGCGTCGCCAAAGGCATCTCCGCCGGCTACGTACCGCTCGGCGCGACGCTGTACAACGGGCGCATCGCGCAGGCGATCGAGCATGGCGCAGGCTTCTCGCACGTGATCATGCACGGCTATACGTACAGCGGGCATCCGCTCGCGTGCGCCGCGTCGCTCGCGGTGCTCGACATCGTCGAAGCGGAGGACCTGCCGGGCAATGCGGCACGGGTCGGCCGGCGCCTGCTCGAGCAACTGCTGCCGCTGAAGGCCGACTTCGAGACCGTCGGCGACGTTCGCGGCAAAGGGCTGATGCTGGCACTCGATCTCGTGACCGACAAGGCCAGCCGCACCCCGCTCGATCCGGGCAAGGGGTTCGCGGCGCGCGTGGCCGACGCCGCGCGCAGGCGCGGGGTCCTGGTCCGGGCGATCGCCAACAAGGTCGTGATGTCGCCGCCGTTGACGCTGCTGCAGGACGAGGCCGACTTCATCGCGCTGACGCTGCGCGAGGCGCTGCAGGAGTGCTGCGCGGATTCGCGATCGATCGCCTGACCGCACGGACCGCCGGGCGCACGGCTCTTTCGTCGAAGGGTCGTGCGCATCGCCCTCCGGCCCGGGTTCGATGAAGCGCGTCGCGGGACGTCGAAGTCGACGATCGGCGTCCCGCCCGGTGCAATTTCGCTTTCAAGGAAGACAAGTCAAATGGAAAACCAGGCCATTGCATTCACGGTCGAGAAATATCCGCTCGTGCTTCGGCTGCTGCACTGGGTCAGGGCGATCCTGATCGGCGCGCAGCTCTGGACCGGATGGACGATGGTCCGGCTCGACGACAACCTGCCGGCCAAGTTCGACTGGTACTACCCGACCCACAAGGAGTTCGGCGTGCTTACGCTGCTGGTGGTCGTGACGCAGCTGGCGATTCGCTCGATGAAGCCGTTGCCGCCGCTGCCGTCGAGCCTGCCGAAGCTGGACCGCACGCTCGCCAGGATCGGGCATTACCTGCTGTATGCGCTCGCGATCATCGTGCCGCTGATGGGCTATTCGATGTCGAGCACGTTTACGCAGAGCGACGGCGTGCCGTTCTTCTTCTTCCGCGTGCCCGAGCTGCTGCCGAAGAACGACCACTGGTTCGAGGCATTCCAGTGGCTGCACCGGACACTGGCCTACACGCTGCTCGCGCTCGTCGTGCTGCATGTTCTCGCCGCGCTGAAACACCGGTTCTTCGACCCGAACCGCGAAAACGACGTACTGCGGCGCATGCTGTAACGCCGCACCGACACGTTGCCGGGATCCCGGCAACGTCCAGCACCCGGGCCGCCCGATCGCGGCGCCCGGTCTCTTTCGATCCATATATTTCGTCTTACTAACTATAAGCGGGCCACCCCGGGCGTCCGGCGCACCGGCACGCCATCGGGAACGGTACCGCCTCGCCATACCGGCACTCACCTGGAGATCGACGATGAAGAAGATGATTGCGGTCGTTTCGACCGCCGGCGCCATGGGATTCGGCCTGACGGCACACGCGCAGAGTACCGTGACGCTCTATGGATTGATCGACGAAGGCGTCAATTTCACGAGCAACGCGGGCGGCAGCAAGGCCTACCAGATGGTCAGCGGGGACACCGTCGGCAGCAACTGGGGGCTGAAAGGCACGGAAGACCTCGGCGGCGGACTGAGGGCACTCTTCCAGCTCGAGAACGGTTTCAACGCGAGCACGGGGGCGCTCGGCGTGACGTCGCGGATGTTCGGCAGGCAGGCTTACGTCGGGCTCGATTCCGACCGGTTCGGCACGCTCACGTTCGGCCGCCAGTATGATCCCACGCTCGACATGTGGAGCCCGTTCACGGCCACCGGCAACTGGCTCGGTGACTTCGGCGCCCACCCGTACGACAACGACAATGCCGACTGGGACTACCGCATCCAGAACAGCGTCAAGTACGTGTCGCCCGCGTACGCCGGCTTCAAGGGCGAGGTGCTCTACGGCCTCGCGAACCAGGCGGGCGGCTTTGCCCGGAACCGGGTCTACAGTGCCGCGGTGCAGTACCAGATGGGCGCGTTCTCCGCGGCCATCGCGTACCTGAAGGCCAACAACGGCGGCGCGACCGCGGGCGGCGCGTTGTCGAGCGACGATACGGTCTTCAGCGGCCGCGCGCAGCAGAACATCGATGCCGGCGCGTCGTACAAGTTCAGCGACAAGCTGACGCTGTCCGCCGCGTATTCGCACGTCGACGTATACAACCCCGAGTCGAATCTCTACTTCGCGAACCAGCCGGCAGCCGGCTCGCAGAACGCGTGGAAATTCGACAACTTCGAGGTCAACGGCCAGTATTTCTTCCGGCCGGACGTCTGGCTCGGCGCTGCGTATACCTACACGCGCGCGCATGTCGCGACGGCGGCGGGCGATGCATCGCCGAACTGGCACCAGGTATCGATGATGCTCGACTACGACCTCAGCAAGCGGACCTCGACGTACATCCAGGGTGCGTACCAGCATGCGACCGGCAACACCGGCACCGACTTCGACTACGCACACGTGCTCGGCACCGCCGGGCAGTCGTCCGGCCGCAACCAGCTGGCCCTGCGCGTGGGGATGATGCATCGCTTCTGAACCCGGCGGGCGGCGAACGGGCGCGCGCGGCCGACGCGGCAGCCCGTGCCGCTCCGGGCTGTCAGAACTGATGCCGCACCCCGACGCGAACCGCGGTCTGCGTCGAGCCGGCCGCCGCGCCGCCGAGCGCGGCCTCGACCTGGGCGCCGTAAGCGCTATCGTGCCCCCGTGCGAACACCGCATACAGGCCGGTACGCTTCGACAGCGAATAATCGGCGCTCAGCGTGACCTGATTGGCCGAGCCGACGTCGCCGCCGCGCTGCTGGAACTGGAAACCGCCGCCCAGTTGCAACGACGGCGTGACCGCATAGGTCAGCCCGGCGTCGTAGGTCGTGGCACGTAGCAGCGCGGCGGCGCTGATCCGCACGTCCGACACCATGCCGAAGACGCGAAACCGGTCGAAGTTGTAGCCGGCCCCGCCCGAGAAGTTGCGAAGATTGCCGCCGGCGGTCACGTCATGCTGGCCGAAATAGGCAAGCGCGGCGCTGAACGCGCCCTGCGTGTAGGACAGCATCGCGCTCTGCACACTGCTGCGCGCGACCGTGCCGGGCACGTTGCCGAAGCCCCACATGCCGCCAAACGCGATACCGCCGAACGTCGGACTCACGTACTTCACCGCATTGTTCACCTGGACGCCCCACACGCGGTTGTCGAGCGCGCCGCCTGCCGATGCATTCACCGGCAACCCCCAGGCGAGCAGGCCGGCCGGCGTGTTCGCGCCAACCGCGAAGGCCGGCATGAGATCGCCGACGAAATCGAACTGGCGCCCGAGCGTCACGGTGCCCCAGTCGCCGCCCAGCCCGACGTATGCTTGCGAACTGAACGCGGAGCCCGGCACGGTCAGCGTACCGTCCGACGTCTGGAACTGGCTTTCGAGCCGGAACACGGCGAAGTTGGCACCGCCGAAATCCTCCCTGCCCGTCAGGCCCCACACGTCGTTGCGCGATACGCCCGCCTGCAACGCGAGCTGACGCCCGCCGCGCGGGGCGGACGCCACGTCGCTCGTATACGTGACGCCCGTGTCCAGCGTACCGTAGAGCGTCACGCTCGATTGTGCGAACGTCGGCGCAACGGCGCCGCAACCGCACAATGCCACCATCCGGAACAACGCTTTCATCTGCTTCTCCTCATCAAATTTTTCCGGTCAACGCGCCCATGAACCGACCGGCAAGGTAGCGGCGTTGATCCGGCATGACATCGTCGATTAAAATAGGAATACGTATCAATTTACGGAGACCGTCCCGTGCCGCAGGCTGGCCTGCTCCATGCACAATCGCTCACGCGGCTCCGGTTGCCGCCTGAGCGACTTAAGTTAGACTACGGCCCTGTCGCCACCGGTGCCGCATTCCATGCCGCAGCCCGGCAGCCCGAACCGAATTCGCCCTTCCCGTTCCATTGCCGCAAGCCGTCTGAATCCCGGGTCACGTCATGTCGAGCCTCACCAAAATGCTGTCCATCCTCGACGTCTTCTCTTCGTCCGCGACATCGATGACGGCCGAAGAGATCGCCGAACACATGGGTTTTTCGCGAACCACGTGTTACCGCTACGTGAAGGAACTGGCCTCCGTCGGCCTGCTCGTCGGCAGCAACGGCCGCTACACGCTGGGCCCGCGCATCATCCATCTCGACTACAACATGCGGCAGTCGGACCCGACGCTCACTGCCGCAAAACCCATCATCCAGAAGCTGGTTCAGGTCACCGGCGGCGATGCGCTCGTGTCGACGCTGTTCGACGAGCAGATCATCAACGTCATGCACGAAACCGGCGCGGAGAACCTGCAACTGGGCTTCGGCCGCGGCCGCATCATGCCGCTGTTCCTCGGTGCGTCGTCGAAAGTGATCGTGGCCGCGATGTCGCGCGCGCGCCTGAAACGCCTGCACGAACGGCACAACGCCGAGCTCGGCGCGTTCGCGGCCGACTGGACGCAGTTCTGGCGCGTCTGCCAGCAGATCGCCGACGCGGGATACTGGATCTCACGCGGCGAGCTCGACGAAGGGTTCGTCGGCATCGCCGCGCCGATTCGCACCGCCAGCAGCGGCGAAATCAACAGCAGCCTGTCGCTGGTCTTTCGCGCCGAGCACTTCGCGCTGTTCGACGAGCATGTGCTCGGCAAACTCCTGATCGACGCCACCGCACGGATCGGCGCAGCCACCTGAGCATTCGCACGGCATCGCGCGCGGCGCCACGCGTGATCGTCGAGGTGCGCGCCGTCAATTCATCTGCGTGATGAATTTGGTGACCAGGTAGCCGTCGAACGTCTCCGTTCCTCCCTCGCTCCCGAAACCGCTGTCCTTCACGCCGCCGAACGGGATCTCCGCGGGCCCCATCCCGAAGTGATTGATGTTGACCATGCCGGCTTCCAGCAAGCGGCCGATCCGGTGCGCGTTGCGCGCCGAATCCGTGAACGCATACGACGCGAGGCCGAACGGCAAGCGGTTGGCCTCGGCGAGCGCGTCGTCGAGCGCGTCGAACGGCACGATTCCCACGATCGGGCCGAACGGCTCTTCGTTCATCAGGCGCGTGTCGCGCGCCGGGCCCAGCACGACCGTTGGCGCGAAATAGTGCCCCGGCCCCGGCAGGACCGTCCCGCCCGCGGCAATATCCGCCCCTTTCGCCTTTGCGTCGGCAACGAAGGCGCCGATCTCGGACACGCGTCGCTCGTGGGCAAGCGGCCCCATCGTGGTTCCCTCTTCCAGTCCGTGGCCGACGCGAATCCTGCCAACCGCGTCGAGATACGTGGCGACGAATCGTTCGAACACCGGGCGTTGTACGAAAAACCGCGTCGGCGACACGCAGACCTGCCCGGCATTGCGAAACTTGTACGCCGCCAGCATCGTCGCGGCGCGCTCGATGTCCGCATCCGCGCAGACGAGCACCGGCGCGTGCCCGCCCAGTTCCATGGTCATGCGCTTCATGTGCGACGCGGCGAGCGCGGCCAGTTGCTTGCCGACCGGCACCGAACCGGTGAACGAAATCTTGCGCACCAGCGGCGACTCGATCAGTTGCGTCGACACGTCGCCCGGCACGCCCCAGACGATGTTCAGGCAGCCCGCGGGCAATCCGGCATCGTGAAAGATGCGGGCGAGCGCGACGATCGCGCTCGGCGATTCCTCGGGCCCTTTCAACACCAGCGTGCACCCTGACGCAAGCGCGGCCGCGATCTTGTGCATCGCCTGGCTGAACGGGAAATTCCACGGCGAGAACGCCGCGCACACGCCGATCGGTTCCCGCAATACCGTCTGCGCGACGTCGGGAGAACGCGACGGTACGACGCGGCCGTAGGTGCGACGCCCCTCCTCCGCATGCCATTCGAGCTGTTCGGCGGACGACATGACCTCGGCGATCGCCTCGCGAAGCGGCTTGCCCTGGTCCATCGTGATGTGGCGGCCGATGGTCGCGGCGCGCTCGCGCACGAGCGCAGCGGCGCGGCGCAGGATGTCCGAGCGCACGAGCGGCGACTCGCGCCGCCACGCCGCGAACGCGCGATGCGCGGCGTGCACCGCGGCGTCGATATCGTCCGGTGTCGCATGCGGCAGTTCGCCGAGCACGCGGCCGGTTCCCGGATCGAGCACAGGCTGCGTGCGCCGGCCGTCGGCCTGCAGGAACCGGCCATCGACATACAGATGGAGCGGAGCGTAATCGCGTTGCGCGTCAGGCGTCATGCGCGAAGTCAGCGGTGTATACGGAATCAAGACGGGTACCTCGGTAGAGACTGCACGATGGGCGCGGACGGCGCGACGATCGCATCACGCGGCCTGGCTCGGCGCACGCAACAGGCCGCCGATTTCCTGCCGGAGAATCTGGTTTTCCTGCCTGACGAGCAGATGCCGGACCTTGCCGCGAAACGTCCTGAACGCGGGATCGGCCATCAGCACGGCGCGACGCCGGGCGCGATCGTCCAGCGAATCGAATGCCCACAGATAGACGAGCTGGTTCAGCGGCCCGACTTCCGTCGCAAAACAGCCGACCATCGTGCCGAGCGCCTGCTCCTGCGCCGTGCGCCCGCACTCCGCGTACAGGCGCAGATATTCGGCGACGCCACCCGGCACCAGCGTATAGGTGCGTTGCTCAACAAACATGGGCTTCCTCCCGTTGTCGCGGCGCGAACGCCTGAAAGGCCGCGGTCACGCGGGCCATCCCCACCGCATCCGTCTGCGCCGCCACGTAGCGATCGGGGCGCACCACCACGAGCGGGCCGGCATGCCGGTCGAACCAGTCAGCCAGTGCGTTGTCGACGTCCTCGACGCACGTGCTGCCGTGAGCACTGGTCACCCGCCGCGCGCGGCCGGTGCCGCTGCGCGAACGGTTGACCTGAACGAATGTCGCGCCCAGCGCCGCCCAGTACGCGCGATCGTCGTCGCTCAGGCATGCCTGCGGATCGCACTGCCAGCCGACGATCGCGAACCACGGGCCCAGCACGTCGTCGAGCTTGCGGCGCATGCCGTCGGCCGTCTCGACGTCGGGCTGCGCGATCATCCTGCCGACCGCGGTGTCCGGCGCCCCCGGCAGCACGACGCCCCGCGTGTAGCTCGGCATCGGCTTGAAACGCATCTGCACGATGTAGTCCTTCAGGCCCGGCGCATACCGCACGAGCCCGAGGAAACGATCGCGCAGGAAGGCGACGAGCCGGTTGGTCGGCATCAGCATCGCGCCGAACGTGTCCGCCAGGTCGATCATCGCCTTCGCGTGATCGCGCCGCTCCGATTCGTAGGTGCGGATCACGTCGGGATGCAATGCGCCGTTGACCACGCCCGCCAGCTTCCACGCCAGATTGCCCACGTCGCGCAACCCCGCATTCAGGCCCTGCCCGACCCATGGCGGCGTCAGGTGCGCCGCATCGCCGACGAGCGCCACGCGGCCGACGACGAACCTTTCGGCCACGCGCGAATGGTGCGTGTAGGTCCGGGCGCGTACGATCTCGAGGCGGTCGACATCGTCGACGTACGGCGCGATCAGCGCGCGTATCGATTCCGGTTTCGCGATCGCCTCCTCGTCCTCGTGCGGGAACACGAGAAACTCCCAGCGCCGGAAATTGAACGGCAGATAGATACAGACGTTCGGGCGCCGCGGGTCGCAGTTCAGCGCCGTGCACGGCTGGTCGAGCCCGGCGTTCTTCACGTCGACCACGACCCACTTCATCGGATGGGTGGCGCCGGCCAGCTTGACGCCCAGCCACTCGCGCATCGGGCTGCGGCCGCCGTCGGCCGCCACCACGTAGTCAGCCTCGAGCGCGTAGTGCTGCCCGTCGGCACGGCGCACCTGCAGCGTGGCGCCTTCGTCGTCCTGGTCGATACCGACCACTTCGTCGCCGGTCCGCAGCGAGACGTGCGGATAGCGTGCCAGCCCGTCGCGCAGCGTTCGCTCGGCCAGTTGCTGCATGAAGATGTTGCGCCGCCACCAGCCGAACTCGCGCATCGACGGGCGGATGTCGGCGAAGCATTCGCCGTTCGCCTTGAACATGCGCAGCGGCACGTTCTGGATGATGTCGCGGCTCAGTTCGTCGGCGAGGCCCGCAGTCTGGAACAGCCGCAGCGCCTCGTCGTCGATGCCGACCGCGCGCGGAAACTCGACGATCTGCGGCGCCTTCTCGATGACCACCGTCGCGACGCCATAGAGGCCGAGCAGGTTCGCCATCGCCGCACCGTTCGGTCCCGCGCCGACGATCGCGACCGACGTCCGGTTCGCATGGTTCATTTTCATTCGTCAGACTCCCGCCCGCCACGCCGGATCGTCCAGACGATCGAGCCAGGTACGCAATGCATGATTGAACGCGGCCGGCTGATCGTCATGGACGTAATGCGTCGCACCGGGAATATCGATCCGCTCGATTCCCGCGTTGGCGGCCGTCATTTCGGCCGCCACGTCCGCGGACAGGAAATCTGAATCGCCGCCGCGCAACAACAGCGTCGGCACGTGCAGGTTGAGGATCGGCGGCCACAGATGGACGAGTTGCTCCGGCGTCGCGGCCAGCCGCGCCGCCGCAATCCCGTCGGCGTCGTGACGCCATACGATCCGCCCTTGCCCGGCCTCTTTCAGCGAGTGCGCGATGCGCGAATCGAGCGCGGTTTCCGTGATGTTCGGCCGCTGGCGTCGCCAGAATGCGCGCGCATCGCCCCACGACGCGAACGCGGCCGGCGTTTCCCTCAGCTCACGCTTGATGCGCGCCGAGCCCGGCGAACCGGCCGACGCGCCCGGGCCCATGTCCTCGATCACGAGACCGGCGAGCCGTTCCGGTTGCGCCGCTGCGTAGACGAACGCATTGGCCCCGCCCATCGAATGCCCGACCAGCACGAATCGTTGCAGGCCGAGCGCGCGCACCAATGCGTCGAGATCGCGCACGTAGGCCGCCGCGTAATAGTCCCGCCGCGGATCCCAGTCGCTCCGTCCGCGTCCGCGCTGATCGAGCGCGACGACCCGGTAGCGGTCGACCAGCGCATCGGCGACGGGCTCCCACGTATGCGCGTAACTGCGCAAGCCGTGCAGCATCACCACGGCCGGCGCATCGTCGCGCCCCCAGCTCACGTAGTGCAGCCGCAGCCCATCGCTGTCGACCCACCCATCCTTGACGGATGCCGTATTCATCATGTGCTCCCCGGCCCGCATCCGCTCAGACCAGACCGTCGCGACCGACGATCTCGCTCGCCTTCAGCCCGCCGAGCCGTGCATGCAGGCGGCCGCGCGTCGCGAATGCGAAGATCACCAGCACTTCGTCGTCGTTGGGCGCATCGGGGAACAGGCACGTCACCGTGTCGTAGTGCGAGCGCACATAGAGCGCATCCTTGTGCGCGAGCGGCACGTCGATCACCGTGTTGACCGGGCCGCGCTTGCCGCTCGACGGCACCCACGACTTCCCGCCGCCCAGCGCCGCACGGATCGGCTCCGCGAAGATCGACGTCAGGAACGCGTTGCCGTGTTCGTACTCGCCGGCCGAGCCGACCAGGCAAGCCTTGCCATAGCTCTCGATCGCGCGGCCCGCGGCCAGCGACTCGATGCGCCGCGCGAACTCCTTGCCGAGCGCGGGCGACGGGCGCACGAGGTCGTCGAGGTTTTCGCTGAAGCGCCCCGCATACGGGTTGTGAACGGCCGCGGCGATCACGATCTTGCGCAACGGCTCGCCATCCGCGAGCTGGCCGGATTCGTTCGCGAGCGAATCCTCGATCTGCGTGTACCACTTGCGGATATGAAAGCCTTCGAAATTGGCGATCTTGCTCATCAGGAATCCTCTATAAAATGTTCGGTTATGCGGAAATGAAGGACCGGCGCGTCAGTCGAACAGCGGCTCGAGCTGCACGGGATCGCTCGGTGCGTTGTACCGGTGCAGCACGCGCTTGCCCTCTTCGTCGTCCGTGACGGTTTCGCAGAAGAATTCGAGGCGGTTGCCGTCCGGATCCGGGAAATACACGCCGATCCCGACCTTGTGATCGGTGATCTTGACGATCGGCACGTTGCGGCGGATCAGCATGCCGTACAGGCGACGCAGCTCGGTCAGGCCGCCGGCGATCTCGAGCCCGTAGTGCTGCAGGCCGATCGTGCCGAGCTCCGCGTCGGACGCCGCGCGAATCAGCGCGATGTCATGGTGCTTCTGGCCGAAGGACATGAACACCCATTGCTCGCCGCGCGCGGTTTCCGTCATGCCAAGCACCTCGGCGTACCAGGTGCTCGAGCGCACCGGGTCACGCACGAACAGCGACAGGTGGGTGCGCTGGACGCACGGCGTCGGCAGCGGCAGCCCGCTCGCGTTCGCGTGCTCGGCGTGTCGCTGGATGTCGGACGGTGTCATCGTTCGCTCCGCTCAATGGGTGGACTGCGCGTGGGCGACGAGCGGCGCCTCGAACGGCGTCCACGCGACGGCCGTGATCTCGCTGAAATCGCGCCATGCCTTGGTCCAGTTCCGGCCGCCGTCGCGCGAGCAGAACAGGTGCCCGTACTTGGTGCCCGCATAGACGAGTTCCGGCCGGGCCGGATGGACGCCGAACGCCCAGAAGGTGGAATTCGGCGGCACCTGCAGATCCGTCTCGTGCCACGCGTAGCCGCGATCGGTCGAGCGATAGATGCGGCTTCGGGTGCCCGGCGTGCCGTCGCCGATCGCCATCAGCAGGTCGCCGTCCGGCTTCGGCAACTGCACGACCGTGCGTGTGTAGTACAACCCGTCGAAACGATCGCGCGACAGCTTGCCGTCCCAGGTCTGGCCATCGTCCTCGCTCACATGCACCGCGTTCACCGTCAGCAGCACCGTCGTCTTGGGCCGCTCCGCCGTGGCGGACAGCACGGCGATCGCATGAATGTCGCTGTTGCGGATCGCCGTGCCGGGGCCGTCCACGCGCGTCCAGCTCGCCCCGGCATCGCGGCTGCGCCACGCGCCGCCCTCCTCCACGCCATACCAGACGTTGCGGCCGTCGTCCGGATCCACGCAGATGGTCAGCAGCCGCGGGCGATTGACGCCCGCGCAAAACTCGGGGAACTCGGGCGCCGTTCTCTCCCACGTCAGGCCCGCGTCGCTCGACTTGTACAGCGCGGCGCGCGACGGGGCGCCGGTGCCCGCATAGAGCACCGCGGGATTCGACGGATCGATCGCGATGGACCAGACCGTCTGCCCGTTCAGCAGGTTCTCGGGCCGAAACCAGTGCGCGCCGCCATCCTCGCTGATGCATAGCCCGGCATCGGCGCCGGCATAGACGCGCGACGGCGTCGCGGAATCCACCGCGAGCGCGCGCACGATGCCGTCGAACTCGATCGGCTCGGTGAGCCCGAGGCGATGCCAGGTCTTGCCGTCGTCGTTCGAGCGCAGGATGCCTTGGCCGGCCGTGGCGACCAGTACGGTTGCGGTCATGAAATGCTCCTTGTGTCAGAGAAAAATGCCGCGTGTGAGCCCGCCGTCGCAGCCGATCGACTCGCCGGTGATCGAGCCGGATTTCGGCGACGCGAGAAACGCGACGATCCACCCCATTTCCTCGGGCTGCAGCACGCGCCGGATCGGCGTGACCTTGACATAGTTCGCCTCGACCTCCGCGGCCGTGAGCCCCTGCTTCTGCGCCTCTTTCTCGTAGAGTTCGTGGATGTGCGGCGTCTCGACAACGCCAGGGTGAATCGTGTTGACCGTAATGCCGAACGGGCCGAGCTGGTCGGACAGCGTCTTGGTCAGGTGCACGATCGCCACGTTGCGCATGCCGGACAGCTGCTTGCTGCCGCGGCCCGTCAGGCCGCCGATATTGACGATCCGGCCGAAGCCGTTGCGCCGCATGTAGGGTGCGGCCGCCTTCGCGCAACGCAGGTAGCCGACCACCTTGATGTCGATGTCCTGGAGCAGCCCCTGCGGGTCGGCGTTTTCCAGTTCCGCCCGCACCAGGCCGCCCGGATGCGCGGCGCCGTTCAGCAGGATGTCCAGCCGGCCGAAGCGCTCGACGCTCGCGGCCATCGCCGTTTCGACGGACGCCATGTCGGTCGTGTCCACCGTGACGGGCAGGATGGCACCCGCCGTGTCGCCCAGCGGCGCGAGTTCCGCGCGAATCTCGGCGGCGGCCGCTTCGAGGTGTGCCATGCGTCGCGCGGCGATCGTGACGTTGACGCCTTCGCGGGCCAGCTCGAGCGCGACGGCCTTGCCGATGCCCATGCTGCCGCCGGTGATGAACGCGGCTTTTCCGTGGAGTTGCAGATCCATAGCGATGAAAGGTGAGAGTCGGGATTGAAGGGGAATGCGGATTGCGCGATCAGGACAGGCACATTTCGATGAGCCTCGGCCCGTCGGCATGCGCGAGCGCGTCGTCGAGCGCCTGTATCAGCGCTTGCGCCGTGCTCGCACGCTCGGCCGGCACGCCGTAGCCGCGCGACAGCGCGAGCCAGTCGATCGGCGGATCGTCCAGCAGCGTCAGGCGGCTGGCGTGCGGCGTGTCGGCCGGCAAGCCGCTGCGCGCGAGTTCGGTCTGCAGGATGCCGTAGCGCCGGTTCGACGCGATCAGCATCACGATCGGCAAACGCTCGCGCGCCATCGTCCACAGCGCCTGGATCGTGTACTGCGCGCTGCCGTCGGACTGCAGCGCGAACACGCGGCGTTCCGGGCACGCGACGGCGGCGCCGAGCGCCACCGGCAAACCCTGGCCGATCGCGCCGCCCGTATTCGTGAGGATCGTGTGGCGACGTGCGCGTGCCGACGCGGTCACGAACGGATAGCCGCACGTGCCGCCCTCGATCGACACGATCGCGTCGTCGGGCAAGGCATTCGCCAGCACGCGGCCGACGGCCTGCGGGGTCAGCGGCCCCTCTTCCACTTGCCAGCGCTCGACTGGCACGCCGTCGGCGTTCCCTGGCGCGCCAATGCGGTCCGCCAACGCTTCGAGCGCGTCGTCGGCCGCGTCGCCCGGCGCGGCCAGCGTCACGATGTCCTCAGGCCGCGCGAGTTCACCCGGAATGCCTTCGTAGCCGAAGTAGGTGACGGGCGCGAGCGCGCCCGCCAGCACCACGCGCCGGCAGGCCAGCGCGGCCAGCGCCGGCTCGGGAAAGTAAGGCAGGCGGTCGATGTCCGGCAGGCCGCCGCCGCGCTCGGCGCGCGCCGGAAAGGTCTCGCTGAAGCAGGTCGCGCCGGTCGCCGCCGCGATGCGCGCCGCCGCGCGCTGCCCGCGGGCCGACAGCGCGCGACCGCCCATCAGCAGCACGGCGCGATGGCCGCTGAGCAGCAGATCCGCGACCCGCTCGACCTGCGCAGGATCGAACGACACCTCGGCCGGGCGAACGACGGCGGGCGACGCCGCCTCGCGCATCTGGGCCGACTGGAGATCGACCGGCAGCACGAGCGTCGCGACGCCGCGCTGCGCGCCCGTCGCGGCCGAGATCGCATCGGCCGTATCCGTCGCGAGATCCGTGTCGCGCGCGACGCTGCGGTACCACACCGACACGGGGCGGGCGAGCGACTCGATGTCCGACGTGAGCGGTGCGTCGTACTTCAGATGGTCGCGCGTGTGATCGCCGACGATGTTCAGGATCGGCGTGCGGGCGCGGCGCGCGTTGTGCAGGTTGGCGATGCCGTTTGCGTGCCCCGGCCCGAGATGCAGCAGCGTCATCGCCGGCTTGCCGGCCATGCGGCCATAGCCGTCCGCGGCGCCGGTGCAGACCCCCTCGAACAGGCCGAGGATCGAGCGCACCCCCGCCACGGTGTCGAGCGCGCCGACGAACGGCATCTCGGTGGTGCCGGGATTGGCAAAACAGACGTCGACGCCCGCATCACGCGCCGTCTCGAGCACGACGCTCGCTCCGCTTCGTGTTCCGGTATCGATCTCCAACTGTGGGATGTTCATGCGGCAGCTCGACGGTTTGAATGAGATGGCTTTTACTTTAATCCCGACATACGGGATTTGTCAAACAACAAAGACGCTGACACCGCCCCGGCGCGGTCCACGTTTACCCCATCAATTCCGGGCATTTACGGGAAAAACCACCAATCTCCAGTTCGCCACGCGTCATCCATGCTTAACCAGATTCCCGCCATTCGGAATTTGATGATCAGGACGGTCGAACAAGCGCCGGCGACCGCCGCGCCGTTGCCGGGCGCTTCGTATTGCACGCGGGCCATCAACTTACGATTGCAAATGCCTCTCATTTCCATTAAATTTCGGCGCGAATGTACTGTTTGGAACACAAATGCCGGCGCGAGACGGTCCGCCGTGCCCGAACGCCAACCACATCAAGGGACGGGGTATGAGCAGGAAGAACTGGGCGGCCGCACCGATGGCCATCGTCGTCGGCACGGCCGGCCTGAGCGCCGCCGATGCGCAGGAGTTGTCGCTGCCCGCCATCGAGGTCTCGGGGCAACGCGCGACCGCCCCGTTTCGCGCGCCCGAATCGACGAGCGCGACACGCACCGAGACAGACGTGATGGAGATCCCGTTCGCGGTCAGCAGCGTCGACGCGAAACTGGCCCAGACCGTCGCCGCGACGCGCGGCGAAGACCTGTACGACTGGGTCGCCGGCGTCGCGCGGCAGAACAACTTCGGCGGCCTCTGGGACAACTACGCGGTGCGCGGCTTCGCCGGTGACGGCAACACATCGGGCACCGACTACCTCGTCAACGGCTTCTCGTGGAATCGCGGGATCAGCGTCCCGCGCGACACCGCCAACCTCGAGCGCATGGAAGTGCTCAAGGGGCCCGCGTCCGCGCTGTACGGCCGCGGCGATCCGGGCGGGCTCATCAGCTACACGACGAAACAGCCGCAGTTCGCGCGCTCGAACACCGTCGGCGTGTCGGCCGGCAGCTACGGCGCGTTGCGCCAGACGCTCGATTCGACCGGGCCCGTCACGAAATCGCTCGCATACCGCTTCGTCGCGATGAACGAGAACAACGGCAGTTTCCGCGATACGGTGTCGAGCAAACGCTACCTGTTCGCCCCCTCGTTCACGTGGGACATCGGCGCGGACACGACGCTCCACTACGAGTTCGAGAGCGTGCGCCAGCGCGCGCCGCTCGATCGCGGCGTGGTGGCGGTCAACGGCCAGCTCGGCGCGATTCCGGCATCGCGCTTCCTCGGCGAGCCGCGCGACGGCGACTACGACGTGCGCAACACGGGCCACCAGTTCACGCTCGAGCATCGCATCGATGCCCGCTGGTCGATCAACGCCGGCTTCGCTCAGCGCGACACCGACCTGTCCGGACGCTCGTCCGAAGCGTTCGCGCTGCAGCCGGACGGCCGCACGCTGTGGCGCCGCTATCGGCAGGTCGCGTTTCACTCGAACGACCTGCAAGGCCGGCTCGAGACGACCGGCAAGTTCCGCACCGGCGGCATCGGCCACACGCTCGTGATGGGCGTCGATGCGTATCGCTTCAACTACGACCAGTTCGTTGCGCGCTCGACGCCGACCGCCGCCGCGCCGTACGCGATCGACATCTTCGCTCCGGTCTACGGCCAGCCGGCGCCCGCGCCGCGCACCGCGACCAACCTGCTCGAGCGCGACGACGGGCAAGGCCTCTACGCGCAGGACACGCTGGCGTTCGGGCCGCACTGGAAAGTCCTCGCCGGGCTGCGCTGGGATCGCTTCCACCAGTCGGTCGAGAATCGCCTGAAAGGCGTGACGACCAGCCAGCTGCAGACGGCGGTGAGCCCGCGCCTCGGCGTCGTGTACGAAATGAGCCCCGCGCTGTCGCTGTATGCGAACACGGCGTACTCGTTCCGGCCGAACAACGGCGCCGATGCCGACGGCCGCGCGTTCGACCCGGAGAAGGGGCATGGCTATGAAGCCGGCGCGAAATGGGCCGGCACGCGCTGGCTCGCCACCATCGCGGCGTTCCACGTCAACAAGCGCAACGTGCTGACCGCCGATCCGGCGAATGCCGGCTTTTCGCGCGCGGCCGGCGAAGTGCGTAGCCGCGGCGTCGAATTCGAATGGAACGGCGACCTGGGCCACGGCCTGCGCGGTATCGTCAACCTCGCGTACGTCGACGCCGAAATCACGCGCGATACGGTGCTGACGCCCGGCGCGCGGCTCGTCGACATACCGCGTCTGAGCGGCAGTGCGCTGCTGATGTACGAAACCGCGCTGCCGTTCGCGGACAAGGCCGGTGTCGGCACGGGCGTGATCTATGTCGGCCGCCGCGCCGGCAACACCGCGAACACGCAGGACGGCTTCGCGCTGCCCGCCTACGCGACCGTGCAGCTCAACGGCTACGTGCAGGTCGACAAGCACCTGCGTGCGTCAGTCGTCCTGAACAACCTGTTCAACCGCACGACCTACGTCAGCTCGTACAACAGCCTGTGGGTCACGCCGGGCGCGCCGCGCAGCCTGTTCGCGTCGCTGGCCTATTCGTTCTAGGTCGAATCGGTCGCCTGACGTGGGTCATGCGTCACGCGTCAGGCGACGAGCGCGAGCAGCAAGGCCGGCAACATCACGCATGCACCGACCGCGAGAAATTCCCCGAAGCCGATCCGCTACCCTTCGCGCCGGATCGCGGCGAGCCACAGAATCGTTGCGAGCGATCCGGTGACGGGCAGATTCGGGCCCAGGTCGACGCCGATGAGCATCGCGTCGATCACCGCGTGCGGGCTTTGCGCGGCACCGATCGTCGAACTCGCGATCAGTCCGGCGGGCAAGAACAGAAACGCCTGACTCCGGGCATCGTGTGTCAGGCGTCTTCGCCGCAGGTGCCCCTGGCGCACCTGCACGGTGCGCAGGCACTCGAGCACGAGTGCGGCGCCAGTGACCGAGCCCTCGCTGGCATACCGCTCGTGCGCGTCATGCGTTTCGAGGTGCTGCTCGGCCGCGACTCGCGGGACCTGGACGGCGTACTCGCGAACGAAGGCGCTCATTGCAGGCGGCCCGCCGCGTCGCGCGCGAGGCAGGCTGCTTCCCGAACCAATCAAACATGGCAGGTCGCAGTTGCGCCGCGATCCTGCATCCGGGCGCCGTCTACCGTCAAACGACGCGCCGTCGCGCGATGGCGCGCCTTGCAACTCCATTACACAACCATTCCTCATGGCGGAATTTTCACTATATTTCGTCTAAATATTTGGCCAAATTACTTACGCTAAATTCCAAATTACGGGATTTAATGGAAAACACCGAGAGCATGATGCCTCGTCGTCGACCTAAAATTTGCCGCAGGATCAAGCGTGATGGCAGCAAACCGTACGGGTTTGTGTGCGTCGGTCCAATAGACCATTTCCGTCGTGCCGGCGCCTGCCGTTGCGGTCGACGACTCTGACGGATGTGTGCCCCGAGATCCGCTCACTGTGCCAACTGGCGCGCGCACGGCAAGGATCGAGTCGTTATCCAGCCCCGACGAAGAGGAATGTCAATGTCCCTGTTTCGGTCCTCACGGCTCTACCAAAAGATCGCGCTGCGCATCTTGCCGTTCCTGTTTCTGTGTTACGTCCTGAACTTCGTCGACCGGGTGAACATCAGCTTCGCCAAGCTGCAGTTCCTGACGGATCTCGGTTTGAGCGAGACTGTCTTTGGTGTCGCGACGGGCGTGTTCTACGTGAGCTATGCCGCGTTCGAGCTGCCTAGCAATCTGTTGCTCGCACGCATTGGCGCGAAGCGGACGCTGCTGCGGATCATGGTGCTGTGGGGTTTGTGTACGGTTGCGCAGATGTTCGTGAGCGGCGCAGCGTCGCTTTACTTCGTGCGCTTCCTGCTGGGGGCGGCAGAGGCCGGATTTTTTCCAGGCTTGATGTTGTATCTCTCGTACTGGTTCCCCGATGCCGTGCGTGCGCGCGTCAACAGCATCCTTCTGCTCGCCGTGCCAATCGCCGGTATCACCGGCGGCCCGCTATCGGGCTGGATCATGAACCAGATGCAAGGCAGCTGGGGGCTCCGCGGATGGCAGTGGCTGTTCCTGCTCGAGGGCCTGCCGGCAATTGCACTTGGGGTACTCGCGCCATTCCTGTTGAGCGATCGTCCTGAAGGCGTGACCTGGCTTTCCAATACAGAACGAGAAATGCTCGCGCGCGATCTCCAGGCCACGCACGACAAGGCGGTGGTTCCAGCGGGCCGGGCAACGTTGCTTTCGATCCTGTTCGACAGGCGCGTGATCGGATTGACCGTCGTCTACTTCAGCGTTCATCTGGGCCTGAGCACCGTCACGTTCTGGACGCCCACCATCCTGAAGGCGGCCGGCGTCTCCAGTATTGCAACCATCGGCTCGCTGTCTGGCTTGATCTCCGCATTCACCATGGCTGGCAACGTGCTGATTGCGTACAGTTCCGATCGCTGCCTGGAGCGACGCTGGCATCTGGCCGGTTGCTTCCTTGCCACCGCGCTGTGCCTGTTGCTGCTACGGATCGCGGCAGGCGATATCCGTGCCACCGTCGTGCTGGTTGGCATTGCGCAGCTATCCATGTTCACGGTGCCGATCCTGTTCTGGACGATTCCGTCCGCGCAGCTCGACAAGCGTAGCGCGCCGGCCGGCATCGCAATGATCAGCGCGTTGGGATCGCTCGGCGGCGCGTTCGGCTCGGGACTGATGGGCATGCTCACAAGCCGCTATGGCACGCCGTATGTCGCCCTCTCGGTGGTGGCGAGCCTGCTGTTGATGGGGATGCTTCTCCTGGTACGCCTGGTACCCGCGCGCGCCGCCACGGTTTCGCCCAGTCATGCCACCTAGCGAAAGGTCTCGACGGTGGAGCCGCTGACCGGATTGTGATTCGCCGCCATGCGACATTCAGGCAACGTCGCAAGGGTATGCGCCAAAGGCCGGTTCATACCAGCCAGCAGCACTACGCCGCAAGCATGCTGGTCTGAACGCGAACATACGGCGGCTCAATGCCGCCGCATGCCGCCGAATCCGTGGCCGCCGCCGACGAAGGCCGGGCCACGATGAAAGCCCGCCCCCATCGGAACGCCGACTCGGCCGCGCATCCCCCCGTCGAAGTGACCGAAGTGACCGAAGTGACCGAAATGACCGAAGTGGTCGAAGTGATGGCGATGATGGAAGCGGTCGATGAAGACGAAACTCACGCCCGTGCCGACGAACACCGCCGGCCCCCAGTACCACGGGTCGGTGTACGGATAGGCGGTATCCGGATACCACACGATGCTGCCGTCCGGGCTTGACACCATCTGCCAGGTGCCGTCGCTCTGCCGGCACGCCCGCCCGACGATCTGCTGTTCCGTGCCGTCGATTTCCGCTTGCGCGACGACCGCACGGCAGCGAGCGCCGTCTTCCGACGAGTCGTCGTACGTTTGCGCCAGGACGCATACCGAACACCCGAGACAGACGATGCCCATCCCGAACCGAAACAAGTTGTACATGATCGGCTCCTGCATGATTGCCCCCGGCCACTCGACCCTTGGCGTCACGGACGGCGCCCGGCTTCGTATAGGGTCACCCGACCATTAAACGACAGGGCACGCCGGATTATTCCAGGGGTCGTGATGCGCAAGCGCGACGCGGCAACCGCGGGCGATCATGCTCGCGGCGGGCGCCGGACGATGCAGTAGACGCCCGCCGCGGTCACCCCGAAGACCAGATGGGCGAGCAGCGTGATCGCGCCGCGCACCGGAACGAACCACGGAAAGATCGCGGTGAACGCGTGCAGGTTGATGCCGTAGAGAACGAGTCCGAACACGCCGCCGGCGAGCAGCGCGGCGCCGGCCGACAGGTGGCGGACCACCATCGCCAGCACGGCCGCATAGGCGAGCGACAGCGCGGCATGCACCAGCGTCGCCACGCCCATGATCGCCGGATCGAACCCCGCGGACGGGCCGAGCACGGACTGCCCCATCACGATGGCGGCCGTGAGGCGTGCGTCGCGAAGCAGGTTGTGGATCGCATCCTCGCCGACGATCGGCCAGAGCAGCAGCTCGATGACGGTCGAGCTGACCGCCGCGCCGAACGCTGCCCAGAGAATCGGGACGGGACCGTTGTGTTTCAATTGCCCTCCGCGATGGCCGCGCGCCGTGCGGCCTTACAACGGACGTTCGCAGTCCGTCCAGTACGCGAACGGATCGCGATGCTTCGGATAGTGCTCGTCGAGCCATTTCAGCAACGTCGCGCGCGCATCGTCCATGTCGGCTTTCGACGACGACGTCGTCAGCTCGTGCACTTCGACGGACTTCTCCCGATCCATCACGTAGCAGTTCCAGTCGGGGCCGTCGAGATCCGGATCGTCGGACGCCTTCGACGACTTGCGCCAGCCGAACCCCTTGCGCGCATCGATGTAGTAGCGCGGATGCACTTTCAGATACGACATCTCGCCGCCCTGCAGGCTGCTTTCCGCACGCAGCACGTCGCGCTCGTCGACGATCTGCGTGACTTCCGGCAGCCGGCGCGAGCGCCAGCCGGACGGCAGCGTCGCCGTCGCCCGCACGGCGTCGTACGGGCCCCACGTCAGACCCCAGGCTTCGGCCATGCGCTTCATGAACGCATCCGCGCCCGGATAGCCGCGCAACTGGATTCTGGTCGACAGCGTGACTTCGACGCGGCCGTCGGCGCCGGCGGGGTCGCCTGCCGCCTCGAACGGATTGCCCGGGCGCGACGCGCGCTGCTGCGCGTCCGCGGGCGCCATGCCCGAAAACAGCTGGTCGAGCGCCGCACGCGCTTTCGACGACTTGTCAGGTCTATTCATTCCTCATTCCCTCTGCATTCGAACGGTTCAACACGTTCGATTCTCGTTTATCTATCGGATCCCGCGATTTTCCGCGGTCGCATTGTCGACGATCCGGTATCCCGGGTCGAGCGGCGGCAGCATCCGCGCCGCCTTCGTCGCGCCCCTCGACGCCGCTGCCGCCTATCCCAGCGCGGCCCGCATCCGCTCCATCAGCGCGAGCACCTCCGGACGATTCTCGCCCTTCGCATGCACGAAGTGATACCTGAGCAGCGAGTCGACCTCATGCCGGCTCACGCGGACGAGCGCGCTGCGCTTGAAATACGCATCCGCGAGCGGCATCCGCGCCAACGCCACGCCGAGCCCCGCTTCGGCCGCCGCGAGCACCAGGTTGTAGTCCTCGAAACGGCGATCCTGCGCGCGCGGCTTGAACGGAATGCCGAGCGCGTCGAACCAGGTACGCCAGCCGGTCACGTCGGAGTCGTGCAGGAGCGGCATCTCGAGCAGCGCGGCGTCACCGTTTCGACGGCGCAGCGCGGCCAGCTGCGTGGCCAGCCGCGGATGCGCGACCGGATAGAGCGTCTCCGGCATGAACGCGCGGGTCTCGAGCTGACGCCAGTTGCCGCGCCCGTACCGGATCGACAGATCCGCTTCGCCGGCGGCGATATCCACATTGCGAAGCTCGATGCCGAGTTCGATGCGCAACGCCGGCGCTTCGCTCTCCAGCGCATGCTGGCGCTCGAGCAGCCAGAGCTGCGCGAACGCCGGCACCACGCTCATTCTGACCAGTCGCGGCGTGCGCGGCGTGCGCCACTGATCGGCCGCGCCGTCGATGATGGCGAACGCATGTTCGATCCGGCCGACGAAGCGCTGGCCGTCCGGCGTCAACCGCACGCCGCGCGCATGACGTTCGAACAACGCCATGCCCAACCAGTTCTCGACGGCCGCCACGCGCCGGCTGATCGCGCCGTGCGTGACGCCGGAGACGTCGGCGGCCGCCAGAAACGAACCCTGACGCGCCACCGTGCAGACGGTCTCCAGGCTCGCCAGCGGCGGCCGCGGGCCGGGTGCCGACATGACGGCCGGCAGCGCGTCCGCCACACGCTGCCGAGTGTGCGCCGAGCCATCGGCCCGGCGTCGCACCGAGCTGTGAGCCATGGTCATATCCGCAGGTTGATCTGTGCGCTAGCTTAACATCTCGCCACGCCGCACCATTGCCGCATGAATACGCTTTCCTCCTCGTCGCGCGGCGCGCGACTGCCGCTCGTCGCGGCCGGCGCGGTGGCGTTCACGATCGTCTCGTGGGCCTCCGCCTTCCCGTTCATCCGGATCGGCCTGCACGGGCTGGCCCCGCTGCAACTCGCGGCCGCACGCTTCGCGACCGCGGCGGTGCTCGTGATCGCATGGCTCGCGTGGCGGCGGCCTCGAATGCCGGCCAAAGGCGACGCGTTGCGCTTTCTCGTCTGCGGCTTTCTCGGCATCGCACTCTACAACGCGCTGCTCAATACCGGCGAGCAAACCGTGTCGGCCGGCGCGGCGAGCTTCATCGTGAACACGCTGCCGATCTTCACGGCGCTGCTGGCCGCTGTGTTTCTGCGCGAACACTTCAATCGCTGGGGATGGCTCGGTTCGCTGGTCAGCCTGGCCGGCATCGCCGTGATCGCGCACGGCCAGCCGGGCGGCCTCGTCCTCGGCTCCGGAAGCACGCTGATCCTCGGCGCGGCACTGTGTTCGGCCAGCTATTTCGTGCTGCAGCGGCGGCTGATTCCCGTGTACGGCGCGCTGCCCTGCGCCGCGTATACGCTGCTGGCCGGTGCGCTGCTGCTCACGCCGTGGTTGCCCGGCGCGCTCGTGTCGCTCGGCGGCGGCGCGTCACACGACACGGCGCTCGCCGTCCTGGTGCTCGGCGTCTTTCCCGCCGCGCTGGGTTACGCAACCTGGACCTTCGCACTCGGCTACTTCGGCACGGCGCGCGCCGCCAATTTCCTCTACCTGACACCGGCGGTCGCGACCGTGCTGTCGATGGCGCTGACGGGCGAGCGGCCCGGCATCGAGACGCTGTGCGGCGGCCTGCTGGCGGTCGCAGGCGTGATCTTCGTGGCCTTGCGCGGACGGACGTAGGCTCTCGGCTTCGTCGAACGGCAGGACCGGTTCAAGCGAACTGGGAGCCGGCAGCAGTCCGGTCAAGCCTGGCCCCGTCATCTGCGAAGCGAAATACATGCGCTGCTCGTGTGAGTCGATACCAATTCGTCAACGCCATCAGGCTTGACCGTTAGTTGCATCAACCAGATGGCGGCCTCGGCGCGGCCTTGCGATGAGCGCGATTGCGCATTCCCGAGCAGCGCCAAAAAGTGTGCAGACAAATCGACCGAACAGTTCGTGATTGATTGCATCGCACTGTTCATGGCCATCGGTATCGGCCAAGCCGAATAATCGGAACATTCGATGGCGCGAGACGGCCACACCCTCGCACGGCAGGCCGACGAAACAGCCGCGCGATCGCCTCACATTTGCGCAGGATTGCGCAATTCGCAGAAGCGAGCGCACATGCGTTCGGATATATTCATACGGATTTCATTTGGTCAGACGAAATCGTCGGCTCGCCCGGGCACTGCGTGGCGCCGGCGTCGTTCATCGACATCGACTGCCCGGCGGCATGCAAACCCTCACGGGTCACGAAGACTCGTCCGGCACACCGACCGCCTCACAAGGGCGCGCGGACGACCGGACGGCAACAGAAACATCAATCAACGGAGATGGCAGATGGAACGAAGCACTGTCGGCATGCGCTGCAAACCCCTGATCACCGTCGCACTGGCAGCCGCCGCATTCGCGGCCGCGTCGGGCGCGATGGCCGACCAGGTCGTGAAGATCGGCAGCGTCGAACCGACGACGGGCGGCATTTCGCATCTCGGCAAGGACAACGAGAACGGTGCGCGCCTCGCGGTCGAGGAGATCAATGCGAAGGGCCTGACGATCGGCGGCAAGAAGATCACGCTGCAGCTCGACGCGCAGGATGACGCGGCCGACCCGCGCCAGGCCACGCAGGTCGCGCAGAAGCTCGTCGACGACAAGGTCGTCGCCGTCATCGGCCACCTGAACTCGGGCACATCGATCCCGGCGTCGAAGATCTACAGCGACGCGGGCATCGTGCAGATCTCGCCGTCGGCCACGAACCCGACCTATACGCAACAGGGCTTCAAGACGACCTACCGCGTGGTCGCGACCGACGCGCAGCAAGGTCCGGCACTCGCGAGCTATGCGCAGTCGAAGGGCGTGAAGAGCGTCGCGGTGATCGACGATTCGACCGCCTACGGGCAGGGTCTCGCGAACGAATTCGAGAAGAAGGCGAAGGCGCTCGGCCTGAAGGTGCTGTCGCACGACGCGACCAACGACAAGGCGGTCGACTTCCGCGCGATTCTCACGAAGGTCAAGGGCGAGAACCCCGACGCGATCATGTACGGCGGCATGGACGCCACCGGCGGCCCGCTCGCGAAGCAGGCGAAGCAGCTCGGCCTGCGCGCGAAGATCCTGTCCGGCGACGGCGTGTGCACCGACTCGCTCGCCGAGCTGGCCGGCCCGGCGGCCGACAACGTGCTGTGCTCGCAGGCCGGTGCGGCGCTCGAGAAGATGCCGGGCGGCGCGGCGTTCCTCGCGAAGTACCAGAAGCGCTTCAACCAGGGCATCAAGTTCGATGCACCGTTCGCATACGACGCGGTCTACATCGCGGTCGACGCGATGAAGCGCGCGAACTCGACGGACCCGGCGAAGATCCTCGCCGCGATGCCGTCGACGAAGTATGAAGGCGTGATCGGCACGACGACGTTCGACACGAAGGGCGACCTGACGCACGGGATCATCTCGATCTACGGCTACAAGACCGGCAAGAAGACCTTCCTCGACCAGGTGAAGATGTAACGCCCCGCGACGCCGGCACGACGGGAACGCCACCCGTCGGTGCCGGCGCCTCGCGGGCCAATTCAGGTTTTGCGGAGATGAAGCGACATGTGTGCAATGGCGTATGCGGAGTTTCAACAGGAGTTGAAGAAAGCGCAGTTGACGGCGCGCGAGTTCGCCCGCCTGATCCGGATGAACGAAAGTTCCATCACCAACTATTCGAGCAAGGGCACCGTCCCTTCCCACCTCGCGGTCATCGCGACCCTGATCGGCGCGCTCGCCGCGCACGAGATCGATTTCCGGCACGTGATCGGCAAGACGGGCATCGAGCCGAAACGGCCGCGCGGCGTCGGCGCGTTTCCGGCGGCGGGCAAGCCGCGTTCCCTGAAGCTGAAGCGCCGAAGCGGCGATTCATGAACGGCCGCGGCCGATCGGCCGCCGCACCATCCCGCATCGCGCGTCGCGCGAATCCGCCCGCATGACGCATGACGACGAGCCCGGCCTGACAGTAAGCCGCCCCGCCGCCGATGAACGTCACGCACTGGCGGCCGATCGCATCGGCATCCGGTACGCCGCCAGCAACCGCTCCCGCTTCTGCTCCGCTGCCGCCATGTTGCGCGCCTTCACGTGGCCGAAGCCGCGAATGTCGTCGGGAAGGTTCGCGAGTTGCAACGCGACCGGAAGACGCTCCGCGTCGAGCGTCGCGCAAAACTCGTCGACGAGCGCGATGTAGTCGGCAATCAACCGGCGCTCGTCGCGCCGTTCGGCCGTGTGCCCGAATACGTCGAACGGCGTGCCGCGCAGCCCCTTCAGTTTCGCCAGCACACGGAAGGCCGGCAGCACCCATGCGCCGAAGCGCTTCTTCCGCAGGTGCCCGTGTTCATCGCGCTTCACCAGCAGCGGCGGCGCCAGATAGAAGTTCAGCGTGTAGTCCCGCCCCGGGACGCCGTCGAACTGCTGACGCAGCTTCTCCAGATACGCGGGATCGGCATACAGGCGCGCGACTTCGTATTCGTCCTTGTACGCCATGAGCTTCGCCAGATTCGCGGCGACGGCGCGCGTCAGCGGCAGCCCCGACGCGCCGCCGATCCCCGCCTCCCTGGCCCGGATGCGGTCGACCACGTCGCGATAGCGCCGCGCATACGCGTCGTTCTGGTACGCGGTCAGCAACGCTTGCCGCGCGCCGATCAGCGTGTCGAGCGATTCGGGCATCTGCACCACGGTTCGCCGCGGCGCGGCAACGGGCTCGACGATCGGCTGGACCGCGGCAGCGCCATGATGCGCGATATAGCGCCCCAGCGTGAATGCGTGCTGATTCTTCTCGACCGACACGCCGTTGAGTTCGATCGCACGCAGCAGGCTCGTCCGTTCCAGCGGCAGCCAGCCCTTCTGCCACGCGAAGCCGAGCAGCAGCGGATTGCTGTAAATCGAATCGCCCAGCAGCGCAAGCGCGAGCGTGTTGGCGTCGATGAACGCGCACCCGTCGCCGATGCTCTCGCGCAGCTCGGCCTCGGTCTGCGTGCCCGGGAAAGTCCATTTCGGATTCTTGACGAACTCCGCGGTCGGGGTCGCGCCGCTGTTGATCGCGGCGACCGTCACGCCATGCCGGGTACGCGACAGCACGTCGTTCGATGCCGACACGATCGCGTCGCACCCGATGACGAGCCGCGCTTCGCCCGTGGCAATGCGCGTCGCGTGCAGCGCGTCGGGTGTCGCCGCGATCTGCACATGGCTGAGGACCGCGCCGCCCTTTTGCGCAAGACCGGCCATGTCGAGCACCGTGACGCCCTTGCGTTCGAGATGCGCGGCCATGCCGATCAGCCCGCCGATCGTCACGACGCCCGTGCCGCCGACGCCCGTCACGAGAATCCCGTACGCGCCCGCGAGCGCAGGCAACGTCGGCATCGGCAACGCATCGAAGTCGACGGTGTCCAAGCTGCCGCCGCGCGCCGCCGCTGGCTTGCGCAGCTGCGCGCCCTCGGCCATCACGAAGCTCGGACAAAAGCCCTTCACGCAGGAGAAATCCTTGTTGCACGACGACTGGTTGATCTTGCGTTTCGTGCCAAGCGGCGTATCGAGCGGTTCGACGGACAGGCAGTTCGACTGCACCGAACAGTCGCCGCAGCCTTCGCACACGGCGTCGTTGATGAACGCGCGGCGGGCAGGATCGGGGTAGGCGCCGCGCTTGCGGCGCCGCCGCTTTTCGGTCGCACAGGTCTGGTCGTAGATCAGCACCGTCGTCCCCGCGATGTCGCGCAGCACGCGCTGGATCGAATCCAGCCGGTCACGATGATGGACGTCGACGCCGGCGGGCAGCGCGACACCGGCGTCGTACTTCTCCGGCTCGTCCGTCACGATCACGATGCGCTTCGCGCCTTCCGCGCTCACCTGATGCGCGATCTGCGGCACGGTCAGCACGCCGTCGACCGGCTGACCACCCGTCATCGCGACCGCGTCGTTGTAGAGAATCTTGTACGTGATGTTCGCGTTCGACGCGATCGCCGCGCGAATCGCGAGGAGGCCCGAATGGAAGTAGGTGCCGTCGCCGAGATTCACGAACACATGCTTGTCGCCGGAAAAATGCATCTGGCCGAGCCATGCGACGCCTTCTCCCCCCATCTGGCTGAACGTTTCCGTCTTGCGGTCCATCCACATCGACATGTAGTGGCAGCCGATCCCCGCCAGCGCGCGCGAGCCTTCCGGCACGTTCGTCGACGTATTGTGCGGACAGCCCGAGCAGAACCACGGCTTGCGCTCGACCGACACGCGCGGCTTCGCCGCGTCGCGCTCCTTCGCATCGATGATCGCGACGCGCGCGAGCATGCGCGCGCGCACGTCGTCGGGCAGGTCCGCACGCGACAGACGCCGCGCAATCGCCTTCGCGATGAGTGCCGGCGACAACTCGTAGTGCGCGGGCAGCAGCCAGTCGCCACGCGGCACCGACCATTCGCCGCCTTCGTTGTCGCGTTCGTCGAATTTTCCGTAGATCTTCGGACGCACGTCCTCGCGCCAGTTGTACAGCTCTTCCTTCAGCGCGTATTCGAGAATCTGGCGCTTTTCCTCGACGACGAGGATCTCCTCCAGGCCCGTGGCGAATGCACGCGCGTCCTGTGCATCGAGCGGCCACACGCAGCCGACCTTGAGCACGCGCAGGCCGATCTTCGCGCAGGTTTCGTCGTCGAGGCCGAGGTCGCTCAGCGCCTGGCG
This sequence comes from Burkholderia sp. Bp9140, assembly GCF_003853425.1. Classification (NCBI taxonomy): domain Bacteria; kingdom Pseudomonadati; phylum Pseudomonadota; class Betaproteobacteria; order Burkholderiales; family Burkholderiaceae; genus Burkholderia; species Burkholderia sp. Bp9140. Next base: position 150,570 of record NZ_QTPQ01000006.1, read on the forward strand.
CACGTCGAGATACGCCTTGCCCGCCGTGATGATGCCGATGCGCGGCGTCGGCGAATCGATCACGATGCGGTTCAGCCGGTTCGCGCGGACATAGGCGAGTGCCGCGTACCACTTCTCGTCGAGCAGCCGCGCCTCCTGCGCGAGCGGCGAATCGGGCCAGCGGATATTGAGGCCGCCGTCCGGCATCGTATAGTCGGTCGGCGTGACGATTTCCACGCGGTCCGGATCGAGGTCGATCGATGCCGTGGATTCGATTACGTCGGTCACGCACTTCATCGCCACCCACAGGCCCGAGTAGCGGCTCATCGCCCAGCCGTGCAGCCCGTAGTCCAGGTATTCCTGCACGTTGGCCGGATAGAGCACCGGAATGCCCGCCGCGATGAACGCGTGCTCCGACTGATGCGCGACCGACGACGACTTCGCCGCGTGGTCGTCGCCCGCGAGCACGAGCACGCCGCCGCGCGCATCGCTGCCGGCGGAGTTCGCGTGCTTGAACACGTCGCCGGTCCGGTCCACGCCCGGGCCCTTGCCGTACCACATGCCGAACACGCCGTCGCGCGTCGCGCCCGGCCACAGATTGATCTGCTGCGTGCCCCATACGGCCGTCGCGGCGAGATCCTCGTTTACCCCGGGCTGGAACACGATGTCGTTCGCCTGCAGGTGCCGTTTCGCTTTCCACAGCGATTGATCGAGCGCGCCGAGCGGCGAGCCGCGATAGCCGGAGACGAAGCCGGCCGTGTTCAACCCGGCCTTCAGGTCGCGCGCCTTCTGCAGCATCGGCAGACGCACCAGCGCCTGCGTGCCGCTGATGTAGACGCGGCCCTTTTCGAGCGTGTACTTGTCGTCGAGCGACACGGAAGCGGCGGGCGTGGCGGCCGTTTCGGCCGGCTGGAGCGACGCAACGGCGGGATCTGGCGCGTTCATGGCGGGACTGTCTCCGGGGTAAGCGTGATTTTTCAGCGCAGTATAGGAAGCCGAATTGGTATCGTAAAATCACAAATAGACAATCCTGGTATCCGAAAATCAGATGGCATTCGATCTCACGCTCCGGCAGTTGCGCTACTTCGCGGCGGCCGCCCGGACCGGCCAGTTCTCGATGGCGGCGGCGAACGAACACGTGTCACAATCGGCGATCACCAATGCGGTGCTGGCGCTGGAACACGGGCTCGGCACGCGGCTCTTCGAGCGGTTGCCGCAGGGTGTCGCGCTCACGCCCGACGGCCAGGACTTCTACAACCACGCACGCCGCGTGCTCGACGCCGCGCGCGATGCCGTGCACAAGCCGCCGTTCCGCTCGCACGACATGCGCGGCACCGTGCGCATCGCCGCGTCATACACGGTGCTCGGCTATTTCCTGCCGGAACTGCTCGCCCGCTTCCGCACGACCTATCCGTTCATCGAGTTCGACCTGCGCGACATGGAGCGGGCCGATAGCGAACGAGCGGTCCTCGACGGCGACGTCGACATCGGCGTGGTGCTGCTGTCGAACGTCGACAGGCTGAGCCGGTTCGGCAGCCAGGTCCTGATCCGCTCGCGGCGACAGCTGTGGGTCGCGCCGACGCATCCGCTCGCGCAGCTCGACGCGCCGTCGCTGAAGGACATCGCCGCGCATCCGTACATCCTGATCACGGTGGACGAGGGCGAGCAGTCGACGCTGCGCTACTGGAAAAAGAAAGGGATCGTGCCGAACATCGCGTTTCGCACCAGCTCGATGGAGGCGCTGCGCGGACTGGTGGCGCACGGCTTTGGGGTCACCGTGCTGTCCGACATGGTGTTCCGGCCGTGGTCGCTCGAAGGCAAGCGGATCGAAGCGCGGCCGATTCTGGACGCCGTCCCGCAAATGGACGCCGGCATGATCTGGGCAAAGGGCGCGCAGCTGAGCGCGCCGGCCGCCGCGCTGCAGCAGTTCCTGATTCACGCATGCGGCACGTGACCCGCATCGCGCGCAGCAGCACGCGACACCGGCCACCGCGCGCGCGGCGTGCCGCTCAGTGAGAAATACGCTCGAGCGACTGGCCGAGCGTTTTCGGGCCCATCAGCCCGATCGCAAGCATGACGAGCGCCATCGCACCGGCAATGCACACGAATACGCCCGTGACGCCGAATTCCTTCAGCGTGAACGCAATGACGAACGAGCTGAACACCGCCGACAGGCGGCTCCACGAATAGACGAAGCCGACGGCACGCGCGCGAATGGCTGTCGGATAAAGCTCCTGCTGGTACGCGTGATACGTAAACGAAATGATGTTGCCGGCCAGCGTCAGCAGCACGCCCAGCGTCACGATCGCCACTGCCGCTGACGCCTGGCTGAACAGCAACCCGCTCACGATATTGAGCGCAGCCATGCACACGATCACGTGCTTGCGTTCGAAGCGGTCGGCAATCCAGTAGCCGAACAGCGGCCCGAGCGGCGCGGCAAGCCCGATGATCGTCGTGTACAGCAGGCTCGACGTCACGGTGATCCCCTGCTTGACGAGCAGCGTCGGCACCCAGTTCGCGAAACCGTAGAAACCGACGGTCTGGAAGATGTGAAAGATGACCAGCATCAGCGTGCGCTTGCGGTACGGCGGCCTCAGCATGTCGGCGAATCCCGCGTTGCGCGGGACGGGGTCGGCCGGGCCGGGCTCGGGCAGCGGCCGCCCGTACTGCCGCGTGACTTGCGCCTCGAGGCGCGAGAGCACTTCATCGGCTTCCCGGATGCGGCCCTTGCCCGCGAGCCAGCGCGGGCTTTCCGGCAGATTGCGGCGGAAGTACCAGACGAACAGCGCACTGATCCCGCCGAGCAGCACGACCCAGCGCCAGCCGTCGACGCCGAACGGTGCCGCGGGCACCAGCAGATACGACAGGAACGCGACGACGGGCACGGCCGAGAAGCCGATCGCCTGGCAGATCGCGAACGCGCGGCCGCGCAGATGCTTCGGCGCGATTTCCGACATGTACGTGCCGATGGTGATCAGCTCGACACCGATGCCCATTCCCGACACGAAGCGCCAGAAGTTCAGGCCGCTCGCGGTGTCCTGGAACGCCATCGCCGTGTTGGCCGCGACGTACCACAGCAACGACCACGTGAAGATCGACCGGCGGCCGAAGCGGTCGGCGAGGAAGCCGCAGGCGGCCGTGCCGAGAAACAGTCCGCAGAACAGCGCGGCGATGAAGCTCGCCACGCCCGCCGTGCCGAACAGGCCGGCCGTCGTCGGCGTGAGAATGTGGCTCTTCACGAGACCGGGCGCGATGTAGCCGGTAAAGAGCAGATCGTAGAGCTCGAAAAAGAAGCCGAGGCTGAGCAGCAGGATCAGTTTCCAGACCGCACGCGTCGCCGGAAGCCTGTCGAGGCGTGCCGAAATCGCGCCCATGTCGGCCGCCGACGCGGCCGATGCGGTCGCTGCGGCTCCGGTGTGTTCGGCGACGCGCAGGTTCGATGCGCGCTCCAGAATGGCCATGTCTGTCTCCTTATCTCTTCATTGGAATGTGCGACCGCCGCGCGTGCGGCACCGCGCCGCTTACGGGTACTGCGCCTGCAATTCGGCAAAGGAAGCGATGCGGCCCGCCAGTGCGCTCGCGACGACGGTCGGCGGGCTCGCGAGCCATACCTGGCCCGGCCCCGACCGGCCCGGAAAATTCCGGTTGATCGCGCTGATCGTCACTTGCCCCGCAGCCGTCGACGCGCCCGGCCCGCAGTTCGCGCACGCGCCGCACGACGGTTGCAGCAGGATCGCGCCGACCCGTTCGAAGGTGTCGAGGTAGCCGCGCCGCGCGCAGTAGTCGCGGACGTCCGACGTGCCGAACTGCAGATAGAGATGGACGCCGACCGGTACGCGCAGCCCGCGCGCCGCCGCCCACGCCAGCACTTCGTGATAGTGGTCGAAGTCTTCGCGCTTGCCTGCCGTGCACGAGCCGCCATACGCGATATCGATACGCGGACGTTCCGGAAGATCGCGCAACGCGACGCCGTTGCCCGGATCGCCGGGTGCCGCGAGCATCGGCGTGATGCGCGCGCAGTCGATCTCGATCACGTCCGCATAGGGTGCGCCGGCGTCGCTGCACATCCACGGCTCGATCACGAAGTCGATGCCGCGTCGCGCCTTGAGGAAGCGCACCGTCTCCGCATCGGGTGCGACGATGCCCGTGAAGCCGCCGAGCTCGGCCGTCATGTTCGTGAGCGTCGTGCGCTCGTCGGTCGTCAGTCGCGCGATGGCGGTGCCGGCAAACTCGAACACCTTGCCGACCCCTGCGCCGGCGCGGATCTTCGGATCGGCAAGCAGACGCAGCACGAGATCCTTCGCCGTCACGCCGCGCGAAAGCGCCCCGTTGCACTCGATCCGCAGCGACGGCGGCACGGTCATCCGCACCGCGCCCGTGACGAACGCGTTCGCCATGTCCGTGGTCCCGACGCCGAACGCGATGCAACCGAGGGCGCCGCTGTGCGGCGTGTGCGAATCGGTGCCGACGACGACCTGGCCCGGCAACGCATGGCGCTCGGCCATCATCGCGTGCGAAATGCCTTCGGAGCCCTCGCCGATGCCGCCGTTGCCGGATTCGATTTCAGCGAGGTAGCCGTGATTCGTCAGCCCGTAGTCCTTCGCGAATTGCCGGTGCGCGTCCGACAGCTCGCGCACATCGGGAAGCAGCCCGTTGCGCACGTGCAGCGCGCTGCGATGCGCATACGACAGGTGATCCTCGAACGCGAGAATCGTCGCGGGTTCATGCAGCGACAGCGGCTTGCCGAATGCGGCATGCAGCATGTGCGTGGCCATCCCCGTGTAGTACTCGTGGATGAAGCGCCAGTCGGCGCGAACGAACACGCCCGCGCCGGGCGCACGCGAGGTTCCGGTTCCTTCCGTGCGCAACGCGTGGCGCTCGAGAATTTTCTGTGCGAGCGTGCGCGGCGCGGCATCCGCGGCATCCGCGCCATCCGTCGCATCGGCCGTCTCGCCGGCGAACTCGATCTCGCGCATGTGTTGCGCACCGTAGCGCAGCAGGCCGCCGCAGCGCAGGATCGACGCGGCCAGGCTGTCGCGCGACGCGACGAGTTCCTCGATGTCGATGGATTCGCCGCGCCGGATGCGTTCGATCAATCCGAAATCCGTCGACGTGAACAGTCCCAGGTTGTCCGCGTTCTGCCGGTAAATCCGCTCGAAGCTCTTCGCGATCACGAGCCGGATGCCCGCGCGGTATTCCGCGAGCGGACTGTGCTCGCGCGACGATCCCTTACCGTAGCGATTCCCCGCGACCGTCACGCGAAAGCCGCCGGCGAGCACGGCACCGGACCCGACCGGATTGCGGCCGCCGGTTCGAAAGCCGAGATACGGGAAGCGGCCAAGGCGCTCGTCGAAGCGCGTCAGCACGCTCATCGGCGTGATTTCATCGGTCGATATGTCGTCCCGCAGCGGCCCCGCCGCGGCCTCCGTCAGGTCGGTGCCGCCGAGCTGCCGTTCGACCCGCTCCGGATCGTCGCAAAGAAACAATATCCGGCCCGCCAGATCCACTGTCGCCATCTGATTTCTCCTTGAACGGAAATCTAGACGGCTGCGCTGCCGGAAACGAAGTGCTCGATCGGCAAGCGGGGCATCGCAGATCGCGATGTCCGCGTAAACCCGTGGCGTCAGACGGCCGCGAGCGCGTCGATCAACGCCTGGACGGCCTTCAGGCGCGACGATTTGCGGAGCGCGTGGACATGCAGCGCGCGTTCGCGCGCCCACGGCTCGTCGAGCGGCCGGCGCACGAAGCCGTTCGACCCGGCGAACGCCGACGCCGCGCTGGTCGGCACGATGCCGATGCCGAGCCCGGCTTCGACCATCCGGCATTGCGCGTCGAAACTGTTGACCGTCACCGACAGATTCAGCGGCATGCGCATCGCATCGGCGCGTTCCTTCAGGGTCTGGTCGAGCGAGCCGCCTGCCTGCAATGCAACGAGCGGAAAGCGGAGCACGTCGCCGAACGTCGGCGCGGGGAGCGCGGCGAGTTCATGATCGAGCGGCAGCACGACCATCAACGGATCGTCGGCGAAGTGCCACGACTCCAGCCCACCGGGGATCTTGCCGCACGCCGAGATGCCGACGTCGGCGCGGTCGTCCAGGCATGCGCGAACCACCTCGTCGCTGATCTTTTCGGTCAGCGCGATCTGCACCAGCGGGTAGCGTGCCTGAAATGCCTTCAGCCGCTCCGGCAGGAAGCCGACGATCGCCGACGCGTTCGCATGGAGACGCACGATGCCGGCGACCTGACCGCTCAGCGACTGGACCTCGCGCGCGAGCGACTGCAACTGGCCGTGAACCGACACCGCACGGGAAAACGCGTGACGACCGGCTTCGGTCAACTCGACACCGGACGGCGAGCGGATCAGCAACGGCGTGCCCATCGCCGCTTCGAGGTCGGCGATCCGCCGGCTGAGCGCCGACGGCGCGATATGGTTGCGGCTGGCGGCCCGGGCGATGGAACCTTCCTGAACGACGGAAATGAACAGTTCCAGGCTGTACGGATCGATACGCATGCGGCGGGATCCTTGGAGACGTGTGGCTTGCGGACCGGCAGGGCCGTCCGTCTCCAGCCATATTAGCAGCGGGGATGCGTCACGCTGTCCGGTGCGGCCACTGCAGGCGTTGCAGTGCCGATGCGCTCATCCGGCGGCGCCATCGCGAGCGCGACCTGCCCGCGCCGCGTCAATCCCCCGTCACCCCGCCGCACGCACGTGCTCGAGCAGCGCCTGCAGCGGATGACGCACCTGCCGCGCGGACATCCGCTTCACCTGGCTGCGGCACGAATACCCGGTCGCCAGCGCTTCGCCTTCCAGCTCCGGCGCGTCGACATGCGCGGCCCACGATTGCGCATAGATCGTCTTCGACGTCTGCAGGTTGCGCGCCTCGTGCCCGTAGGTCCCCGACATCCCGCAGCATCCGGTCGCCTGAACCGCCAGGCGCAGCCCGCGCCGCGCGAACACCTGCGCCCATTGCTTGCCGCTGTCCGGCGCGTTGGTCTTCTCGGTGCAATGTGGCAGCAGCCGGTACGCCGCCGATCCGTCGCCCACGCCCGCCCCGGCCTCCGGCATCGCATCCAGCAACCACTCCTGCGGCAGCGCGACCTTCGGCACGTCGGCGAGCCCCGTCACCTTCAGGTATTCCTGCCGATACGTGAGCGTCATCGCCGGATCGAGGCCGACGAGCGCGACACCCGAGCGCGCGAGCGCGGCCAGCTGCGTCGCGTTGCGAATCGCGGCCTTCCCGAACGCGCGAAGAAAGCCCTGCACGTGCAACGCCTTGCCGTTCGGCGCGAGCGGCGCCAGCCACACCTGGAAGCCGACGCGCGCGGCCAGCTCGATCAGCGTCGCCAGCTGCTCGGTGTCGAAATAGCGCGTGAACGTGTCCTGCACGATGACGACGCTGCGCGCGCGCTGCGCGTCGCTCAGCGCGGCGAGCGCCTGCGGATCGGCCGGCCGCACGTGCCACTGCCGGATCACGGCCGCGAGATCGAAGCGGCTCAAGAGCGGGCTGTCGACCATCCCGACGTGCCGCTCGAGCAGCGTGCGCACCCAGCCGGCGCGCATCAGCCCGTTGTACAGTGCCGGCACGCGCGCCATCCACGGCATCGTGAATTCGAGCGAGCCGATCAGGTAGTCGCGCACCGGCCGCAGGTAGCGCTGGTGATACAGCTCGAGAAAGCGTGAGCGGAACTCGGGCACGTTGACCTTGACCGGGCACTGCCCCGCGCACGATTTGCACGCGAGGCAGCCGGCCATCGCGTCGTATACCTCGTGCGAGAAATCCGCTTCACCGTTGCGTGCCGCGCGGCTGTTGCGCCAGCGGGCCGCGAGACCGCGCAGAAACGGCTGCCGCGCACGCGCCGCCGCGACGACGTCGACGCCGGCCTGCCCTTGCAGACGCAACCATTCGCGCATCAGCGACGCGCGCCCCTTCGGCGACTGCACGCGCTCGCGCGTCGCCTTCCACGACGGGCACATCGCGTCGTCCGGATCGAAGTTGTAGCACGCGCCGTTGCCGTTGCAGTGCATCGCCGTGCCGTAGCTCTGCCAGACGCGCTCGTCGATCTGCCGGTCATGGTCGCCGCGCGTGGGCACCTCGTCGATCTTCAGCAGCCGCAGCGTGTTGTCCGGCGGCGTCGCGATCTTGCCCGGGTTGAACTGGTTGTGCGGATCGAACGCGGCCTTCAGCTGCTGCAGCGACGGATACAGCTCGCCGAAGAACGCCGGCGCATATTCCGAGCGAACGCCCTTGCCGTGCTCGCCCCATAACAGGCCACCATGCCGCTGCGTGAGTTCAGCCACCGCGTCCGACACCGGCCGCACCAGCGCGGCCTGCTTCGGGTCCTTCATGTCGAGCGCCGGACGCACGTGCAGCACGCCCGCGTCGACGTGGCCGAACATCCCGTACTGCAGCCCGTGGCCGTCCAGCAGCGCGCGGAATTCGGCGATGTATGCAGCCAGGTTCTCGGGCGGCACCGCGGTGTCCTCGACGAACGGCTGCGGGCGCGCCTCGCCCTGCACGTTGCCGAGCAGGCCGACCGCGCGCTTGCGCATCGCATAGACGCGCTTCACCGCATCGTCGCCGGTCGCGAGCGTGTGGCCCAGCCGCTCGACGCTCGTGTCGGTGCGAAGATGGTCGACGAACGCGCGCACGCGCACATCGACGTCCTGCGCATCGTCGCCGCTGAATTCGATCAGGTTGATGCCGAGCGTCGGACGCGCGTCGTCCTGCGGGAAATACTCGGCCACGCTGCTCCACACGAAATCCTTCATCGCGAGCATCAGCACCTTCGAGTCGACCGTCTCGATCGACAGCGGCTTGAGCTCGAGCAGCGCGCGCGCATCGCGCAGCGCGTCCATGAAGCCGGCGTAGCGCACGTTGACGAGCACCGAATACTTCGGGATCGGCAGCACGTTCAGCTTCGCTTCGACGATGAAGCCGAGCGAGCCTTCGGCGCCGCACAGCACGCTGTTCAGGTTGAAGCGGCCGTCCGGTTCGCGCAGGTGCGCGAGATCGTAGCCGGTCAGGCAGCGATTGAGCTTCGGAAACTTCGCGTCGATCAGCGCGGCCTTTTCGTCGCTGATGCGGCGGGCGGTGCGATAGACCTTGCCGACCCGGTCCCGCCGCGCGCAGCGGCGCGCCAGTTCGTCGTCCGCGAGCGCGTCGCTGTGCAGTTGCTCGCCGCCCATCAGCACGAAGTCGAGCGCGAGCACGTGGTCGCGCGTCTTGCCGTACGTGCAGCTGCCCTGCCCGCTCGCATCGGTGTTGATCATCCCGCCGACCGTCGCGCGGTTCGACGTCGACAGTTCCGGCGCGAAAAAGAGGCCATGCGGCTTCAGCGCGGCATTGAGCTGGTCCTTGACGACGCCTGCCTGCACGCGCACCCAGCGCTCGTCGGCGTTGATTTCCAGGATCCGGTTCATGTTGCGCGACAGGTCCACGACCACGCCGTCGGTCAGCGACTGCCCGTTGGTGCCGGTGCCGCCGCCGCGCGCCGCCACCGCGACGTCGCGGTGCGCGGGTTCGGCCAGCAGCCGCGCGACGAGCCGCACGTCGTCCGCCTGCGCGGGACAGATCACCGCCTGCGGCAGACGCTGGTAGATCGAGTTGTCGGTGGCCTGCACGGTCCGGTTCGCATGGTCCGCGCGGATTTCGCCGGCGAATCCGGCGGCCCGAAGGGCGGCGAGAAAGTCGCGGTAACGGCCCTCGGGCGGGCTGGCGGGACGGGGCAACGGAGCGATCGGCATGGGATGAAAGCGCGAGGTGGGGGGAGCCGGTGCGCTGCCTCGGTCAGAAACATGAGTTTTGAGCAAGATTCCACGCGACCCGGAAATCCAGTATCTTGCGAATCAGCACGAGAAACAAACGAATTCTCCCCCGGCAAAACTTGCATAAAACTCATGAATTACCGCCGCCTCACCCCGTCCATGTCGCTGCTGCTGGTGTTCGAGGCCGCCGCGCGGCACGAAAGCTACACGCGTGCGGCCGACGAGCTGTCGCTGAGCCAGAGCGCGATCAGCCGGCAGGTTCAGACGCTCGAGGATCAGCTCGGCGTGCCGCTGTTCCGGCGTGAGGGCCGTTCCGTGAAGCTGACGGAAGTCGGGCGGCGCTACTTCGTCGAGCTGAGCGGCGCGCTCGGGCGCATCCGCGGCGCGACGCTGCAGGCGATGTCGCACCAGGCCGGCGCCGGCACGCTGCGGCTCGCGACCTTGCCGACCTTCGGCTCGAAATGGCTGCTGCCGCACCTGCACGACTTCTATGCCGCGCATCCGGGCGTGACCGTGCACCTGCATTCGCGCATCGGCGGCATCGACTTCCATACCGACGATCTCGATGCGGCCATCACCGTCGGCACGGGCGACTGGCCCGGCCTGCACGCGCATCGGCTGTACAACGAGTTCCTGATCGCGATCGCGCGCCCCGACGCGGCCGGGCGCCGCAAGGCCGCCCCGCGCGCGCCGGCATGGGCGGTCGGGCAGACGCTGCTGGGCGTGACGAGCAATCAGCAAGCCTGGGCGGAATGGTTCTCGCATTTCGGGCTCGATCATCGCGAGATGCGGATCGGCCCGAGCTTCGAGCTGACGTCGCACCTGATCCAGGCCGTGCGGGCCGGAATGGGGATCGGCCTCGTGCCGAAGGTGCTGGTGGAAGACGAGCTGAGCCGCAACGAGCTCGTGTCGATCGGCGACGCGATCACCAGCCGGCGCAGCTACTACCTCGTGTATCCGCCGGAAAACGACACGCTGCCGTCGCTAGTGGCGTTTCGGGAATGGCTGCTGAAATCGTGCTGACGTTCGGGCGGACGGACAGCGCGATCACGCACGCCATTCATCGAGAATCTGTTCGGCGAGGTAGTCGCATGGCGGGCGGGCCGACTGCGCGCTGCGCGCCAGCACGACCTCGATCTCGCCCAACGGCGGCAACCCTTCGTTCGGCGACAGCTGCACGAGGTGCGCGGGGATGCTGCAGCGCGCGAGCGGCGCCACCGCGAGGCCGGCCTCGACCACGCTGAGCAGCCCGAGGAAACTCGGGCTTTCATACGACATCCGGAACGGAATCTTCTGCCGCTTCAGCGCCTTGATCGCGTGATCGCGCGCCATGCTGCCGTGCGCGAACAACGCGACCGGCAGCGGCCGCTCTTCCCACACGTTGCGCTTCGCCGATCCGGTCCACACGATCGGCTCGAGCCGCACCCGTTCGCCGGTCACGCCCTTGATGCGCGTGAGGCACGCGAGGTCGACGGTGTTGTCCTTCAGCATCGGCACGAGCGCGCTGCTCGGCTGGCCGATCACGCGCACTTCGACGCGCGGATGCATCGCGGCGAACTTGCCGAGCACCTGCGGCAGCAGCGATGAGATGTAGTCGTCCGGCACGCCGATCGTCACGCGGCCGCGAATCTCCGGGCGCACGACCGACGCCCACGCCTCGTCGCGCATCGCCAGCATCCGGCGGCCGTATTCGGCGAGCATGCGGCCGTCGTCGGTGGCCGTGACGTTGCGCGTGTCGCGGATGAACAGCGGCTTGCCGAACGCATCCTCCAGCGCCTTGATCTGCATGCTCACCGCCGACGGTGACCGATGCACCGCTTGCGCGCCCTGCGCGAACGAGCCGGACTCCGTCACGGCCACCACCATCGCCAGCACATCGAGATCGAGCTTTTTCATGGCATTCAGAAAATCTGATCAATCGGTTCAGTTTATCCCGTTTTACTGTCTTCCTCCACGGTCGGACAATGGATGCCGTTGACGTTCATTGCGGGAAGCAACCATGCACACCTCCGGCTCGCTCTACGGATTCCTGGTCATCGGCGGCATGCTCGCGGTCACGCCGGGGCCGAACATGGTCTACGTGATGTCGCGCTCGATCGCGCAGGGGCGCGCCGCCGGGCTGATTTCGCTGGCGGGCGTGATGCTGGGTTACCTGTTCTACATGTTCGCCGCCGCGTTCGGGATCACGACGCTGTTCCTGCGCGTGCCGTACGCGGGTACCGTGCTCGGCGTGGTGGGCGCCGCGTATCTGCTCTACCTCGCGTGGCAGGCCGTCCGGCCCGGCGGCCGTTCGCCGTTCGAGGTGCAGGCGCTGCCGAACGCGCAGCCGCTGCGGCTGCTCGCGATGGGCGCGACCACCAGCGTGCTGAATCCGAAGCTCGCGATGCTGTTCGTGTCGCTGCTGCCGCAGTTCATCGATTACCGGCAAGGCAGCGTGTTCGGCCAGTCGCTGTTTCTCGGTTCATTGCTGATCGCGGCGTTCGCGTCGGCCAACGGGCTGGTCGCGATCTGCTCGAGCGGCATCGCGAAACTCCTGCGCGGACGTCCGGCGCTGCTGCTTGCGCAGCGCTGGGCGATGGGGGCGGTGCTCGGCGGCCTCGGCGTGCAGATGCTCGTCGAGGCGTCGAGAATGGCAGGGGTCGCGTGATGCGTACGGCAGGTCGTGTTTCGGGTGAAGCACCGGCCCGCACGCGCCGCCCGTCGTGAAGCAGCGATCGTTGACGGCCGGCGATACGCATCGCCGGCCATGACGTTCACACGATCGCGCGGTCCCTGGCGACCGCAACCGGCCGCGGCACACCCGTGCGCATCACGCGGCAACCGCCTGACGCTGCGCTTCGAGCTCGCGCACGAGCGGCAGCACGCGCTGGCCGAAGTACTCGACTTCCTCGATGAAATGCAGGAACCCGGCGAGCACGAGATCGACGCCGATCGCCTTCAATGCGACGATCCGCTCGGCGATCTGCTGTGGCGTGCCGATCAGGTTCGTGCGGAAGCCGTCGTTGTACTGCACGAGATCCTCGAACGTCGATTTTGCCCAGTTGCCCTCGCCTTCCGGCGACGCGCGGCCGGCTTCCTTCACCGCATCGCCGAACGCATGCACGGCTTCGACGTGCGCGTGCCGGATGATGTCGTCGAGCACGGCCCGCGCCTCTTCCTCGGTGTCGCGCGCGATCACGAACGCGTTGACGCCAATCCGCACACGATGGTGGTTCGCGGCGGCCTTCGCGCGGATGTCGTCGATCTGCGCCTTCAGGTTCTCCGGCGTGTTGCCGTTCGTGAAGTACCAGTCCGACACACTGGCTGCGTTGTCGCGCGCCGCGCGCGAGCTGCCGCCCTGGAAGATCTCCGGATGCGGCTTCTGCACGGGTTTCGGGCTCAGCGTGTAATCGTTGAAGCGGTAGAAGTCGCCCTTGAACGTGAAGTTGTCCTGCGTCCAGATGCCCTTCAGCGCCTGGATGAATTCCTTCGAGCGCCGATAGCGTTCGTCATGCTCGAGCCACGGCTCGCCGATCGCGGTGAACTCGCCCTTGAACCAGCCGCTGACCACGTTGATCGCGATGCGTCCGTTCGAAATATGGTCGATCGTCGCGAGCTGCTTGGCGACCACGGCCGGATGCCATGGCCCCGGCAGGATCGCGGCGAGCACCTTGAGCTTCGTCGTCGCGTGCAGCAGCGCCTGGCTGAACGAGACCGATTCGTGCTGGTATTCGGCGCCGTAGCCGGCCGTGAAGCGGATCTGGCTCAGCGCGTAGTCGAAGCCGGCCGCCTCGGCCGTGCGCGCGAGCGTCTGGTTGTATTCGAGGCTCCAGTCGGTACGCTGCTCGATCGTGCTGACGACGAGGCCGCCGCTGACGTTCGGCACCCAGTACGCGAATTTGACGCCGTCGGCCGAAGGTTCGTGAATGCTCATGAAAGGTCCTGATCGAAGGGGAAAACGAAAGACGGGCTACGCAGCCACGGCGGCCGGCGCACGCGGCTGCAACTGCGGCACCGCACGGTCGACCGCGAGTGCGATGCGTGCGCGCAGCGCGGGGTTCGCGATCTCGTAGCGATCGAAATCGCTTTCGGCCGCGTACACGCCGATCGGCAACGTGCGCGCCTGGAAGAAGCTGAACAGCGGCCGCAGTTGATGGTCGATCACGAGCGCGTGGCGCTCGCTGCCGCCGGTGGCCGCCAGCAGCACCGGCACATCGACCAGCGACTCGTGATGCACGAGGTCGAACAGGTGCTTGAAGAGGCCCGTGTACGACGCGCGATACACGGGGCTCGCGACCACCAGCGCATCGGCCGTCTCGATCGCGCGGATCAGCGCGTCGAGATCGGGCGGGACCTGCGCGCGCTTCAGCGCGCCGGCCAGCCGGTTGCCGATCTCGCCGAGTTCGATCAGCCGCGTGTCGATCGGCAAGGCGTCGCCGAGCGCGGCGACGATCGCGTTGGTCAGCGCCAGCGTGCGTGACGGCCGTTGCAGGCCGCCCGATAGGGCGACGACGTTGAGGATGTTGCTCATGCCATGCGATCCGGTTGTCGAGCCGCGCGTTATCGCGCCGATACGGTGTCGGGTTCGCAAGGAGCGTGCCATGGTCGACGGATGTGCGATCGTTCGATCATCTGCATCACGAAGTTTGCCTCGATCCCCTGCCGTGCACGGCTTCCGCGGCCAAATGGCCAGCCGTGGCAAGCGTTCCGGGAATCGCATCACATCGATATTCCACAGTGAGATGAACCGGCGGAAGCAGCGTTGCTGATGCACTGCTGCTCAATCAGCAGTGTCGCGCGCGCCGTTCGCCCGATCGCGGCGGTGACGCACCGTCGCATCGATCGCGACGACGTCGAATCCGCTGTCGCAACAGCGCACGTCCCCGCAACTGCATCCTGCGCAGCAATCCCGCTTTCGTTATCAGAAATCGATGTTTCCCGTGCGGCGCAAAACACGGAACACTCTGCTGACCAGGCAGCAACCGGACCACGGCGGGACCACGGCGCCCGTCGGCGCGGGTCCGGTCCGTTCGATCGACTCACGCCGTCACCGCCATGACCACTCTTCTTGCAGCGCCGCGTCCGGTCAATCTTCGTGTCGTCACCACGCAGCCGGACGAATCGCTCGCGCGGTCGCGCGGCGCGCCGCTTTCCGCACGCTCCATATACTCCGCGCACCACGCACCGGGCCGCGCCCGTGCGCACGTGTTCGTCGATCCGCGTTCGCTCGCGCTGCTCGAACGCGTGCGGCTCGTCGCGCCGAGCGATGCGAACGTGCTGATCGTCGGCGAGACCGGCACCGGCAAGGAGTTGATCGCGCGCCACGTGCACGACGTCAGCCGTCGCGGCGACGGGCCGTTCGTTGCCGTGAACTGCGGCGCGCTATCCGACACGCTCGTCGACAGCGAACTGTTCGGTCATGAGAAAGGGGCATTCACGGGTGCGGTCGGCGCGAAGCCCGGCTGGTTCGAGGCCGCGAACGGCGGCACACTGTTTCTCGACGAGATCGGCGACCTGCCGCTGTCGATGCAGGTCAAGCTGCTGCGCGTGCTGCAGGAGCGCGAGGTCGTGCGGGTCGGCTCGCGCACCGGCATCCCGGTCGACGTGCGCGTGGTGGCCGCGACCAACGTCGACCTGCGGCAGGCGGTGGCGGCCGGACGGTTTCGCGGCGACCTGTTCTACCGGCTCAACGTCGTGCGGCTCGACGTGCCGACGTTGCGCGAACGGCCCGGCGACATCCTGCCGCTCGCGCGCCACTTCCTCGACGCATACCGCAGCCGCCTCGGCCACGGGCCGCGCGGTATCGATCCGCGCGCGGCGCGCCGGCTCGAAGCGCATTCGTGGCCCGGCAATATCCGCGAACTGGAGAACGTGATGCATCACGCGCTGCTGGTGAGCCGCCACGATGCGCTGCTGGACACCGACCTTGACCTGTCGTCGTCAGGCGTTTCGGTCACGGCCGTGGGCGCACGAGAAGCGCGTAGCTGCGCGCCCGCCCAGGAAGCGCTCGAACTGGCGCTGTGCGCGCTGTTCGACGAGGCGCACGAGCACCTGTTCGAGCACATCGAGGACACCGTGATGCGCGTCGCCTTCGACTTCAGTCACCGCAACCAGATCCAGGCCGCGCGACTGCTCGGCATCAGCCGCAATGTGCTGCGTGCGCGGCTGATTCGCGCGAAGGCGATCGCGGCGGTCAAGTAGGCGCAAGCGCGCGGCGGCGCGCTTCTGCGATGCGGACAGCGGTCGGGCCGGCTCACCGCGATTCGTTGGCGGTGGCGCCGGTGAAACCGCTGCGAAGCGCGCCACGGCCGGCGCGAACGGCAAGCAGCGAGCCTGCTCGCCGCATCGTGCGCAACTACTTCCCGACGCCGCCCGGCACGCCGCCGAGCAGCGACGTCACCGGCGCCAGCGGATTCGCCGCGAAACCGGCGCTCGATCCCGCGCCGCCCGCTGCACGCCCGAGCGTGCCGGTGACCGTCGATACGAGACTCGTCACCGGTGCCAGCGGACTTGCCGCACCGGCGCCGGTCGAGCCGCCGAGCGCGCCGGTCACCGAACCGAGCGGTGTCGATCCGAGTCCCGGCAGCAAGCCGCCGAGCGGCCCCGCCCCGCTCGTCGTGCCGCTCGTCGTGCCGCTCGTCGCGCCGTTCGTCGGCCCGTTCTGCACGGTCGTGACCGAAGCACCGGCGAGACTCACGATGAGCCCGGGAATCGGCGCGATGCCGTTCGGGCCGTTGTAGTCGACGAGCCCGCCCGCGTTCGTCACGGTGTTACCGACCGCACCGGCGAGCCCGCCTGCCGCGCCGACGATCTCACTCGCCGGGCCGACGGCCGGCTGCGCCGGGATCCCCAGCCGCCAGCCTGCCGTCGACACCGCGCCGCCGACCTGACCGAGCAGGCCGGCCACCGGTTGCCCGAGCCCCGTCGTCGCGCCGACCTGCTGCGTGGCCTGGCCGGCCGCGATGACGAGCGGCGTGACGGCCGAGCCGAGCGGTTGCGTGACCTGTTGCACGGCGCCCGACGCCAGCGTCGCGCCGATCGTGTTGCCCGCCGTGCCGAGGCCGCCCGCCACGGTATCGAGCACCGCGTCGACGGGTGTCGTCACGGGCGCGAGTGGTGCCAGCGGCCCTGAACCGAGCGCGCGCATCGTCTGCGCGAGGCCCGCTATCGGATTGCCCGTGGTGGCGACGACTTCGCCGAGCCCGGCGACCGTCGTGCCGACCGGGTCGGCAGTCGAGCCGATCCGCCCGAGGCCGTCACTCAACGCATTGCTCGCCGCGCGGGAGATCGTGCTGACGCTCGCAATGGTGTCGCCGGCGCTGCGCGTCACGTTGTTGCCGAGTACCGGCAATGACGTGCCGGCGACGGTGTTGCCGACGGCGATGGCGAGCTGACCCGTCGTGCTGATGACCCCGTTCGTGCCCGGTGCGCCGCTGGTCCCCCAGCCGCCATCGGTCACGTTACCGGGCCGATTGTCGGTGACGGTCGCGCCGCTGGTGCTGGCGGCCGCGCTCGACGGCGCGGCGACGTCGTTGCCGCCACAGGCGGTCAGTACGCCGACAGCGGCCAGCACCGCGGCGGACGTGAGCATGCGGGTTCGATACATGGTGGTCTCCTCGCGGTCCGGGCGATGGAATGTTCGAATATGGACCGGGGGAACAATTAGCATTTTCCATGCCATTGGCGCTGGCGAACGGGCGTCGCGGCCGCCAGGCCAGTATCCGCACCGGGTGCGCGCCGAGCGCCCGCGATCACGACCGACGCGTTCCGGGCCCATGAGCGGCGCAGTTTTCGTTACATTCGTGCTACGAATGCTTCGATGTTACGTAACGCTGACCGTGCGGCGCGCCGTTTCCGGTCGCGCCGCCTACGATCCACAGTACGTCGCCCGGCCGGCACCGCATGCTTGCCGCCGGCCGCCGTCCCACCGTCAGGAAACCGCCGCCATGAAAAAGCTCGTGAACCACCCGTCCGATGTCGTGCGCGAAATGCTCGAAGGCATCGCGCGGCAGTCGCCGCATCTCGCGATCCTCGGCGACGAGCACGTGCTCGTCCGCCAGCCGCTGCCCGAGCCGTCGCAGCGCCCCGTCGCGATCCTGTCCGGCGGCGGCAGCGGCCACGAGCCCGCACACGGTGGCTATGTCGGCGAAGGGATGCTGAGCGCGGCCGTCTGCGGCGAAGTGTTCACGTCGCCGTCGACCGACGCCGTGCTCGCCGCGATCCGCGCGAGCGCCGGCCCGAACGGTGCGCTGCTCGTCGTGAAGAACTACACCGGCGACCGCCTCAACTTCGGGCTGGCCGCCGAACTCGCGCGCGCCGAGGGCATTCCGGTCGAGACGGTGATCGTCGCCGACGACGTGTCGCTGCGCGGCCGCGTCGAGCGCGGGCAGCGGCGCGGGATCGCTGGCACCGTGCTGATCCACAAGCTGGCCGGCGCGGCCGCCGCACGCGGGCTGCCGCTTGCCCGCGTCGCGGGCATCGCGCGCGATGCGGCGGCCGAGCTCGGCACGATGGGCGTCGCGCTCGACGGCTGCACGATCCCCGGCGCCGACAAGTCCGGGTTCAGCCTCGCCGATCACGAGATCGAGCTCGGCCTCGGCATCCACGGCGAGAAAGGTGTCGAACGCACCGCGCCAATGCCGGCCGACGCGCTGGTCGAGACGCTGCTGTCGAGCATCGTCGCCGACCTCGTGCTCGATCGCGGCGAACGCGTCGCGCTGTTCGTCAACGGTCTCGGCGCGACGCCGGACATGGAGCTCGCGATCGTGCTGCGCGCCGCTTACGACAACCTGAGCCGGCGCGGCATCATCGTCGCGCGCGCCTGGGCCGGCACGTTCCTGTCCGCGCTGAACATGCCCGGCTGCTCGATCTCGCTGCTGCGGCTGAACGACGAACGCACCGCCCTGCTCGACGCGCCGGCGCAGGCGCGCGCATGGCCCGGCGGCGGTGCGGTCAACACGCAGATTCGCGTGGCCGCGGCAGCCGCGCACAATGAGCCGCTGCCGCCGCTCGACGCGGCCGGCCGCGCGTGGGCCGCGCGGCTGCAGCCAGCACTGCAGGCGGTCGCGCAAGCGTTGATCGACAACGAAGCGACACTGACGGAGCTCGACACGGCCGCCGGCGACGGCGATCTCGGCGCGAGCATGCACCGCGCCGCGCAGGCGATCCTCGCGTTGCCGCAAGCCGCATACGGCACGCCGGCCGGTACGCTCGCGGCGCTGGGCGCCGCGCTGCGCCGCGCGATCGCGGGCAGCTCGGGACCGTTTTATGCGACCGCGCTGCTGCGCGCGTCGCGACGCCTCGGCGAGGCTGCCGATATCGCCGAGCCGTCGGCGCGCGACTGGGCCGCGGCTTTCCGCAGCGCGGTGGACGCGATCGGCGAACTGGGCGGCGCACGCGCCGGCGACCGGACGATGCTCGACGCACTGGTGCCGGCCGCCGATGCGTTCGACCACGCGCTCGATCATGAGCGCGACCCTGCAGGCGCATGGGCGGCCGCCGCGGAAGCCGCGGAACACGGCGCGCGGCAAACGGCCGGCATGACGCCGCGCGCGGGACGGGCGAGCTATCTCGGCGAACGCGCGATCGGCACGCCGGACGGCGGCGCGGTGGCGGTCGCGTACTGGCTGCGTGCGTTGCTGCCGCACGTGCGGTAAACGCAAGCCCGGACGATCACGGACGGCCGGGCCTGACGTCGCATCGCGCCAATGCCGGCGTCGGACGCGTTGCGCTCAGACGCCCTCGACCAGCACCGCGCGATAGCGCGCGCCCTTGAACCGGTGCTGGACGACCGCCTGGTACTCGGGGCCGTGATACCACGCATGCGCGGCTTCCTTCGACGGAAACTCGACGATCACGACCCCTTCCGGAGCTTCTCCTTCCAGCGTTTCCTGCGGCCCGTACGCGGCGAGCACCTTCACCGGATGACCGGCGAGCGTCGCGCCGACCTTGCTCTGGTAGAGGTCGAGTTCGTGCGGGTCCTGCGTGCTTTCCCGCGTGAAAATCATATAGGTTGCCAAGATGCATGCTCCCGGTGATTGCATGAAGGAAGTGGACGCACGCGGTGCCGTCGGCATCGTGCGTGTCCTCGTGGAACGCGTGAAAAGGTTCGACTGCCGTACGCGCTCCGGTCGAATCGGTCAGCCGGTCACATGATAGCCAGCGCCCTGTCCGTTGCACTCGAATACAGGGGTTGCGGCGTCGCGTGACAATCCATTTCGGCACGATGCGCGCGCATGCGCGACCGGAACCGGGGAGCGAATGCCGCCCTGCCGCGACGGCCGATGCGACACGGGAAAACCCCGATCGCCACATCGTCCCATGACATCCGGCATCGCTAATTGGCGGGGCTAAACACCTGGTGCAATCGCGTGCGAACCCAGTACAGTGCGGAACGCATGACGCGCTACATTCATTCGGCGTGGCCGGTACGCAGCCGTCCGGAACCGGAGTCGTGTCGTGCCTGCAGCGCCCCGACACCCCGGGCACGGATCGTGCTGACCGCCAACGGCGATCGCGATCGCCCGGGTCGACCGGTATGGTCTGATCCGATCCGCCGGATCGCCTGCGATGCCTCACGACCCGCCGCGCGCTTTCGAGCTTACAGCGTGACCGGCCCCGGCCCGCAGCCAGAATCGCTCGTTGCAGGTTGGCGCGGCGGCGAGCCGCATGACACCCGGGTGACAAAAACGATAGTTTGCTATCGAATGTTTTTGCCCCTATCATCCCGCCCATGACCAATCTGCACGACCTTCGCCTCGCCGTCAGCAGCCTGCTGGTGCTCACCGCGCGCAAGTGGCGCCGCACGAGCGACACCGTGCTGACCGCGTACAACGTGTCCGAAGCCTGCGCGACGCCGCTGCTGATCGCCGGCCGCCTCGGCGAAGGCGTGCGCCAGGGCACGCTCGCCGAACACGTCGGCATCGAGGGGCCGTCGCTCGTGCGACTGCTCGACCAGCTGTGCGCGGCCGGCCTCGCACGCCGCGACGAGGATCCGCACGACCGCCGCGCGAAAACGATTTCGCTGACGTCGGCCGGCCGCGCGGTCACCGCGAAGATGGAAGAAGACCTGCGCGTCCTGCGCGCCCAGGTGCTCAAGGGCGTCACGCGCGCCGATCTCGAAGCGACGCTGCGCGTCCTGAACGCATTCAACGCGGCCGATGCGCGTCATCCGGCGTCGCGTCCGTCCCACCCCGCCGATTCCGCGTCATGACCTATCCGAGCCTTCGCGACTGGCTGTTCTCGGGCAAGACGTTCGCCGCGTCGATGCTGGCGCTGTACCTCGGCCTGTATTTCCAGCTGCCGCGCCCTTACTGGGCGATGGCGAGCGTCTACATCGTGTCGAACCCGTTCGTCGGCGCGACGCGCTCGAAGGCGCTGTATCGCGCGCTCGGCACCGCGCTCGGCGCGGCCGCCGCGATCCTGTTCGTGCCGCCGTTCGTCGAGACGCCGCTCCTGTTCAGCCTCATCGTCGCGACGTGGTGCGGCACGCTGCTGTACCTCGCGATCTCCGACCGCACCGCGCGCAGCTATGTGTTCATGCTCGCCGGCTACACGATGCCGCTGGTCGCGCTGCCGACCGTCACCGATCCGTCGACGATCTTCGACGTCGCGATCGCACGGACCGAGGAAATCGTGCTCGGCATCGTGTGCGCGAGCGTGGTCGGCAGCGCCGTGTTCCCGAACCGGCTCGCGCCGACGCTGATCGAGCGCACCGACGCATGGTTCAAGGACGCCGCGTTCTACGGCCGCGAGACGCTGTCCGGGCACCTCGCGGGCAAGGCGCTGTCCGCGTGCCGGCAGCGCCTCGCCGCGACCATCACCGGCCTCGAGTTCCTGCTGAGCCAGCTGAGCTACGACCACGCGCACCCGCGCGTGCTCGCCCGCGCGCAGGCGCTCGCAGGCCGGATGCAGCTGTTCCTGCCGTTGATGTCGTCGCTCGCCGATCCGCTGATCGCACTGATGCGCGACCTGCACGTGCGCCCTCCCGCGCTCGACGCGCTGCTCGCCGACGCCGCGAAGTGGTTCGACGCGCCGCTGCCGGCCGTGAAGGCCGGCAGCGACGGCGAGATGGCCGACGACCCGGTCGCCGACCACCTGCGCGAGCGCATCGCGTCACTGCAGCCGCCCGACAGCGCGCTGACGAGCTGGGACGGCGCGCTGCTGTCGAACGCACTGTGGCGGCTGCACCAGGTCATCGACATCTGGCAGGACTGCCGCTCGCTGCGCGCGCTGATCGCGAACGAATCTGGCGTCTGGCAGCCGCGTTACCGGCACTGGCGGCTCGGCGGCACCGAGCGCTTCTTCGATCGCGGGATGATGCTGTTCTCGACGCTGACCGTGGCCGGCGCGATCGTGTTCGCGTGCTGGCTGTGGATCCAGTCCGGCTGGCACGACGGCGCCGGCGCCGTCACGCTCGTCGCCGTCGCGTGCAGCTTCTTCGCGGCGCTCGACGAGCCGGCGCCGCTGGTGTTCAAGTTTTTCCTGGCCACCACCGCGAGCGTCGTGTTCGCGGGCCTGTACCTGTTCGTCGTGCTGCCGCACGTGCACGACTTCGCGATGCTCGTGCTGATGTTCGCGGGGCCGTTCATCCTGATCGGCACGCTGCTGCCGCGCCCGCAGTTCAACATGGTGACGATGCTCGTCGCGGTGAACACCGCAACCTTCGTCAGCATCCAGAGCGCGTACGAGGCCGACTTCTTCGTGTTCCTGAACAGCAACCTCGCGGGCGTCGCCGGGCTGCTGTTCGCGTACGTGTGGACGCGCGCGACGCGGCCGTTCGGCGCGGAACTCGCGGTGCGGCGCCTGCTGCGCTCGGGCTGGGAGGACGTCGCGCGCTCCGCGTCGACCCAGCCGCTCGACGACCAGCGCAACCATGCATCGCGCATGCTCGATCGCGTCACGCAGCTGCTGCCGCGCCTCGGCGCGTCCGACGACCACCGCCATCCGTCGATCGAGAGCTTCCGCGACCTGCGCATCGCGCTGAACGCACTCGACCTGCGCCGCTCGCGCCGCAAGCTGTCGGGCGACGTGCCCGACGCGATCGACCGCGTGCTGGCCGGCGTCACCGATCACTACACGCGCTGCGCGGCCGCGAACGCGCGCCAGCCCGCGCCGCCGGCGCT
Organism: Burkholderia sp. Bp9140; assembly: GCF_003853425.1. Classification (NCBI taxonomy): domain Bacteria; kingdom Pseudomonadati; phylum Pseudomonadota; class Betaproteobacteria; order Burkholderiales; family Burkholderiaceae; genus Burkholderia; species Burkholderia sp. Bp9140. Next base: position 173,418 of record NZ_QTPQ01000006.1, read on the forward strand.
GCTCGCGTCGATCGACGATGCGCTGCAGCGCGTGGCGGGCCGCAACCTGCCGGGCGCTTCGGCCACACCGGCGGACGACGGCACGACGCCCGCCGCCCCCGCGGCGCCGGCCACGCCCGCGACGCGCCGCCGGCTGCGCGACACGCTGCACGCGCTCGTCGGCCTGCGGCTGTCGCTGTACCCGGCCGCGTCCGCGCAGCCGCCGCACGCCGCACCGGACGGAGCACGCGCATGATCCCGCTTTCCAACCTGTCTTTCCGACCGCGACCATGATCGGCGAAATCGACATCTTCGGCGTATTCGTGCCGGCTCCGCTCGTGCTGATGCTGATCGCCTACCTGATCAACATCGTCGTGCGCGCCCTGCTCGAGCGCGTCGGCTTTTACCGCCTCGTCTGGCACCGTTCGATCTTCGACCTCGGCATCTACGTGTTCGTGTTTGCCGCGGTCGTCATCGTGTCCCACCATCTCGTGGCTAGCTAACCGTGAAAAAAACCTGGCTCTCGGCAGGGCAGATCCTGCTCACCCTGATCGTCGTCGTCGTGGCCGCCCTCGTGCTGTGGCGGATCATCAACTACTACATGTTCTCGCCGTGGACACGCGACGGGCACGTGCGCGCCGACGTGATCCAGGTCGCGCCCGACGTGTCGGGGCTCATCACCGCGGTGCAGGTCGCCGACAACCAGGAGGTCAAGCGCGGCCAGGTGCTGTTCGTGATCGACCAGGCCCGCTACACGCTCGCGGAACGGCTGGCGGAGGCGACGCTCGCGCAGCGCCGCGCGACGCTCGCTCAGGCGAAGCGCGAGTATGCGCGGAACCTGCAGCTCGGCAACCTGGTCGCCAGCGAACAGGTCGAGGAAAGCCGCACGCGCGTCGAGCAGGGCGAAGCTGCCGTCGCCGATGCGCAGGTGTCGCTCGACACCGCGAAGCTGAACCTGCAGCGCACGACGATCACGAGCCCCGTCGACGGCTACCTGAACGACCGCGCGCCGCGCGTCGGCGAGTATGTGCCGGCCGGCCGCGCGGTGCTGTCGGTCGTCGACCGCAATTCGTTCCGCGTCGACGGCTACTTCGAGGAAACCAAGCTGCGCAGCATCCATATCGGCCAGCCGGTCGACATCGCCGTGATGGGCGAGCCGCATCCGCTGCGCGGCCACGTGCAGAGCATCGTCGCCGCGATCGAGGATCGCGACCGCACGCAGGGCGCGAACCTGCTGCCGAACGTGAACCCGGCGTTCAGCTGGGTGCGGCTCGCGCAGCGCGTGCCGGTGCGCGTCGTGCTCGACGAGGTGCCCGACGACTTCCGCATGATCGCCGGCCGCACCGCGACCGTCGCAATGCGCTCGCCCGATGCGCGCCGCGACGACAGGGCGAAGCCGGCTGCCGGCGCGTCGACGGCAGCCGCGGCATCGGCGGCGGCATCGTCGGCGGCATCCGTGCCCGCGGCCGTCGGCGCGACAGGAGCCTCCCGATGAAGCGCCGCGGCCTGCGCCTCGCGGCGGCACTCGCGCCGCTCGCGCTCGCCCTCGGCGCGTGCAAGTCCGTCGGCCCCGACTACACGCTGCCGCAGCAGGCGTACGTGAACGCGCCGCTCGCGAACCACGCGCTCGACGACGCGAACGGTATGCTCGTGTCGCGCGACGCGGTGCCGGGCAACTGGTGGCAGCTGTACGACGATCCCGTGCTCGACGAGCTCGTGCGCAGCGCGCTGAAATCGAACACCGACCTGCGCGTCGCCGCCGCCAACCTCGCGCGTTCGCGCGCGGCGCTGGAAGTCGCGAACGAACAGGGCGGCTTCTCCGGCAGCGCGGAAGCGGCCGTGCAGCGCGCGCAGGAATCGGCCGAGCAGTATCTGCTCGAAAACAAGCTGCCGGTCGTGAACGAAGGCGCGGTCGGCATCAGCGTGTCGTACGAACTCGATCTGTTCGGCAAGCTGCGGCGCGGCGTCGAGGCTGCGCGCGCGGACAGCGAGGCCGTGCAGGCAGCCGCCGACCTCGCGCGCATCACCGTCGTCGCGGACGTCGTGCGTGCCTACGTCGATTCGTGCTCCGCCGGCGACGAGCTCGCGATCGCGAAGCAGTCGCTCGCGCTGCAGCAGCAGCGCGTGAAGCTGTCGCAGCGGCTGCGCGACGCGGGGCGCGGCAACCAGACCGATGTGACGCGAGGCGTCACGCAGGTGCGCACGCTGTCCGCCGACATCCCGCGCTTCCAGGGCCGCCGCAAGATCGCGCAATACCAGCTCGCCGCGCTGCTCGCACGCTCGCCGGCCGACCTGCCGAAGGCGGTCGCCGAATGCGAGCGGCTGCCGAAGCTGCGCCAGCCGATTCCGATCGGCGACGGCGCCGCGCTGCTGCGCCGCCGCCCCGACGTTCGCGAAGCCGAGCGTCAGCTCGCCGCCGCGACCGCGCGGATCGGCGTCGCGACCGCCGCGCTGTATCCGTCGGTCAGCATCGGCGCGTCGGCCGGTTCGGTCGGTGTCGCCGCCGACCTGTTCTCGTCCACCACGAATCGCTGGTCGTTCGGACCACTGATCAGCTGGTCGTTCCCGGTCAACGGGCAGCGCGCGCGCGTGCGCGAAGCCGAAGCCGCGACCGGCGGCGCACTCGCGCACTTCGACGGCGTCGTGCTGAACGCGCTGCGCGAAACGCAGTCGAGCCTCGCGACCTATGCGGCCGACGTGCAGCGCACCGATGCGCTGCGCACGGCCTACGAATCGGCGCGCAATTCCGCCGACGAAACGCACCGCCTCTATATGGCCGGCCGCGAGTCGTTCATCTCCGATCTCGACGCGACACGCACGCTGACGAGCGTGCGCACGCAGGTCGCCGCGGCCGAAGGGCAGGTCGCCGCCGACCAGGTGAAGCTGTTCCTCACGCTCGGCGGCGGATGGGAAGGCGATGCGGCGCCCGCTGCATCGCGGCAGACGTCGACGGCAGGTGCGCCGGCCGCTTCAAAATAGGCGCACGCAGGACGGCACCGCGTGCATGACACGCCTGCCGTCCTGCATCATCGTGCGCGGCTTCACATGTCCGGTATGTCGATGCCGACGTCCCGCGTCACCGGCATTGCCGGTAAACTCGTCCGCAGTTTCCGTCATTCGCTCGCCGCCCATCGGGCGGCTCATTTCCCGGAGAGCCATCATGCGAACCAGCGCCCGTAATCAATTCGCCGGCCAGATCAGCGCCGTCAAGCCCGGTGCCGTCAACGACGAAATCACGCTGCGTACCCAGGACGGCCTCGACATCGTCGCCGTGATCACGCATGGCAGCGTCGCGTCGCTGGGCCTCGCGGCCGGCACGAAGGCGTTCGCGCTCGTCAAGGCATCATCGGTGATCGTGATGGTCGACGTCGACAGCAGCAAGGTGTCGGCCCGCAACTGCGTCGCGGGCACCGTGTCGTCGATCGCGAAGGGCGCGGTCAATTCGGAAGTCGTGATCAAGGCGGCGGGTGGCGCGGAAATCGTCGCGATCGTCACCAACGACAGTGTCGATCGCCTCGGTCTCGCGAGCGGCAAGGCCGCGTCCGCGATCTTCAAGGCGTCGAGCGTGATCGTCGGGGTCGAGTGATCGCCTGACCGTCTGATCGATTGCAATGACGCCCCGTCGTTCGCCGCACCCGCAAGCGGCGCGCAACGCTCGACCGGCGTGCAGGCGCGCACGATGACGTCCGCGCTCGAGCACGCGCATCAACGCGCATTGCAAGCGCTGCTGTCCGGCGCGGCCGACGCCGCTTCCCCGGATGCCCATCTGTTCGGCGCACTCGTTGCGGCACGCGCATGCCGCAACGAACTCGCGCTGCTCGGCCTGTCTCCCGTCCGGTTGAGCGGCCTGCTTGCCCGCCAGTTTCCGCACTTGCGGTCCACCGATGCCGCCGCACTCGTGTCGACCGTCGCCATCGCGCCGCTGCCGGCCGCGCACGCGCAATTCGTCGCGACGCTGCACGCGCTGCTGATGCGGAATGCGCATCCCGCCGTCGCGCGCGACGATGCCGACTGCGTCGCGGCAATCATCGCGCATGCGTGCCTGCGCCCCGATCACCTGTGGCGCGATCTCGGCCTCGACGGACGCGACGCGGTGACCGCGATGCTCGATCGCTATTTCCCCGCGCTCGCCGCGCGCAACGCCGCGCAGTTGCGCTGGAAGAAATTTCTCGCACGGGAAGCGGCCGCATCGCTCGGCCTGCCGCCCGGCCCCGCGCCCGGATGTGCGGGCTGCGAGGATTTCGGATTCTGCTTTCGCCGGGAACGATAGTCGCGAAGGCAGCCCGCGTGGCTTGCCGGTACGCATCGTTTGACCGATCATGCGCGACATCTGTCCGCGCGCGGTCCGCGCCTTCGTTCGATTGCGAACGCTCACCGGAGAAACCACCGTGACCGACCTGGCGAGTCCCAATCTGCCGTCGCACGATTTCGAAGCCACGTCGCGGTTCTACGCGACGCTCGGCTTCGTCGAAACCTGGCGCGACGACGGCTGGATGATCCTGAGACGCGGCGACCTGCTGCTGGAATTCTTTCCGCATCCCGGCCTCGACCCGGCCACGAGCTGGTTCAGCTGCTGCTTCCGGCTCGCCGACGTCGGCGCATTTTTCGGCGAGGTGCTCGCGGCCGGCATTCCGGAGCAGACGACCGGCTGGCCACGCGCGCATCGGCCGAAACGCGAGGCATGGGGCGGTACCGTCGGCGCGCTGATCGACCCGGACGGATCGTTGATTCGGCTGATTCAGACGAACGACTGAGTCGTTACCGGTCGACTGAATCGATCGGGGTCGAAGAAGCGCGGCGGGCAGGAAACAACGCCCCATAAATGGTTACCTTGCGACGGACATCGCGCGCGCCGCGCGCCGTTCTCCTTGCGCCGCGCGGTCAGTGTCGATGGCGGTGGTGAATGTCCGGGAAATGCGCATGGCTGTGCGTGATCGGCAGGTGCACGTGCGGATGCGCGTGCGGTTCGTCGCTGTCGTACGGAAAGTCGTGCGTGTGCTGATGATGTTCGTCATGCCGATGCCGGTGCGTATGCTCGAGCCGCTCATGCGCATGTTCGTGTTCGTGCCGTTCTCGCACATGCAGCCAGATGCCGAGCGCCATCAGCGCGGCCGCGATCCAGAACGTGACCGACGGCAGCGCCGGCCAGATCAGCAGCGACAGCACGACGCCGAACAGCGGCGCCACGGAAAAATACGCGCCCGTGCGCGCACTGCCGAGATGACGCAGCGCGACGACGAACAACACGAGACTGATCCCGTAGCCGCCGAGGCCGGTCAGCATCGCGGCAGCCGCAACCGGAACGGCGGGCAGCGCCGCGCCGGCCGCGAGCGCGATGCCGATATTCACGGGCCCGGCGACCAGGCCTTTCACGCACGCGATGACCATCGCATCGTTCGCGGCGACCTTGCGGGTCAGGTTGTTGTCGATCGCCCAGCACAGGCATGCGCCGGCGATCAGCAGCGCACCGACCGGCACGCCCGCCTGCCCCGGCACCCACGACAGCAGCGTGCCGCCGGCGACGATCGCGACCATGCCGAGAAACACCTGGAGATCCACGTTCTCGCGAAACACGACCCACGCGATGACCGCCGTCAGCACGCCTTCGAGATTGAGCAGCAGCGCACTCGTCGCGGCCGGCGTGCTCGACAGCCCGAGCATCAGCAGCGCCGGGCCCGCGACGCCGCCGGCCGCGATCGCGCCGGCGAGCCACGGCAGGTCCGCGCGTTGCAGCGGCGCGGCATCCTCGGCTGGCGCGCGGCGATTGCGCAGCCCGCGCAGCAGGATCCCGAGCGCGAGGCCGATCCCGCTGCCGAGATAGAACAGGCCCGCGACCATGAACGGCGACATCGCGCCGATCATGGCCTTGGCGAGCGGCGTCGCGGCGCCGAACAGCGCGGCGGCAGTGAGCGCGACGAGAATCGCGGAGTGTCTCGGGTTCATGGTGCGGTCTTGGCGTAGGGCGTTGGGCGTATGGAGTCGGCGGGTTTCGTGTGATGCCGTAGCGCGTACTGTTTGCCGGTGTCGTTCAATGTCGGGAAATGCAGTGCGAGTCGCACCGGCTTTCAGGTACCTGTCGCGTCATGCATTGTCGGCAATGTGTGTCGGCCCGGCGATCCCGGCTGGGGAGATTATCGCGTTTGTGTCGCGAGTCGCCAACCGGCGCGACTATGGCGGCACTTCGCGCCTGACAACCGCTCTCGCGAGACATGGAGGCGTACGTGCGAATCCGACGCTTCATCCGCGACCCGATTACATTAGGAACACGAATTATTGTAGTGGGACGTGAGTGGCTTCGTGTTGCATACCGCCGCTGGTCGACATCCGGTCGCCTGGCCCGCCCGATACGCGCGATGCATTGCACAAGCCGCGTCCGCCAACGCGCTTTCATCGCAGGTTCGATGCTGATTCGATGACTGACTGGTGGTGTCGCCGGCTGAGGCAGTCCCGACCTGCCCCGAGCGGGGACAGGTCGGTCTGTCGCATGATGCGCTGCACGCGCGGTGCAGGCAGCCCGTCACCGCGCGTTCGCGCGGCGACGTATCGCGTGTTACTCGCTCGCGGCCGTTTGCTGCTCGGCCTGCGGTGCCGCGTCGGCCGGCGCTTCCGCGGTCGCCGGCTGCGGCGCGGCGGCGTCGGCCTGCGCTTCCGCCTTTGGCTGCTGCGGTGCGCCCTTTGCCGCGTGCGCGCCGCCCTTGTTGCCCGGACGGCGCGACTTCAGCCGGCGCGCACGCGCTGCGTCGTCGTGCGTCACGCGCCCGGCTTCGTTACCTTGCAGATCGACCCGCACCGCGTCTTCGACGAGACACGACCAGTAACGATTGCCGCGGCACCACGTGGACATCGCCTCGCGCAGTTCGGCTTCGCTCAGGCCGACGGCCTGCGCCTCGCGGGCGAGATCGTCCCAGATACCGACCTTCAGCGGCACCTTCGGGGCCGGATTCTTCGGGAACGCGCGCGGGAACCGGCGCTGCAGTTTGCCGATCGCGACGATGACCGGATCGACCGGCTTCGACGGCTTCGACGGCTTCGCCGCAGCGGGCTTGGCACCGGACGGCGCTTTGGCCCCGGCACCCGATTTGGCCCCGCGAGCGGGCCGGTCGCCGGACTTCGGCTTCGCGCCGGCGTCCGGTTGCGCGGCCGGTCGCTTCGCGTGGCGCTCCTGCTTGGCCTTGGCTGCGAGCTGCGCCCGCAATTCGGCAAGTTGTTCAAAACCCATAAATTCAATCCACCAGGAATATAAGGTGTGGTGCGTGCAGCCATTCCGCACATCGGCGTTTCGCCGCATCGCCTGCGGCTTGTCTGCCACCGATGCGGAACATTGCGGGGCCGCATCGCCACAACCACTGTTTCAGGCACCCGGCCACGATGCCGGACAAAGGCAGGAGTGGAAGTATACCGGTACGCGCGGCAGTCGGTGGACTCACCGGTTCGCATTTGACGGATCCGGGGGGCAGGCAATGCATCCGCGCGGTCCAGTTGCGCATTATGGCGGCGTTTCCAACAGGTATCGACACACGCGTTACGTAGTGCCGCTTTCGGCACTTTCGGTTTTGGTGCGCGGGTCACGCTTCGCGTCGGTTATTCCACAGTGCGGAATGGCGAGCGATGGTATGGACAGTGACGACGCCGACGCCTGCGGACTCGCCCTGTCCGACAGACCGGGCCTTCGCGTACGATTGGCGCGGCGCGGCGTGGCGTGGCGTGGCGTGGCAGCGTGCGCGTCGACCGCTATTGGTATTCAATTAGTTGCGTCCGCATCGATCGTCGATCATACGGCTGCACCGGAAAATGCGTAGCATGGCCGGATCGACATCGTCGGCAACCCGCCGCGCCCGGTTTCACGATGCGCTGATCACCCGGCGACGTCGCTGTCGAATGCAAAGAGACCCCGGTTGTACGACACGGCCCGCCGCACGATGGCATTGCGCGCGAAGCGATTCACCATCGGCAGATCGACAAACGCGGCTATCGGCGCAGCGACGGCCGGTTCGAAAGTCACGGCCTGTCTCGCGGACCGCAAGACGAGCGATTCACACCAACTGACGTCGAACGCACGGTCGCGGCGCGGGTCCCGATTCACGACCTCGGCGTGACGCTGGTCTTCGATGCCGACATGATCGTGCGCCGGTATCCACGTTCATCAGGTCGCATCCTTATGCACAGTGTCCGGGCGGCGTCGACACGCAGCAGGCGCTTGTCGGACTACGCATCGGTGCCGGCTGGAACAGCGAGGTCCGCAAGCGCCTGCCGTCGTGCGACGCGTGCGCCCATCTGAAGGAAATTCTCGGTCCGGTCGCAACCGCGGCCTGTCGGACGATGGTCGGCGTGCGTCCGCCATCGCTGAATGACCGCGCCGGCGACGGAAAGCCGCTCAAGATCGACAGCTGCCATGCGTATCGCGCTTCGCGCGATCTCGTGAAGAGCCGGTGGCGCGAATACCATCAGCCGACGGTGTCCGCCAAGGGTAACCAGTTCGTTGATACCCGATCGGTGCCGCTGCCGCGCACGGCGATGCGGGCTCGCGGGCGGTGCAGCTCAAGCCGTGCGCATCGCGCGAGTTCGCTGCAATCGGGTGCCTGCACGGCAAGCGTCACGGTCCGGTTCTTGCGTGCGGCTGTGGTACCGCCTCGACCGGGTGGACCGGCGGTAGTCATCAGAACACGCCGAGCGCGAGCCCCGCAGCAAGACCCGCGCCGATCTCCGCGCAGCGCGCGAGATCCTCGCTGCCGATCGTCTTCGGCGCAAGGATTCGCTCCGGTGTCTGCGCATGGGTACAGACGATCAGGCCGGGCGCCACATTCCTGAGTCGCCATCCGGTCGCGATCCGGTCGATCTGGCGCAGCGCATTCTGTCCGTCGCTGCCCGCGCAGATCATCGCCGCATATGGGCGGCCGTTCACGCGATCGAGCGCCGCGTAGTAGCAGCGATCGAAGAAATCCTTCATCAGCCCGGACATCGCGGCGAGATTTTCCGGCGTCGCGAACAGGTAGGCGTCGGCGGCGAGCACGTCGTCCGCGCTTGTCGCATCCGCACGCTGCAACCTGACGTCGACGCCGGGTTGTTCGCGCGCGGCACCCGCGGCCGCTTCGGCCATCTGCTGCGTGCCTCCGGTCATCGTGTGATAGACGATCAGTAGCGTCTTCATCGGTGTTCGCTCACGTTCGGTTTCATATACGCCCGCCGCACGCGTCGGTACGGCTCAAACGGACTCTGTCGACGTGTGTGCCTGGCCCTGCGCTCGCCAAAGGTCGCATGGCGCTTGCTTCCGGATGGCGGATGCAGCGCGCATCGAGCAAAACGACGCCCCCGTCCGCGTTCGCGCTTCGCACGACGTGCGGTCAGTCCTGCCCGGCACCTGACGCGCCGGCGTGGTCCGGACGCGCGTAGTACGCAAGAAACATGTCGGCAGCCGTTTCCGCGACCTTCTGCTGTTCCTGCGCACCCAGCGGCGGCTGGCCCATCGTCACCTGCGGCCAGAACGCGAACGCTTTCACGATCCCATGCAGTTGATGCGCGGCGAATACGGGATCGGTCGCAGACAGCCGGCCAGCCGCCGCGGCCGCGCGAATCCAGACCGTCACGTCTTCTTCGCGCTCGCCCATGCGTTCGACCATGTCGCGCGCGCGTTCCGGCGAGTGGATGGCTGCGCCGATCGCGACGCGTGCGAGCGCGAGAAACGCTTCGTCGTTCAGCAGCCGCAATTTGCGGCCCAGCAGCGCGAGCAGTTGATCGCGCAGCGGCACATCGGCACGGTAGGCCGGCGCACCGGCGGTCAGCGTCGCGTCCCACAGCCGATGCAGGATCGCTGCGAACAATGCTTCCTTGCCGGGAAAGTGGTTGTAGACGGTGCGCTTCGACACGTCCGCGCGTGCGGCGATGCGATCCATGCTGGTCGCGTCGTAACCGGCCGCGCGAAATTCCTCGATCGCGGCGGCGAGAATCGCCGCGCGCTTTCGATCGGTCAGGCGCTGAGGAGAAGAACTCGTATCCATGGAAAAATTTTACACCGCTGAGTTTACTTTTCCCAGGGATAAACTACACTGTTTAGTGTACTTTCATTTCCGGACGAATCGACATGGCTTCGCCTCTCGTTTTTCTTCATCGCGTACTGGGTTTCGCCGCCGCCAGGCGTGGCCGCACACTGTCCGGCGAGTCGCCGCAGCACAACGGCGAACGTTTCAGCAACGTCGCGCCGCGACCGGTCGATGGTTTCGGCAAGATGCTCGGCATTGCATGGAACATGCTGGTCAACAAGCCGCGCAATACGGTTCCGACAAGCGCACTGCCGATCGATTCGCTGACCCGTGAGCAACTCGACGCGGCCCCTGACCGCAGTTTGTATCGGCTCGGGCATTCGACGCTGCTGTTGAAACTGCGCGGTGAGTTCTGGCTGACCGATCCGGTATTTGCCGAACGTGCCTCGCCATTTCGACGCATTGGCCCCAAGCGCTTCCATGCGCCGCCGATTGCGCTCGAGAATCTCCCGCCGTTGCGCGGCGTGATCCTGTCGCACGATCACTACGATCACCTCGACCGCGACACGGTGATCGCGCTTGCGGCCACGACCGGCGTGTTCGTTACGACGCTGGGCGTCGGCGACCGACTGATCGAGTGGGGTATCGACGCGAAGAAGGTGCGCCAGATCGACTGGTGGCAAAGCATCGACGTCGACGGCCTGACGCTGACCGCGACACCGGCGCAGCACTTCTCCGGGCGCAGCCTGTTTGACGGCAACAGCACGCTGTGGGCGTCATGGGTCATCGTCGACGACGCGTTTCGCATGTTCTTCAGCGGCGACACCGGCTACTTCGACGGTTTCCGGACAATCGGCGAGCGTCTTGGCCCCTTCGACGTAACACTGATCGAGACCGGGGCATACGACCCGCAATGGCCCTACGTGCACATGCAGCCGGAAGAAACCGTGCAGGCGCACATCGACCTGCGCGGTCGCACACTGATACCGATTCACAACGGCACGTTCGATCTCGCGATGCATCGTTGGCAGGAGCCGTTCGAGCGCGTCACTGCGTTGGCAATGGTGCGGGGCGTCGAGTTGTCGACGCCCAGGATGGGCGAGCGGCTCGATCTGAATGAGCCGCATCGCGGTGAGCGATGGTGGCGAACCGTCGATGACGCGAAAAAGGTTCCCGTCGCGAAGACGCACCGGTGGCAAGTGTGCGCATCGCAGACAACGAAGTAGGTTTGCTGGCCGCCGCGTTTCTGGCCGAAAGCGTTGCGGCGGTTCAGCAGCGGTTTTTCGTCGAGACGCGGAATTGAGCGGTGGACTCGTCAATTGATGGTCCGTGACGACGATCGGCCGGCCAGCCGGAAAGCAGTCGTTCGGTATCGGCCGGGGTGCACGTGGTCGTGTCCGACAATGGCGACGCGCTTCATCTCCTCGACGCAGGTTTCGCAGATTCCCGATTCGTCCGAGCCTCAATAGACACTGACCGAACACCTCGGCGACGATCATCTCAGGCTGTCTGGAGAATCACGTTTCGCTCCACGCCATCTTGGGGCGTACTGTGGATTCAATATGGCCGGGGCCACGTCGATTTCCCCCGACATCCGTCAGTTCGCAATCCGGCACGCGTTGTCACGTGACAACTGGCGATGATGAGTGGCGCTAAATCTACTGAACTCTCCATGCGACCTGTTCGTCGCGATGTCTCAGGTCGCCGGCGGGTCGATCGAGCTACACGCGTTGCCGCGCCAATGACGTATCTATTATTACAAAACACGTATTGCTCGATACGATTTTGCATCGTGCCTCGTTGTCTTGATGCAATCTCCCCCGCGAGATCCATGCGCCCCCATTTCACTTGCCGATCACGCTCATTTTGCGTGAAACAACATGAAGAAAGTGGCGCAACCCATTGCCTGGCAATGGTTTACGAAGACACCCCATTTTTCGGAAATGTTTCACGAGCCTGCAGATTCACGTCGCCTCGCATCGCAAAGCACATGAATTCACCTCCAATAGAGGGATCGTGTGGCGAGGCTGCGTGCGTGACACGATGCCAATGCTCGCATCCAGCAGATCACTCGCTGACACAACCAACTCGGAATATCTGCTCCCTCCCCTCCCCATCGTTGCTGCAACGGTGTGCCTGGATCCGTCTGATTTATTGGGGTCACATCAATTACCCGAGAATCCCGACCGGTTGCCGTGCCGAGATTAAAAGCTCGCGTCGTTCAAGAATGCCCTCAGACGGCGCCGGCCGACGCGCGCAGTCGAACGGAGTTCAATTCACGCACCCATCCCGGCTCGAATAGCGAGTCATCTTGAATCATTCTGAGTATGTCCGCAGCAATCACGCTGGTCATTCCGGCATGAAGCCACAGCGTTTGTCACGTGACAAACGCTCAACCTACAGGCGCGCATATCGGCGACCAAGGTCAACCGACTAACTTCCGCCACTTCGTATGCCCCGAAGATTCCTTCACGTTAGCGATCTCTATAGTGGCCGCGCTGCGGCGGACGATTTTCGTCCCAGGGATGAGGTTGTCACGTAACAACCCACAGCAGTCGCAGTCGCAGTCGCAGTCGCAGTCGCAGTCGCAGTCGCAGTCGCAGTCGCAGTCGCAGTCGCAGTCGCAGTCGCACGAGCACGAGCACGAGCACGAGCACGAGCACGAGCACGAGCAGTCATATGCGAGTTCAGACTACGGCAATGAGAAATGAGGATTTGCCGGGATCACGACGACACTTCGAATCCGCATGCTCCCGGCGATGCAGATTTGTGGTCCCTGGTCAGCCGTGTCGACTTGTCACGTGACAACTGCAGATTTCGATGCCGTTCAGGCTCGCAAGTCGTTAGCAAAACAGCACCAGCCCTTCCAGAACAAGAACGCAACGTGCTCCGAATCACTATTGCGATTTTTAGTCGTCCACGGCGCTAAAGTCTTCAGCACTCTATTAGCATCTTCCATCTCGAATGAAATTGTCATCATTTTCTATTTTTCATTCGATTTCAAACCACAAATAACTTGCTGGCCACTTGGCCGGCTTGTCACGTAACAACTACATCAATCAGCAAATTCATCTTGCCATCTAATACTTTCTGGACTTTTCATCAATAAGTGCATATATTACGCAAAACTCCTTGGAGGAATTTAATGGCTTTCAAGATCGCCGTCAGCAATCAAAAAGGTGGTACTGGAAAGACGACCATCTCCGTCAATATCGCGGCGGCCTTCGAGGCCGGCGGCAACAAGGTCGCCTTGATCGATGCCGACCCTCAAGGCACATCGGTCAGATGGGTGACGAGCGGAGAAAATACGCTCCCGATGACGGTGCTGTCGTTGGCCCCCGCCGGTCGCGGTATCGGCGGTGAGATCAAGAAGCAGGACGCGAATTTCGATGTGATCGTTGTCGATTGCCCAGGCAACCTCGAAGATCCGCGCATCGCGTCCGTGCTCGAAGTCGCCGATTTCTGCCTCGTGCCGCTGTCCCCGTCGCCGGCCGACCTGTACAGCACCGTCGCGATGATTCGCATGATCGAGTCGATGCGTGCCGTTCGTAACCCGACTTTGTCTTCCGCGCTGATGCTGAATAGCGTCAATGGAAAAACTAAAATGCGTGAAGAAATTTTAAAAATTCTAAGGGCTGAAGAAATAGGGGAGCATCTGCTGGACAGCCAGATCGCGCAGCGCGAGGTCTACCGGCAGACGTTCGCCCTCGGCACCACGATCCATCATCACAATCGATACCTGAAGGGGCTGAAGGAAGCCCGCGCGGAAATCGAGAGGCTGGTCACCGAAATGGCCCAATACATCGCGTCGACGCGCGCTACCGGAGCCGCTCATGGCTAAGGACACTTCCAAGGACAAGAAACCGACCGGCAACCTGCATCTCGCTGCCGGCCTGCTGCGCGGGCTCGCGCAGGAAAACGCGGCGCTGGAAACGCGTCTGCCCGAGCCGACGCCTGCGCCGAATCCCGCCGCCGAAGCGGCAGCCCCCGTCGCCCCGACCGCGGCCACGCCCGCAAACCCGCTCGATCTCGGCGCACCGCAGAAGGTCGCGGTCAAGGACTGCATCCCGAACCCGTTCAACCCGCGCGTCTTCTATTCGGAATCGAGCCTGCACGAGCTCGCGCTGACGCTGAAGCGGGAAGGGCAGATCGAGCCGATCAAGGTCACACGGCTTCCGGAATTTCCCGGCAAGCTCGTCGTGATCGACGGGCAACGCCGCTTGCGCGCAACGAGCATCAACGGCGACGAGACGATCACCGCAACGTTCCGCACGGACCACACGCCCGAGCAGCTCTATACGATTGCGTATCGCGCCAACCACGACCACGAACGCCAGACGATCTTCGACGATGCAGTCGCGTGGAAGCGCCTTCTCGACGAAAAAGTCTTCCCCGACCAGAACACGCTCGCGGAGAAGATCGGCAAGGACAAGGCATCGATCAGCAAGACGCTGTCGCTGAACGCACTGCCGAACACGCTGCTCGAGCGGATGGCCAGCGCGAACGAAGTGGTCGGCCTGCAGGCCGCGTACTTCCTGAAGCTGATCTTCGAGCGCCTGGGCGAACCGGCCGCCGACCGTCTGCTCACGGCGGTGATCGACCGGAAAAAGTCGGTACGCGACCTCGAGAATTTCCTGCGCGCGCAGAGCGACGGCAACAAGAAGACAGGGCGCACGCGCTACAGCGTTCGTCACGATTTCGCACTTGAATCACGCGCGATCGGTCAGCTGAAGACCTATCCGGACGGCCGCCTGGATTTGCAACTGAAGGGCGTGGATGCGTCCCACCAGGAATCGCTCGCCGACCGGCTCAAGACCGTGATCGATGCGTACGTCGCTGAACTGGCGGTCACTGCGCAAAAGTGAGTGTCCCAAGGCAAAGGCCTCGCACCTGCACGGCATCGCGCAGCCGGATGAAGTCCGGTACGCGACGCATGCCAGGCTGCGAGGCCTTGATCAGTTGGTCGCGAGGCTGCTTTTCAGCAGGAATTCCAGCAAGTCGTCCGAGGTCGGTTCGCCCCAGGTATCGAGCGCCAGCCATCGGAAGAAACTGGTTTGCGCCAGCTTGCTCGCCTTCTTCTTCGGCGACAGCGTGAGATCCTTCGAACCGGCCACCGTATCGTTGTAGCGCTCGATCAGCTTGGTCTGGTCGTCGATCTCCAGTTCACGGAAATACGCACCGGCTTCGTCGACCTTCGCGGCGAGGTATTTGTCGCGAATCTGTTCCTGCTTGCTCTGCGCGGACTCCTTCGCCGGCGCGGCCGTTTCGGTCCCCTGCCCGTCGGCCAGCGTATAACCGTGCGTCAGCGCCTTGCGGAAATACGCAGCCACGTTGTCGACCGGCGCCGCATTCTTCTTCGTAGTCCGATTGAGCGTATAGGCGATTGCCGCCTTGATGCGCTGCACGCCGTACTGTGTGATCAACCGGCGCACTTCCGAACGCGGGATGCCGAACTTGGCGACTTCGTCGACGAGCGCTTCGTTCTTGACGTCGCCTTCCTCGACCGTATCCGCGCTCTGCTTGCGCGTCACCTTGAACTGCACGGCCTCCACGCTGCGACCTGACTTGTGTTCGATCAGCTCGAGCGTGTGGTCGGAAACTTCGTTCACCTCCTGAATGCACGGCACCAGGACCTTGCTCTTGAAGAGCTTGTACTCCTTGTACGACTGCGATGCCTTGTCCTGACCGAGAATGAGATCGCGGAATTTCGGCAGCGGAATCTTCGCCGTGATGCCGATCCCCTCGTAGCGCACCGTGTTCTCCCACAGGGCGAGCGAGTGCGAGCGTCGAAACTCGCGCGCGATCCGCATATCGATGAGCGCGTAGATCTCCGGATTGAGCAGCTCGCTGCGAATCTGGTCGGAGAAGCTGTACTTCAGCACCGATTGCTCGAGCTCGGCGCCGGCGAGCAGGCCCGACGCCTTCCACACCGTCGAGCGGTCCGCGGCAAGGTAGTCCCAGTTGACGACGGTACTGATCAGCGAGTTGACCGTATCCTTCACGTACTTCGTGTTGTTGCTGTTCAGCCCGCTCTCGTGCGAGAGCGCCGCGATCGAGATCGAGAAGCTCGTCCGGCCGGGCTCGAACGCTTCCTGACGAAGGGCGTTCTTGATCAGCGAGCTGAACATCTTGCGCTGCTGCAGACCGATCTTTCCGGACTTCGGAGCGATATGAATGGCCTGGACCGCCTTGCGCAGCAGATCGGGAGGCTCGGGCGTCTGAAATAGCGAAACCTGCTTGTCGGAGCCTTTGATTGCGGGCTTGCGCGGCATCGTGATGTCCGGAGAAGGTGACCGTGTTGATGGCGGACTTTATACCTTTTCGCGCCACCGAGCAATGCCCCTTCCTACAGCATCACTTTCACTATCATCGCTAACATACCGTCACAAAAGGGAAATTCCATTTTTTTCTAGCTGTCAGAGGCCCCATATCCATATACCTTTTGGCCAAAATCAGCTCCCAAATCCTGCTACCTGTGTCGCCGGCAACCAGGATCCGGCACGAGACTTGCCTGATTGAAGGTACCCATTCATGGGAAACAATCGACCGGAACGGGATGGGCAAACCCGATTCGTGGTGCTCTGCAACACGATCCACGTACCCCCATAACAGGCTACCTTTAATGCTTCCCATGAAAGGGTACCTGTCGGAATCCAACGCCTTGCCGTTTTGTCTTCATACGTGCCCGGCAAGCGAAAATAACTCCCATGAATGGCTACCTTCGGATTCCCCCACAGAAGGTAACCTTTCCACCGGCCTGATCCTGTTTATGGGACCCTGCCTCCCAAGGCCCGAGCAAAACGAGATCACCCGGTCTGTGCAGGCACCCATAAACGACTACCTGAAATCCATCCCATAACCGGCAACCCCACATAAAATGCTGTGCTTGGCGCCGCCGATGGATCGACAAGAACGCACCATAAATGGCTACCAATGAATTCCCCCATAGAGGACTACCTGAAGCATTTTTGGCCGGATATCCCATAACAGGCTACGCGTGCCCCATATCCACACCCCTCATTTCCCACAACGCGGTACCAGATTCCCCAAATCCACAGACCTGAAGCCCCATACTCTTCCGCCTGTGCTCCCATAAATGGGTACCGAACACCTGTCAAACCCTTGCCAGACAAGGCTGTGAGCCGTCTAAAAGTAGTTAAAGAAGTAAACGTGGTTTACCAAAGATGTAAACACACGTGTGCCTGTGCAGAAAAACAACCCCCATAAACCGCTACCAATGCGAGCCTCCGGCGCTCGACAAGCACAGCAATCGGTGCCTTCGGCCCGTGGAACCCCGAATATTTGCCCTTACTGTGCAAGTCTCCTAAGCCTGGCAAGGCTTTCCACGGAGGTGAGTACCTACTCACAAGCACTCAAACGTAGAAACTTATGGGAGGAAATCCCCGTTTTCGGGGGAAAGGTATCCGCCTATGGGACCCAAAAATGGCCACTGCGGCCCATCTTCCATCCGGGATTACCCGCAAACGACGGTCGCGACGCGTGGCACAGGAATATCGGCGGCTTTCGTCACTGCAGTGAGAAATCGCCGGAATCCATCCGCGAGCGGATTTTTTGGCGTCCGTGCCGGGGCTTCCGTGGAGAAGTCTTCGGCAATCACGTGTCGGTCTGTCTGGCACTTTTTCAATCGCAGGCCTGTGCCCTGACGAAATTACCCGCGTTGCTCCAGTCATTCGACCTCACAGTTTTCTACCTTTCGACCGGTACCGGAATCGGTACCGTGTCTCGATCGGCGAAACGGCGATCGCGGGCGGTCAATCACGGCAATCCCTGCATTGCCCCGAACGTGAGGCGGTCGTCGCCAACAACGCTCACCCTCGTCAGATCCGCGTTCGAATCCCGAACATCCTCACCGTTGGAAGAGGTCGAGTCCTGTAAAAGCTCACCGACAAGGCGCTCCCCGGACGGGCAAACGGTCCGCTAGACGCCTCTGCGCCATATGCGCTCACCCAATTGAAAAGCTGTGACACCTGCGCGCAATGCCGGACGTGCCGGCGTTCTCATCGCACAGGCTCAAGACTCTTTTCGACGCCGGTGCGATGACGAACCTCGCGTATTCGCACATCCAAACGATCGTGTGATGTTTGCGCGCAATCGTGAATGGATTCCGATCGATGCGTTCACCTTGTGCGCGATGACGTCTCTGCCGGCGAACGTCCTATCCCATAAGTGGTGACGAAAAGTGCCGAACAGGTAACCATGCATGCAGCGAGCGGTTACCCGATCGTTCGCGCCTCATCGTGTGGACGTGCAGGGGATCGCGCCGGACTCGACACCGAACGAATCGTGGTCGTTTATGGGATGAACTGCGATTCGCGCAGCCGCGAATCGCAACTTGGCACACAGGTCTGCGATTCCGTGGGTGATCCCGTTCATGAAGCGCTGATCACGTTGCGCGAGCGGCGGATTCCACGGGTGAAACAGCCAGCGTCATGCGCGTGCACGACCTGCCGGAACGGATCTCATCGTCACCGGCAACCTGCATCGGATCGACGGAACAATCCGGTTCATCACACGGTTGCCCGCGATCATGCGCGTCGCGTGATGCCGCGAGCGCGGTGCATCGTTGTGGTCCCGGCGACACGAGGATCGGACGAATGCGTGGTACATGTCACGACGCGACGTATCCCATACGTGTATCCCCAAGAATGTGTTCACGATGACGCCACGTTTTTCACAACGCGGTTATGATGCAAAGGCCCTGATCGCGACATGAAGACCGACCAGGGGCAGGGGCGGTATCTCGATCTACTTTCATTCCGTGATTAATCAGAAAAGAGAGTTCAGCGATGCGAATCCAGATCAGAAAACTCACGCTGGCTGCTACGGCAGCCGCCTTCCTCTTCGGCTCGGCGGCTCCGGTGTTCGCGCAGACCGACGCCAGTGCACCGGCCGCATCGGCCGCTCAGGATGCGAAGGCCGCGAAGCGTGAAGCGCACAAGGCAGCACGAGCAAAACGCAAAGCCGAACACAAGGCGGCCCGCGCGAAGAATACCGCCGAACTGAAGAAACTCGAAGACGCTGGTTACAAGCCGGCGGCCAACGATCCGAACTATCCGCAGAACCTGCAGAATGCGCAGAAGAAGGCGGGCGAAGCCGCTGGCGCAAGCCAGTAAGCGTCCTCCACGACCCAAACCCCGGCTCGAGCCGGGGTTTGTCGTTTGTGCTGCGAAAACGCGATACGCGTCCGGGCACCGTGCAGGTATCGTATGCGTATTGATTGATTCGGTATCCTGCGTTTCTTGGGTGGGCAAGTCGACATGCACTCTCCATGAATGAACGCGGTGTTCTGCATGTTCATTCAAAAAGGAATCCTACGGAATATAAAAATCGCCGGATGAATCACGAGGCAATAAAACGTTCATGCACGAGCAATACGTGCCGGCGCACGGCGCTCGAAACCCGCACCAACTGATCGGCCGCAGCCGACATGATCAGCGCCGCGCGTCCGCCGCCGCATTCCCCGTCGTTTTCAGCCAGTCCTTGAATGCCCGCACGGCTTCGTCCTCCGCGCGCGCGTCCGCCACGTAGGCGAAATAGCGCCACGGCGGCAGCGCCGGTTCGCTGAACGGTTGTACCAGCCGGCCTTCGGCAATGTCGTCGGCGACGAGCGCGATCGGCCCCATCGCGACGCCGAGGCCGTCGAGCGCGCCTTGCAGCGTCAGATAGAAATGCTCGAGCGTGAGCGAGTGCCGCGGCACCAGATTCGCGTGGCCGGCGGCCGCGAGCCATTCGGGCCACATGCCGGGATAGGTTGCCGCATGCAGCAGCGTGAAGCCGGCGAGATCGGCTGGGGTACGCAGTGGCCGGCCCTCGAGCAGCTTCGGTGCGCACACGGGCAACCGGACTTCGGACAGGAATTCCTCGGCCACGTACCCGTCGATTGCCTGCGGGCCCCCGCGGACGATCAGGTCGACCTTGTCGCGCAACTTCTCGATCGGCTCGTTCGACGTCGACAGCCGCACCTCGATGGCCGGATGGGCAACCTGGAACGACGACAGCTTCGGCACGAGCCAGCGCAGCGAAAACGTCGCGGGCGCGCTGACGCGCAGCACGCGCTGCTGTCCCTGGCCGAAATGCTGCGCGGTGGCGAGCGCGATCCGGTCGAACGATGCGCCGACCTCGGCGAGGTACGCGCGACCGGCATCGGTCAGCTCGACCCGCCGGTTGTGCCGTTCGAACAGCGGCCGGCCGAGCCAGGTCTCCAGTTGCTGTACATGCCGGCTGATCGCGCCATGTGTCACGCACAGCTCGTCGGCGGCAAGCGTGAAACTGCCGAGCCGGGCCGCGGCTTCGAACGCGCGCAGCGAATTCAATGGAGGGAGTCGTCGGGCCATTCGTCGTTTCGCGTGAATTTTACTCACACGGATGCTCAGATTTAATCGTTTGATCGGGCGATCCGGCTCCGCCAATATGGCACACAAACGGCCGATGCGGCCGGAATATGTGTCTGGATTTCTCACATGGAGCATGGAGCATGCCGAACGTGGTGGTAGTGGGCGCCCAATGGGGCGACGAAGGCAAGGGGCGCGTCGTGGACTGGCTGGCGGCGCAGGCCGATCTCGTCGCCCGCTACAACGGCGGCCACAACGCGGGCCATACGCTGGTCGTCGGCGACAAGACGTACAAGCTCGCGCTGCTGCCGAGCGGCATCGTGCGCGGCAAGCGCGGCGTGATCGGCAACGGCGTGGCGCTCGATCCGGAGGCGCTGCTGGCCGAGATCGGGCGAATGGCCGAACTCGGGCTGTCGGTGACGCCGGACAATCTGTCGATCGCGGAGAACGCCACGCTGGTCCTGCCGATTCACCGTGCGATCGACGAGGCACAGGAGCGCCTGCGTCGCGAACCCATCGGCACCACGCTGCGCGGGATCGGGCCGGCGTACGAGGACAAGGTCGGGCGCCGAGGGCTGCGGGTCGCCGATCTGGCGGAACCGGGCCGGCTTGCCGAGAAGCTCGACGTGCTGGTCGATCACCACAATGCATGGTTTCGCGGCCTGGGGCTCGAGCCGTGCTCGCGCGATGCGATGCTGGCAACGCTGCTCGACATCGCGCCGAAGATCCTGCCGTTCGTGCGTCCCGTGTGGGCCGACCTCAACGACGCGAACGACCGCAGCGAGCGCATCCTGTTCGAGGGCTCGCAGGCCGTGATGCTCGACATCGACTGGGGCACGTATCCGTTCGTGACGTCGTCGGGCACCGTCGCATCGGCCGCGGCGGCCGGCACGGGCCTCGGCGCGTCGAAACTCGGCCACGTGCTGGGCGTGACCAAGGCATACGCGACGCGCGTCGGCGGCGGCCCGTTCCTCACCGAACTGAACGACGCCACCGGCGAAACGCTGCGCGCGCGGGGGCAGGAGTTCGGCGTCAACACCGGCCGCCCGCGCCGCTGCGGATGGCTCGATGCCGCGCAGTTGCGGCAGGCCGTCCGGATCTCGGGGATCGATTCGCTCGCGCTCACCAAGCTCGACGTGCTCGACGGCTTCGCGTCGATCGAGCTGTGCGTCGGCTACGCACTCGACGGTGCACGCGTCGACCATCTGCCCGCGAGTCTCGATGCGCAGTCGCGCGCGACACCCGTCTACGAAACCTTCGCCGGATGGGACGGCACCGTGAAGGGCGTGCGCGAGCGTGCGGCGTTGCCGCGTGCCGCGCAGGATTTCATCGCGCGCGTCGAGGCGGTCGCGGACGTGCCCGTGTCGATGATCACGACCGGTGCCGAGCGCGACGACACGATCGTGCTGAGCAACCCGTTCGAGCGGGCCCGAGCGTGACGCGGCACGCGCAATGCGTGCCCGGCGACATGCTTGTCGCGTGAATGAGGGTTCGCCGCTGCGGCACACGGCAAACTGGACACGCCTGCACCGCTGCGGTACTGTTCCGCACAATTCGCGCCAGACCGGACCGTGCCGGGGCGGGCGCCGCTGCAAAGCGATTTCAATCCCGGGGACATGTCGATGGACACGTTACAGATGATGCGCATTTTCTCCCGGGTGGCGGAGGAGGGCAGCTTCACGAGCGCGGCCCAACGCCTGGACATCACCACCGCGTACGCATCGCGTTCGGTCGCGCAACTCGAAACGCACCTGCGTACGCGTCTGCTCAACCGGAGCACGCGCCGCATCGCATTGACCGATGCCGGACAGCGCTATCTCGACCGGTGCCAGCGCATCCTCGCCTATATCGACGAAGCGGAAGCCGAGGCGGCCGACGCGCAGGCGAAGCCGTCAGGGCGGCTGCATGTGCACGCGACGACAAGTTTCGGACAGGCCTACCTGGTGCCCGCGGTCGTGCGATACCGGCAGCGCTACCCGTCGGTGGCGGTCGAGCTCACGCTGTCGCAGCACGTGCCCGACATCATCGACGAAGGCTACGACGTGTCGCTGCAACTGAGCGCGGCGGAATTGCCGGATTCGGGGCTGGTGTCGCAGCGGCTCGGTGATGTGCACAGCGTGCTGTGCGCGTCGCCCGCGTACCTGAAGGAGCGCGGCACGCCGCGCACCGTGCGCGATCTCGAATCACATGCGTGTCTGCAGATCGTCTCGTCGATATTTCCGCGCGACCGCTGGCATCTCGACGGCCCTGACGGTCGCGAGACGTTCGACCTGCCGCTGCCGGATTTCCAGGTCAACATCGCAGACGCGCTCGGCGCCGCGCTGCGCGCCGGCCTCGGGATCGGCTCATTGCCGATGTCGACCGCGGTGCCCGCGCTGGCGAGCGGCGCGCTGGTTCGCGTGTTGCCCGAGTATCGGCTGCAGAAGCTGACGGTCTACACGATGTACGCATCGCGCCAGTACCTCGACGCGAAGATCCGGACGTTCGTCGATTTCCTGCGGGAATGCGTGCCTGAAATGCTGGCCGCCGACGAGGCGGCGCTGCGCGGTTCCTGCGAGTCCTGAGCGCGAGTGGGCAACGTGTGCCGGGTCGATTGACGTGGCACACGTCAGGTCGTTCATGAATCGACGTTGGTCCGTATCAGATACTTCGCATACCGAATTTGATTCTGAAGACGATTCGACGCGACGTCTCCAATCGGTTGCATCGCTCGATGCATGCCCCGCCGGGCGGGCATCCTGCCGAAACGCGTCGACGTCAGCCAGGCGGCGGCGCCGTCGCTCGCGTAGCGAATTCGTACCCGTAAACGACGACGCCACGGATGCAGGTCCGCGGCGTTTTGCATTCCGTGCATCGCTGCACGGCAGCGGCGGGTGCCCGCTGCGGTATTACTGCTGCTTGCCCCAGAGCGTGCGCCCGAAGAACGTGAGCGTGCGATCCCACGCGATCTGCGACCACACCGGATCGAACTGCGTGCCGCCGATGCGGCCGGGGCCGACGGCCGTTTCGTTCGCGAACGCGTGATGCGCGAGATAGCGGTGGAATTCGATGTCGACCTTCGCATCGGTCAGCTTCTTCTCCAGCGCATCGACCTGGTCGATCGTGAAGAACGCATCCTGCGTACCCCAGTGACCTATCAGCGGCACCTTGATCTTCGATGGATCGAGGTAGTCGAGCGGAGGGAAGCCGTACCACGTGACGCCGGCATCCGCATCGGCGAACTGCAGCGACAGCAGCGTGAGTGCGCCGCCCATGCAGAAACCGGTGACCGCCACGCGCGACGCGCGCGACTTCAGGTATTGCACCGCGCCGGGTATGTCCTGCGACGCGGCGTCGCCGAAATCGAGGCCGGTCATCAGGTGATGGGCTTCTTCCTCCTCGACCGTCGACTTGCCGCGATACAGGTCGGGCACGAGCGCGAAGTAGCCGCAGCGCGCGAGGCGATCGGCGACGCCGCGGATCTGGTCATTGAGACCCCACCACTCCTGGATGACGACGACCGCGGGTGCACCTTCGGTCTTTTCCGGCGTGGCGAGGTAGCCCTGCAGTTCCTGGCCGTCCGGGCGGCGAAACGTGATCATGGAACCGGATGTTTGAGACATGAAACCGCTCCTTGTCGAAAAATGCGATGAGTGCGGCATCGGGTCGGCCAGCGAGTGCGGTATGCCCCGGTGGCTCGAGGCTTCGCTCGCGTTCGCTTCGGCCGGCGCCGACCACGCGGCCATTCTATGCGCAAACGCCGGCGGTCTGCGTGAACGGTGCGAGGCGGCGGCCGATTCGCGCTCGCGGATCGATCGCGCTTCGTGCACCGCGCATGTCGCATGCACCGAAAACGCAACACCCCGCCCCCGATGAACGGGAGCGGGGTGTTGCGTCGGCAGCGGGCGTATCGCGGATCGCGTCGCGTGCGGCGGTCTTACTGACCGAAATAGACCGAGTCGCGAGTGTTCTGCTTGACCGCGATCGCGCGGCCTGCGCGTACGCCGGCGGCGGCCTGCGCGCCGTAACCCGTTGCGTCGCTGTTTGTCACCCTTGCCTGCGCGGTCTGCAGTGCATTCGGATAGTGGACGTCGGACACTTCCGGCTTGTACCCGGCCTGTTCGAGCTGGACGAGTTCTGAGCGGACCTGGGCGCGCGTCAGTTGGCCCGACGGGTTCGACTGAGCGAATGCGCCAAACGATGCGGACAGGGCGGTGGCAGCGGCGATTGCGTAGATGGACGACTTCATGATGACCTCCGGTTTTCGTAGATTTCGCGCTTCGCTTGTTGCGTCGAGCGGTTGATTGCATCGTAGCGATCGCGATACCGGTCGGAAATAGCCGTTCCAGCGAATAATTATTGCAACTGGGTAAACGATTCGCGGGGAAAGCGGAGGTTTTGTCTGATGATTTCGGGCGTGGCGGATTGTCGTCACGCGTATCGCATCATTCCTCGACAACCGCCCGTCCGATCGTCGGCGTAGGCCGGCTGATCGGGTTCCAGTTTGCCGGTGGTTATTCATTAGAAAAATTGTTACGTGACAACCACATGACGTCAGCGAGTGACGTTATATGCTGGATTTCGCCATCCCCGCACCAGGGCGAATCTTCGATTCGCACCAATCCCGACAATGCGTGACGGGACGGGACGGGGCGGCGAGCGGAAGCCGTTCCGCCGACACTCGCAACCGAGCGTCATCGAACCGCCGACGACTCGATCCACCAGCATTCGGCAAAACGCCTATAATGATTGGGCAAATTGCCGGAGAAGAATCATGAGCACGATCGCGTTTCACCCTTCGGGCGTCGCGCATCCGCGTCAGGCCGAATTCACGATACTCGAGCAACTGCTCGCGATTCGCGTGCGCTCGGGCGCCGATCTCGCCGAGCTGGCGAGCGCGCGTGTCGACGTCGCGGTGATCGATCGGCTGTCGGAGCGCGGCCTGAAGTCGGACGAACTCGCCTTCATCATTCCGCGGCGCACGCTGAGCCATCGCCGCCAGGCGCATGAGCGCCTGTCGCCGGAGGAGTCCGACAAGGCGATCCGGCTGGCGCGTATCGTCGCGCAGGCGACGGCCACGTTCGGCGACCAGGACAAGGCGATGGCGTGGCTGCGCAACGGGCTCCAGCGCTTCGGCGGCCGCACGTCGCTCGACATGTCGAGCACCGAGCACGGCGCGCGACTCGTCGAAGAAGTCCTCACGCAGATCGACGAGGGGTACTTCGCTTGACGACGCTGTGGCGAATCAGCAATTACGCCGACCTGAAAGGCATCGGCGGATTGCGGGCCGGCGGGCGCTGGCATTTTGCCGGGCAGCCCGTCGTCTACCTCGCCGAGCATCCGGCGCTCGCGCTGCTCGAGACGCTCGTTCATTTCGAAATCGCCACCGTTGCGCAATTGCCGAGCGGATACCAGTTGCTGCGCGTCGAGGTGCCTGAGTCGGTGGACGTTGCCGAGATCGCGGAAGGCGATGCACCGGCCGACTGGCGAGAGAACGTCGACTGGACCCGCAGCGCCGGCACCGAGTGGCTGCACACGCAGCCGAGCGCGCTGCTGCGCGTACCGAGCGTCGTCGTGCCGCACGCGCACAACTTCCTGTTGAATCCGCTGCACCCGGCCGCATCGGACATCCGCATCGCGGAAGTCATGCAGTCACCGTACGACAGCCGGATTCTGCGGCTGATCCAGCCGAACAAGCGCGAACGGGGCTGATCGGCGGCATCGCGTACACGACGCCGCCCCGCGTTCGCGCGCGGCGCGATCCGCGGCCGCATCGGGCGCCGGCGTCTGCCGGATTCGCGTGACCGTTCGCGCGCTGGCGAGGCCAGGCATCGCGCTGACATCGGCATGCGCAAGGCCGTCGAGCAACCGGCCGCGCGGGCAATCACGCCGTCAATGCGCGGTATGCGTCTCGGCATTTCCCTCGAGAGGATCGCGAGCCGGTTCAATCACGTTGCATGCACAACTGCCGGTTACCTCGCCCCATTCCCTTGTTGCGCAAAAAAATCCGTTCGTGGGACTATCGATCGCATCACCCGCCCGCCGAGGGGGCGCAGGCAGCGTGACGCACATCGCAACGACCGACAAGAATCCCGAGAGACTATGAACCGAACAGCGATTTTCCCGTACGTGTCCGCATTGGTCGCGGCCGTCCTGATGACGGCGTGCGGCAGTGACGAAATCGAAAACAGCGCAGGCGCCACGTCGTCTCCCGTATCCGACGCGAGCTGCCTCGCGATCGACAACAGCGGCTCGACGGTCGTCGTGGGCTCGAACCAGCCGGGCGATCCGTCGCTGCCTGAAGCATCGTCCGGTTACCGCACCGGCATGAAACCCGTCCATGCGAAGACGTACCTGGTGGCGACCTCGAATGCGTTTGCGAGCGCGGCCGGTTGCGCGGTGCTGAAGCGGGGCGGCACGGCCGCCGATGCGGCCGTCGCCGTGCAGGCCGTGCTCGGCCTGACGGTGCCCGAGGCGACCGGCCTCGGCTCGGGCGGCGTGCTGCTCTACTACGACGCGCGCGGCAAGACGCTGCAGGCGTACGACGGACGGGAAACGGCGCCGGCCGCGGCAACGGAGAACTACCTGCGCTACGTCGACGACCGGAACGACCAGTCGGCGCCGCAACCGAACGCGCGCGCAAGCGGCCGTTCGATCGGCACGATCGGCGTACCGCGGCTCATCGAGTCGTTGCAGCAGGATCACGGCAAGCTGCCATGGCAGGGGCTGTTCGGCGATGCGATCACGCTCGCGACCAACGGCTTCCCGATCGGCGGCCGGCTGGCCGATGCGATTGCGTTGAACGCCGCGAACCTGAAGCGCGATCCCGAGGCCGCCGCGTATTTCCTGAATGCGGACGGCACGCCGAAAACGCTCGGCACCGTGCTGAAGAACCCGGCTTACGCGCACACGCTGACGCTGATGGCACAGTCCGGCGCGAACGCGCTGTACACGGGACAGATCGCGCAGGACATCGTCGCGAAGATCGCGACGACGCAGGGCGCCGACGGCTCGACGATCACGCCGGGCAAGACGACCGTCGCCGACCTGGCCGCGTACCAGGCGAAGCGTCGCGAACCCGTGTGCACGACCTATCGCAGCTACTGGGTATGCGGGATGCCGCCGCCGTCGTCGGGCGGTATCGCGGTCGCGTCGGCGCTCGGCATCCTCGAGAACTTCGACCTGGCGCCGCTGAAGCCCACGGCGATCGATCTCGAAGGCGGCAAGCCGACCGTCGCCGGCGTGCACCTGATCACCGAAGCCGAGCGTCTCGCGTATGCCGATCGCGACAAGTACGTGGCCGATACGGATTTCGTGCCGCTGCCGGGCGGCACGTGGGACACGCTGCTGAACAAGCCGTACCTGAAGTCGCGCGCCGCATTGATCGACACGAGCCGCAGCATGGGCACCGCGCAGCCCGGCAATTTCGGCGCGGTGCCGCTCGGCGTCGACACGACGCTGATCGAACACGGCACGAACCAGTTCACGATCGTCGATGGCGAGGGCAGCGTGTTGAGCGCGACGACGACCGTCGAGTCGAGCATGGGCTCGTTCCACATGACCCACGGCTTCCTGCTGAACAACCAGCTGACCGATTTCTCGGCGAATCCGGTCGACAGTGCCGGCAATCCGGTGGCGAACCGCGTGCAGCCGGGCAAGCGGCCGCGCAGCTCGATGGCGCCGACGATCGTGTTCGGCAAGGCGGCGGACGGCTCGCGTGGCGATTTCGTGATGGCTACCGGTTCGCCGGGCGGCGGCACGATTCCGCAATACGTGGTGAAGACGCTCGTCGGCGCGCTCGACTGGGGGCTCGATGCGCAGCAGTCCGCGGGCCTCGTCGACTTCGGCGCGAGCAACAGCCCGACGACGAACATCGGCGGCGAGCATCCGAACGTCGCCGCGTCGAACAACGGCGCGAACGATCCGCTGATCACGGGGCTCGTCGCGCTCGGGCACAAGGTATCGACGTCGGCGCAGGCGAGCGGCGTCAACACCGTGATGCGCGTGACGGTCGGACAGTCGCCCGCGCTGCAGGGCGGTACCGATCCGCGTCGCGAAGGCGTCGTGCTCGGCGACACATTCAGGCCGTAAGCGCACGTGTCGGAGGAGGGCGTGCGGCTCCGGTCTGCCGGTAGCGGCGGACGCGGTGCCGTGCATCGCCGATGCGGAACATGAAAGCGGCGCATGGCAGCAAGGATCGACGAACAGAACGGCCACGCATCGTGGCAAGGGGCCACCGTGACGAACGCGCATCTGCTTGAAATGGATGCAATCCTGTCCAGTCCGGGATTTTTCGATTTCCTCGGCGATGTCGATTGCGATCGCGTGCTGGCCAGCCGCGACGCGGCGCCGTTCGATGCCTGCTGGATGACGGCGTTCGACGAAGTCGATGGCGATCCGGGGGCCGCGCTCGACAAGCCGGCCGTGGATGCGCTCAGGGAAAAGGCGTTCAGGCTCGCGTTCCGGGCATCGGGGAATGTGGACATCGCGGCGTGCGTGTCCGACGACATCGACCTGATCGCGAGAAGCCGGTTGTCGGGCCGCACCGACGGTTGGCCGACCTGCGTCCTTTGGGATGCCTACAGGAACGGTCGCTTTCCCTGCTAGCCGATGCGTTGTGCCGGGCGCGCCGATGCATGGCATCGGGCGACGCCAATCACGCGCCGGTCGCGATGTTTGTCAAACAGTGTGAGTCAATCGTCAGCATTTGCAACCGAAGTAACAGTCCCCGCAATTCGATCGTTTTGGACGTCGGCGCCGCTACATTAGCTCCACCTGCCGCACGTCGCGGTGAGGCATGCGACCAGCCGCACGAAGGCGGCCCGCAGCAACAACGTCTTTGGGGAGAATGACCATGAACAAGATTCGCACGATCCTGCTTGGTGCCGCGCTGACGGCAATCGCATCGGCTGCTTTCGCACAAACGGCGCAGACGGGCGCAGAGGGTTCCGCCGGTGTCGGCGCACAAGTCCAGACGCCGCTGCTCGGCGGCGGCGTGGGCGTGCAGGCCGGTGCGGGCGCGAATGCCGCGGGCTCGGGTTCGGGCGCAGGCAACCTCGTCGGCGGTGCGCTGCAGGGCGCCGGCAAGACGGTCGGCGGCGTCGGCTCGGCGGCCGGCAACGCGGTCGGTGGCGCGACGCAAGCAGTCGGCTCGGCTGCCGGTTCGGCGAAGGATGCCGCGGCATCGGCGGTGCACGCGACGAAGTCGCACGTGAAGCACGTCGCGAACTCGGCGAAGAGCCACGCGCAAGGTGCGGTGTCGACGGCGGGTGAGGTTGCCGGCGGCGCGAAGGCGAAGGCCGGCGAAGCGCTCGAGGGCGCGACGAACTCGGTGCAGGGCGGCGCATCGGTTGGCGTGAAGGGTTCGGCGTCGGCACAAGGCGGCGCGCAGTAAGCGATACGCTTCCCGCGAAAGCCCGGTCCGCTTCGATGCGGGCCGGGCTTTTTTACTGATGCGCCGCGCATCGTGACCGGGTGCGTGTGCCGCGGACCGAAACGGGCGGCCGCGCACCCTCTGCCCATTGCCTGCCCGCCATGCTTAAATAGCGGGGCTCCCGGTCGCCGGGCCGCCCTCACGACGACACCGGTCCAGGCAAGCATGTCCGATCGGCAGCAAGAGCCGCGATGAAGTCGCGGCGTTTCACTTCGCGTCGGTGCCCGACAGCTACGTCGCGAATTCGAAGTACGGCGATACGGCGAACGTCGGAGTGATCGGTGTTGCATTGTTCGCGCAGAAGGGAAGCGACGAGGAAGCGCTGCGTCGCAATGCGAATCCGTTCCCGGGCAACGACAACGGTTTTGCGCCGCCGCCCGTGCCGCGCGGCGAGTGACGCGCGCGGGACGAACAGCGCGGTCGTCGGGGTGCCGGGCCGTGCGCATGCGCGGCGTCCGCTTTCAGGTACCATCCCGACCCGCAGGCGACGGGCGGCCGTGCCCGGCGTTCGACAGCGCCCTTCGTCATGAAACAGAGGAATCTTCGTGAAGTTCATCCACGCGGCAGACATTCACCTTGACAGCCCGTTGCACGGCCTGAGCGCGTATCCCGACGCGCCGGCCGCGCAGTTGCGCAACGCCTCGCGCGAGGCGCTGCGGCAGCTCGTGGATCGTGCGATCGAAGAGGAGGTTGCGTTCCTCGTGATTGCCGGCGACCTGTACGACGGCGACTGGAAGGACCACAACACCGGCATTTTCTTCGGCCAGCAGATGGGCCGCTTGCGCAAGGCCGGGATTCGCGCATTCGTGCTCGGCGGCAATCACGACGCCGAAAGCGAGATGACGAAGAAGCTGACCTTGCCCGACAACGTCACCGTGTTCGGCCACCGCAAGCCGGAAACCCATCGGCTGCCGGAATTCGACGTGGCGCTGCACGGGCAGAGCTTCAAGGACAAGGCCGTCGTCGACAATCTCGCGATCGGCTATCCGGATCCCGTGCCGGGCTGCTACAACATCGGCGTGCTGCACACCGCGCTCGAAGGCTATGCGGCGCATGCGAACTATGCGCCGTGCACGCTGGCGGAACTGCACGTGAAAGGCTACGACTACTGGGCGCTCGGCCACGTGCACGAATTCCAGCAATGGTCGGGGCCGTCGACCGTCGTGTTTCCCGGCAACCTGCAGGGTCGTCATATCCGCGAGACGGGCCGGCGCGGCGCGGTGCTCGTGACGGTCGAGCAGGGTCGCACGCACGTCGAGCGCCTGTACCTCGACGTGCTGCGCTGGGAAGCCGTATCGGTCGACGCGTCCGACTGCTTCACGGTCGCCGACCTGTCGAGAAAGATCGGCCAGTCGCTGGAGGCGCTGTTGAGCGTCGATGGCCACGTGCCGCGCGCGGTGCGCGTGACGGTCACGGGACGTACGTCCGCGCACGGTCTCTTTTTCGGCCGCGCGCCGCAATTGCGCGCGGAGGTGCTGAACCAGATCGGCATCATCGGCAACGAACGGCTGTGGCTGGAGAAGGTCCGGCTCGCGACGTCCGCGCCCGAGCAGCCGCGGGGCGAGAGCGAGCAGCTCGAGGCGCTGGAGGACCTGAAGCAGATCCTGGCCGACGCCGCACACGATCCGGACTTCCTCGCGCTGCTCGAGCGCGACCTGAAGCCGTTCGTCGGCAAGGTGCGCAGTGACGTGAAGGAGGAGGTGCCGCTGCTGACGATGGCGCGCGCCGGCGAACTCACGGCGCTGGTCGAGCAGGTCGGCCCCGCGTTGCTCGCGCGGCTGGCGAGGGGGGAATAAGCGATGCGCATCAGCCAGCTCGATCTGATCAAGTACGGCAAGTTCACCGACGAGACGCTGCGTTTTCCGTCGGCCGGCCAGGATTTCCACGTGATCGTGGGGCCGAACGAGGCCGGCAAGTCGACGATCCGGACGGCCGTGTCGGAACTGCTGTTCGGGATGAAGCTGCAGACGCCGCTCGACTTCCTGCATGCGACGCCCGAACTGCGGATCGGCGGCGTGCTGGACGGCGGTGCCGGCGCGCTCGCATTTCATCGTGCCCGCGGGCGCAGCCCGTTGCGCACGCCCGCCGACGACAAGCTGCCGGACAACTATCTCGACGCCATCCTCGACGGCGCGACGCGCGAGTTCTTCGAGCAGATGTTCGGGCTCGACCATGCGCGGCTCGTCGACGGCGGCCGGAGCATACTCGACGCGTCCGACAAGCTCGGCCAGGTGCTGTTCGAATCGGCGGCGGGTGTCGGCACGCTCGGGCCCGTGCGCGAGGAACTCGACGCGCGCTCGGGCGAGCTGTGGGCGCCGCGACGCAGCGGCAGCGCGTTCGCGCAGGCCGAGACTTCGTTCAACGAAGCGGTCGGCGAACTGAAGGCGGTCCAGGTGCGCACGCGCGACTGGGTCGATCGCAAGGAGGCGCGCGATGCGGTCGAGCAGGAGATCGAGCAGGCGCGCGCGGAGCAGCGCCGCCTTGAAGCGCTGCGCTCGAAGCTCGAGCGCGTGCGGCGGCTGGCGCCGTACCTGAAGGAATTGACGATCAAGGAAGCGGCGCTTGCCGAACTGGGCGCCGTCGTCGAGTTGCCGCCGACCGCGTATGCGGACCTGCTGAAAGCGCAAGGCGATCTCGCGGCCGAACAGAAGGTGCTCGAGGAGCGCCGTGCGGACCTGCTCGCGAAACGGCAGGCGCGCGATGCGATCGATCCGGATGTCGACGCGCTGGCGCTCGAAGGTGACATCGAGGCGCTCGACCGGTTGCGCGGCGCATGCATGAATCACGCACAGGATCTGCTGTTGCTCGGTGCGGACGTCGAGCGGCATCTGTCCGCCGCCGGTTCCGCTGCCGCTCAGCTCGGCTGGCCGACCGACGAGGCGTCGCTGCGCGCGGCATTGCCGACCGCGCTGTCGCTGAAGACGGTCGCGAACCAGTTGCGCGACCACGGCGCGCTGCATCAGGCATTGGCAGGCGCGCGCGAATCGCTCGCCGAGCGCACGCAGGAACTCGCGCAGGCGCAGGAACAACTGGCGCGCCTGCCGACGGTCGATGTGCCGGAAGTGCTTCGTGCGGCGCTCGCCGATGCGCAGGGCTTCCGCAACAGCGGTCAGCGCGAACAGGCGCTCGAGCGCGACATCGCTGCCGCCGAGCGCATGCTCGCCGACGCGCTCGATGCACTCGGCCAGTGGCGCCAGCCGGTCGACGCGCTGCGCGTGCTCGATGTGCCGTCGGCGGCGCGGCTCGGCGCGCTGCTCAACGAAGCAAGCGAGCGCGCGAGTGCGGCGGCGGCCGCACGCGATGCACGGGACGTCGCGCAGGAAGAACACGAGCGGCTCGAATTGCAGGAGAAGCATTTCGCGGAAACCCACAAGGTCGTCACGACCGCTGAAGTACTGGCGGCGCGCGCGCGTCGCGACGGTGCGTGGGGCGACATCCGCAGCGGCGCGGTCGAGCTTGCAACGGGTGCGCCGGCCGTCGACGATGCGATTCGCCTCGCCGACGAACTCGTCGATGCGCAGCTCGGCGCCACGCAAGCGGCGGCGACGCTGCAATCGCTGCGTCAGCAGGTCGAGTCCGCGCGCACCGTGCTGACGCGCCGGCAGGCGGCAATGGACGAGCGTGAGCGCGAGCGGGCCGCGCATCGCGACGCGTGGTCCGAACTGGCGACCACGGCCGGCGTGCCCGGCATGCCGCTGGCGGCGATGGGAGACTGGCTCGCGAAGCGCGACGCGGTGTTTGCCGCGCAGCTCGAGCTTGACCGCCAGCGCCGCGAATTCGCGACGATCCGCGATGCGCGGGCCGGCGCGGAAACCGCGTTGCGTGCGGCGCTGCGCCAAGTATCGCGCGGCAGCGACGCCGACGGTCTGGCGGCACTCATCGCGATCGCCGAGACGTTCGTGCAATCGGCCGAGAAGGCGCGCGCGCAGAAGGACAGCCTCGAGGAGCGCGCGCGCGAAGCCGAACGCGGATGCGCGACGGCCCGTTCACGCGCCGGCCAGGCCCAGACCGCCTACGATGCGTGGCACGCGCAATGGCGCGACGCGCTCGCCGACGCGAAGCTGTCCGCGAACGCGGTGACGCTGGCGGCGGCGGAAGGGGCGCTCGGGCTCGCGAATGCGGTGACGGCCGAACTGGCCGACGCCGATGCGCCGCGCAACCGGATGGCCGCGATCCGTGCCGAGCTGGCTGCGCTCGAGGCAGGCGCGCGGCGGCTGGCCGAAGCGCTCGAGCCCGCATGGCTGGCGAGCGGCGACTGGCTGGACGTTGCGCGCCGGTTGACGATGCGGGTGGCGGCCGCACGGGAAACCGCGCGCGCGATCGGGCGTGCCGACGAGGCGGTGCGGCAGGCCGACGGCAAGGTCGCCGACGCGGCCGCCGCGGTGGCGGGTGCGGATGCGCGCATTCAGCCGTTGCTGCAACTGGCCGGCGTCGTGTCAGTCGACGCGGCGCTGCCGCTGGCCGAGCGGTCGGATCGGCAGCGCCAGCTTCGGCAGGCCGTCGATGCCGCGAAGGAGGCGCTGGTGCGCGACGGCGACGGGTTGTCCCAGGCGGCCGTCGAGACCGAGGTCGCGGAACAGGACATCGCCGACGTGCCCGCGCATCTCGAAGCGGTGAAGCAGTCGCTCGGCGACGTCGGCAAGCGCCTGAACGCGCTCGCGCAGCAGCAGGTCGTCGCCCAGCAGGCGTTCGGCGCGATCGACGGCCAGGCGAACGCGGCCGTGGCCGAGGCGAAGCGGCAGGAAGCGCTGGCCGCGATGGGCGACGCGGCCGAACAGTATCTGGAAGCGGCGACCGCGAGCCGTCTGCTGAAGTGGGCGACCGATCGCTATCGCGACCAGAAGCAGGGGCCGATGCTGCGCCGGGCGGGCGAGATTTTCGCGGGGCTCACGCTCGGCGAATTCGCGCGGCTGACCGTCGACACCGAACGGACGCCGCCCGCGCTGTACGCGCGGCGCACGAAGGGCACGTCGGTCGAAGTCGCCGGCCTGAGCGAAGGGACGCGCGATCAGCTGTTCCTCGCGCTGCGGATCGCGGCGCTCGAACTGCAGCTCGCCAGCCGGACCGGGCTGCCGTTCGTTGCCGACGATCTGTTCATCAACTTCGACGATGCGCGCGCGAAGGCGGGGCTCGAGGCGCTGCGCGATCTGTCGACGCGGACCCAGGTGCTGTTCCTGACGCACCACGATCACCTGCTGCCGCTCGTGCGGGACGTGTTCGGCGCGCAGGTCAACGTGGTCGCGCTGCAGCGCGAGGCGGCCGGCGCATGACGCCGGGCGGCTCGATGTTCCAATACGTGGGAATGGTCATCGCGTACAGGTAGTATGTGCGGTTCCGAAACGCACGCGACCGGTTCGGCCGGTCGCGGTCCGGCCACACGAGGGATCAACATGAACAAGCTGGTAGCTGCCATCGCGTTCGCGGCGGACAAGCATCGCAATCAACGGCGCAAGGACGACGAGGCGTCGCCGTACATCAACCATCCGATCGCGCTGGCCGATGTGCTGGCCAACGAAGCCGGCATCGAGGACGAGCGCGTGATCGTCGCGGCGGTGTTGCACGACACGATCGAGGATACGGAGACCACCGAGCAGGAACTGCTGCGGCTGTTCGGCAAGGACGTCGCGGACATCGTGATGGAAGTCACCGACGACAAGGCGCTGCCGAAGGACGAGCGCAAGCGGCTGCAGGTCGAGCATGCGGCGAGCATCAGCCGGCGCGCGAAGCTCGTGAAGCTGGCCGACAAGATCTGCAACCTGCGCGACATCGCGCGGCATCCGCCCGCGGACTGGCCGCTCGAGCGCAAGCAGGCGTACTTCGACTGGGCGAAGTCGGTTGTCGACCGGATGCGCGGCGTGCATCCCGGCCTGGAAGGGATCTTCGATGCCGCGTACGACGCGCGGCCGGCGGACTGACGCGCAGCCATGCAGGCGGCCCGATCCCGATCCGTCGTGCGGTCATCGCCTGCGGTGGCGGGCGTCGACGTGGGCGGCGACAAGAAGCAATGCGATCTCGTGATCCTGCGCGGCTCGACGATCGTCTGCCGCGAGGCGCGGATCGCACCCGAAGCGCTGCCTTCGCTGTGTATCGAGCATGACGTGGTGGCCGTCGGCGTCGATGCGCCGAGCCTGTGGTGGACGGGAGGCGGGCGCCGCGCGGCCGAGCAGGCGCTCGCGCGTGAACGGATCTCGTGCTTTCCGACGCCGTCGCGCGAGCAGGCCGTGGCGAGCCCGTCGGGCTTCTTCGACTGGATGTTCATGGGCGAG
Source organism: Burkholderia sp. Bp9140 (assembly GCF_003853425.1). Lineage (NCBI taxonomy): Bacteria > Pseudomonadati > Pseudomonadota > Betaproteobacteria > Burkholderiales > Burkholderiaceae > Burkholderia > Burkholderia sp. Bp9140. The sequence continues at coordinate 209,404 of NZ_QTPQ01000006.1, forward strand.
CGCGTCTACCGCGCGCTGACGGATGCCTATCCGCTGCTCACCGACGCACGGTATGCCGGCGGGCGCGTGAGCTTCGAAACCTATCCGTACGCGATTACCTGCGCGATGCTCGGCAAGGCGATTGCGTCGGCGAAGCAGAAACGCAACCAGCGCCGGCAATTGCTGGCGCAACTCGGGATCGACGTGTCGACACTGCGCTCGGTCGACGCGCGGGACGCCACGCTGTGCGCGTTGACCGCGCAATACGTGATCGACGGAAACGCGCACGCGTATGGCGATGCGGAGGGCGGGTATATCCGTGTGCCGATCGTCGGCGAGACGATCGTGCTCGATACGCTCTAGTCAGGGGCCGCGGCTGGATGCTACCCGTGAATCCGTGACGGCGAGGTGAGCTTTTTCGGGAGACGTATCGGACTGTCGGCGTCAGGGTGTCGAGCAGTGGCAGCCGGTCGGCATGTGCGAAGCCGGTGGCGTGCGCAACATATGCAGTCGATGCAACGTACGCCTCCCGGCCGTGATGCTCAGTCTTCGAGAATGGACTTCGGCACGCTGGAGAGATCGCAAGCGTCCGCTTGCTCGAAATAGGCGTGCGAATCGTCGATCATCACGACCGCGACGTCGATCAGTTCGTCGAGCCGCTGCAGCAGCGATTCGCGCCACTCGATGTCCTCGTCGCGCTCGGGCGTCTTGTCGAGCTGCTCGATGATCGAATCGGCCGTCTGCAGGAACGGGATCGCCTGCTGATAGTTTTCGATCGAGACCAGCGCGGCGTTGCGTGCGCCGACCAGCCGTTCGCGATGCTCGTCCGCCAGTTCGGACTCGCCGCTGATGCGCGGCAGGACATCCGAGATGCGTTGCAGAAGCGGCGGGACCTGTTCCTCCAGCATGACGGCGCGCTCGCGCAGCACCGCATATTCGTCGCGAAGATCGGTGTCGCCGGATTGAGTGGTGCTGTCCATCGTTGGTTGGTGTGAGTGCGTTGTTCGATCGCGGCATGATACTCGACGGCGTGCGCCCCTTTGTTTGTTCCGCAGTGTGGTGACTGGCGCGGGGCAGATGCGGAGCGTGGTCGAACAGAAGGTGGTGGCGATTTTCTATATAGGTGGAAAGTAGGACTCGCGTCGGATCCGTCGCGGGCTTCTCGCGCCGCAGTCCGTAGAGCGCCACACCCCAGCCCCCGTGCGCGGCAGCGCACGGGGGCTTTTTCAAAATATTTTCACAAAGGGGGTTGCGGAGACGGTGGCGGGTGCATAGAATCACGCCTCTTTCGCGCTAACGGAAACGCGGCGCGGGGGAAGAAGGGAAGTGGTGCTGTCGGGTTGGCGGTAGGGACCCGGGCGGCACAGGAAGTTGAACCCCGGTCGTCGCAACGAAGCAGTGTAAAAAGTTGTTGACGAGCCAAGAAAGACGGTTCATAATCTTCCTTCTCTGCTGCTGAAAACGCAGCGCTGCTGAGAAACACGAAGTTTCTCGCAGAAATGCTCTTTAAAAATTAACAGC
>NZ_QTPQ01000007.1:0-198557 GCF_003853425.1 Burkholderia sp. Bp9140
CAACCCGACAGCACCACTTCCCTTCTTCCCCCGCGCCGCGTTTCCGTTAGCGCGAAAGAGGCGTGATTCTATGCACCGTTTGCCGATCGCGCAAGGGGTTTCTCGAAAAAATTCAAGGCCTCGCACGCTACCGCGCGCGAGGCCTTGAATAGAGGTGGTCGAATCGTCAGGCCACCCGCACCTGGCGTGCCACTATCTCCATATAGTGATCGAGGTGCGGCGTCACCTTGCCCGCCTCCTTCGCCGTATCGTCCCAGCGGCGCAGACGCAGCGCATCCTCCGCGAACGGGCGCTGCAGGAACACCGCCGCTTCCTCTTCACTGAAGATGCCGCCCTGCAGCGCGAGACTGCGCACCGAATCGGGCGACAGGCTCTCGAAGTAGCCAGCGTCCGTCCGGCACAGGCAACGCTTCGCGTCGACGTGCAGCCGGACCGGTTCGAGCACCGCATCGGTCAACAACGGCCGCAGGAACGGCAGCACGTAATACTGATGCAGATCGTCGATCCCGCGTGCACTCGGCGTCTCGCCATGCCGATTCAGCAGATGCCCGAGGTCGTGCAGGAACGCCGCCGCGACCAGCGCCTCGTCCGCGCCCGCCTCCTCCGCCAGCAAGCCGCTCTGCAACGCGTGCTCCAGCTGCGTGACCGGTTCGCCGCTATAGGCGACATGGCCATGCTCGCGATACAGCCCGTGAATCTCTTCTACCGTCAGTGCCATCCGCCTACTCCCAAGGCAGCGAAAACGTCTTCAGGTTCGTGAAGCTCTTCATCGCCTCCTGCACGCCTTCCTTATAGCCGAGCCCCGAATCCTTGATCCCGCCGAACGGAGACAGCTCGATCCGGTATCCGGGCACCTCCCAGACATTCACCGTCCCGACGTTCAACTCGTTCACGAACCGCACGACCGCGGCCGTACTGTCCGTACACACGCCGGACGACAGCCCGAATGCCGTGCCGTTGCTGATCCGGATCGCGTCGTCGATCGTGTCGAACGTAATGACGGGCGATACGGGGCCGAAGGTCTCCTCGCGCACGATCGTCATCGAAGGATCGACGTTGTCGAGCACGGTCGGCGAATAGAGCGCACCGCGCCGCACGTTGCCGGTCAGCAGGCGCGCGCCCTGCGCGACGGCCTCGTCGACCCGCGCCTCGAACAGCCGCGCCGCCGCGGCGTCGATCACCGTGCCCATTTCATTCGCCGGATCGAACGGATCGCCGTACTTCCATGCGCGCGTCTTCTCGACGAGCAGCTCGGTGAACGCCGGCGCGACCGCGCGCTGTACCAGGATCCGCTTGACGGCCGTGCAGCGCTGCCCCGAATTCCGGTACGACCCGAGCACGGCCAGCGACGCGGCACGTTCCAGATCGGCATCGTCGAGCACGATCAGCGGATCGTTGCCGCCCAGCTCCAGCACGATGCGCCGGTAGCCGGCCCGCGCGGCGATCGCCTTGCCGATCGACACGCCGCCCGTAAAGGTAATCAGCGATGCATGCGGATGCGTGACGAGTTCGTCCGCGATCTCGCGCGGGTCGCCGGTCAGCACCTGCAGCATCGGCTCGGGCAGGCCGGCCTCGTAGAGCAGGTCCGCCAGATAGAACGCCGACAGCGGCACCTTCTCCGACGGCTTCACGATCACGCGGTTGTTGGTCGCGATCGCCGGCGCGATCTTGTGCGCGACCTGGTTCATCGGGTGATTGAACGGCGTGATCGCGACGATCATGCCGTCGAGCGGCTGCCGCTGCGAGAACACACGTCGCGCCTTGCCGTGGGGTGTCAGGTCGCACGAGAAGCTCTGCGCGTCGTCGCGCAACGCCTCGACCGACGCGAACTTCAGCACGTCGGCGACGCGGCCGATCTCGTAGCGGGAATCCTGTTTCGACAATCCCGATTCGAGCGTGATCAGGTCGGACGCTTCCTCCGTACGCTCGCGCAGCATCGCGGCCGCACGCTCGAGGATCTGCGAACGCTCGTAACGCGTGAGCGCCGGCCGGTACGCCATCGCATATTCGAACGCGGCGCGCACGTCGTCGACGCTCGCCAGCGGCGCCGTACCGACACGCGTGCCGGTGTACGGATCGGTGACGTCGAACACTCGGTCGCGCGTCGCACGCGTGCCGCACCAGCGCAGCGCCTCGGCGCGAAACGCGGGGTGATCCTGTCGGGGATGAGCCATCACGACGCAATCCGGTTCAGCACGAAATCGAAAACGTCGAAGTTGCGCGGACGACGTACAGGGTCGTCCCGCTCGATCCGGCGGTTGAACAGCAACGGCACTTCCTGTTCGGACACGCCGCCGTGCGAGCGCAGCGGCACGGTCAGGCCGGACAGGTCGTGTTCGCGCTCGCGCGTGCCGAGCGTCATGTCGCGCCGCGCGATCACGACGAGATCGCCAATCCGGTCGGCAGGCAGCTCGAAGCGCGCGGCAGCTTCCGCGTTGTCGAGCACGAGCTCGACGCCGTCGATCCCGCCGATGCGCCACATCGCATCGGTCCGGTCGACACCCGGCGCCAGATACACGGTCGCGAACGAGCCGAGCGCGCCGTGGTGCACGACGTATGGATCGGTGATCGGCAGGATCACGCGCGCGGCCCGCGCACCGAACCAGCCGTCGAACGCATCCTGCAGATAGATCACGTTCGGGCGGCCCGTTGCCGGATCGTGCTTCGCGTTCATCCCGTGGTCGGCCGTGAGCCCGATCGCCCAGCCGAGCGCATCGAGCTGCGCGAGGTAGCCGTCCATCATCGCGTAGAACGCGTTCGCACCCGCACTGCCCGGCTCGCACTTGTGCTGCACGTAGTCGGTGGTCGACAGGTACATCAGATCGATCTGACGCGTCTGCGCGAGCCGCACGCCGGCCGCGAACACGAATTCGGACAGCGCCGCGCTATAGACATCGGGCGACGGCAGGCCGACCCAGTCGAGCACGTCGACGATGCCGTTTTCCGCAAGATTCGCCTGTGCAGCCTTCTCGGCGGAAAAACAGACGCCGTGCATCTGCCAGCCGAGCAGCCGGCGCAGCTTGTCCTTCGCCGTGACGACAGCCACCCGCGCGCCGGCGTCGGACGCCGCCGCGAGCAACGTGCCGGCCCGCAGGTAGGCCGGGTCGTTCATCATCACTTCGGCGCCACGACCGCCGTCGGCGGCTGGATCCCAGAAGTAGTTGCCGCAGATCCCGTGGACCGACGGCGGCACGCCGCAGACGATCGACAGGTTGTTCGGGTTGGTGAAGGTCGGCACGACGCAGTCGGCGCGCCATGCCGTGCCCTCCGCGATCATCCGGCCGATGAACGGCGCGACGCCCGCCTCCACCGCACGCTCGAGATAGTCGTACTCGCAGCCGTCGACGCAGACGACGACAGTCGGTTCGACCGGCAGCCGGTAGCGCCGGCCGTTCACGTCGACGCAACGTCCCGCGAGATCCGTCGATACCTTGCCCGCGGCCGGTTGCTCGCCGGGCAGCCGCAACGCGGACGCGGCGTTCATGATGCGGCCCGCGTGCCGCGCGGCACGCGCGCGGCGATCAGCAGCAGCGCCGCGAGCGACGCGCCGAGCATCAGCAGCGACAGCGCCGACGCAGGCAGGTAGTAGCCGCGCTCCACCTGTCCGATCACGACGATCGGCACGGTCGCGAAACCCGGCGGATAGACGGTCAGCGTCGCGCCGAGCTCGCCGAGCGACAGCGCGAAGCCGAGCGCGAGGCTCGCACGCAGCGCCGGCACGAGCTGCGGCAGCAGCACGCGGCGCAGCACCATCGCGGGCGGCGCGCCCAGGCTCGCCGCCGCTTCGCGCAGCACGGTCAGCTCCGGGCGCAGCGCGGCGGCCGCGCAGCGATAGCAGAACGGCAAAATCAGCGCGAGCTGCACGAGCACGACGATCGCCGCGGAGCTCGACAGGTCGAGCGGCTTCTGGTGATACGCGATCAGCACCGCGAGCCCGAGCACGACGCTCGGCACGCCGTTCGGCACCATCACGAGCGCGTCGACCACCGCACCCAGACCGCGTCGGTCGCGCCCTTCGAGCGCGAGCGCGAGCCACAGCCCGAGGATCGTGCCGATCGCCGACACGCCGAAGCCGATTTCGAGGCTGGTCAGCAGCGCGTCGTATTCCGGCGACCCGAGCCGCTCGAACCAGCGCAGGCTGTAGCCGGCTGGCAAAATCGTACCCGACCACTGCGTCGACACGCTCGACAACGCGACGACGACCACCGGCAGCACGAACAGCCAGAAGCAGGCGAACGCGGCCAGCGCGAGCGCCGCGCGCGATGCATGCTTGAGCAGCGTGTCGCCCCAGCCGATCCGATGGCGCGGCACGGCTTGCCCGATACGGAATTCAGCGGACATCGTTCCCTCCCGTCGCACGCCGGTTCACCCGGCGATAAACCGCGTAAAGCGCCAGCGACAGCGCGAGCATCACGACCGCGCCGGCCGACGCGGTCGGCAGGTCGAGGTCGACGGTCGCGCTGCTGTAGATCGCGACCGGCAGCGTCACGAGCCGCGCACTGCCGAGCACGAGCAGGATCCCGAACTCGTTCAGCGTCAGCAGGAAACACAGCACGGTGCCGGCGGCGATGCCCGGCCACGCGATCGGCAGCACGACGCGGCGCGCGAGCATCCAGCCGGACGCGCCGAGACTGCGCGCCGCTTCGATCAGGCGCAGGTCGAGCGTCGCGAACGAAGCGAGCGTCGGCCGCACGACGAACGGCGTGTAGAACACGGTCTGCGCGAGAATCACGCCGCCGATGCCGAACAAAAAGTCGAGCGGCGGGTTCTCGAGATGGAACAGGTGCTGCAGCGCGATGCTGATCGAGCCTTGCGAGCCGTACAGGAAGATCAGCGTGAACGCCACGAGGAACGACGGGAACGCGACGTACAGTTCCAGAAAGCGCGTGACGAGCGACGCGCCCGGGAACGGCTTGAAGAACAGCAGCGCGGCCAGCAGCACGCCGAGCACCGACGCGGTGCCGGCGCTCGCGAACAGCACGCCGACCGTCGTCAGCAGCACGCCGCGCGTATCGGGGTTGCCGAAGAACGTCCGGTACGCGGCGAAGCTCAGCCCGTGATCGCCGGACACGCTCAGCAGCACGAGCCGCACCAGCGGATAGACGACGAGCGGGCCCAGCACGACGATCGCGAGCGCCGCGAGGTGCAGGTCGCCCATGCGCTTGCGGCGCCGCGCGGCGGCGGCATGCGCGGCGGCCGACGCGAGCACGTGCGGCGGCAGGCCGGCTTCAGGGTTCGATAAGGACGACATCGTCTGCCTCGCAATGCAGGGACACGCGCGCACCGCGCTCGGGAGCCGCGCCGCGGCCGCGCTGCATCGTGACGCGCACGGGTTCGTCGGGCGCCGCGTCGATCACGACCGCGATCGACAGGTCCGCACCCTGCCATTCGACGGACGACACCGTGCCGTGCAGGCCGCCCGCCGCGAGCGGCATCACGGTCAGGCGCTCGGGGCGCACGCACGCGACCTTGCCGCGCACGTCGTGGCGCGGATCGCCGAGCGGGAAGATCACGTGCGGCGGCAGCAGGTTGGCCGGGCCGAGATAGCGCGCGACGTAGCCGTCCTGCGGCGCGTCGTACAGCTGTTGCGGCGTGCCGAGCTGCGCGATGCGGCCATCGCGCATCAGCAGCGCGCGGTCGGACAGCACGAGCGCGTCGTCGCGGTCGTGCGTCACGCAGACGACGGTCAGGTTCGGCAGGCGCTCGTGCAGCGCCTTCAGTTCGCTGCGCACCGAGGCGCGCAGGTTGGCATCGAGCGCCGACAGCGGCTCGTCGAGCAGCAGCACGTCCGGCTCGATCACGAGCGCGCGTGCCAGCGCGACGCGCTGCTGCATCCCGCCCGACAACTGCGCGGGCAGGTGATGACCGGCATCGCCGAGCTGCACGAGCTTCAGCGCGTCGGCGACGCGGCGCGTCACTTCCGACGAGGCCATCCCGCGGGCGCGCAGCCCGAATGCGACGTTCTCGAACACCGACAGGTGCGGGAACAGCGCGTAATTCTGGAACAACAGACCGAGATTGCGCTTGTGCGGCGGCGCATGGGTCAGGTCGCGCCCGGCCACGTTCAGCGTGCCGGTCAGGCCGTCGGCCTTCACGAACCCGGCGATGAAGCGCAACAGCGTGGTCTTGCCGCAGCCGCTCTTGCCGAGCACGGTCAGAAATTCACCGGCGCCGATCGACAGCGACAGATCTTCCAGCACCGTGCGTGCGCCGTAGCGCACGCTCAGATGTTCGATCCGCACGCCGCCCGGCGCGCCGGACCGCAGCGTCGCATGCGGCTCGGCGGCGCCGAATGCGCCGGGATGGGTCAGGGCGGTTTCCACCGGGTTCATCCTCTTGCTCACGAATACAGGTGACGTGCGCCGATCACTTCGGCTTGACGACGTCGAGCTGCTTGCCCGAGCTGCCGATCACGTCCTTCTTCCAGCGCTCGATCCACACCGGCTTCTTCGCCATCACCTGGGTCCAGTCGACCGGGATCAGCTTCACGCCCGCGATCGCCTTCTTGACCGCTTCGCCGTTCTTGCCGGCCAGCGGCACGTCCGTGCGGCCCGGGATACCGTACATGTCCGGCACCTTCGACTGCACTTCCGTCGACATCAGGTAGTCGATCAGCTTCTTGCCAGCGTCCTGGTTCGGGCCGCTCTTGATCAGGCCGATGCCGTACGGCAGCTGGAACGTGGTCGGCTGGTCGCCTTCCTTCGCCGCGAGGAAGATCGGCTTGACGGACAGCGCGCCGTGCTCGGCGTCGTCGAGGTCCATCTGCAGGTCGCCGTTCGCGACGCTGATCTCGTTACGCGACAGCAGCACGTTCAGGTAGCCCGTGCCCTTCGTGTGGAACTTCACGCTCTGCGACAGCTTCGCGAGATAGTCGAACGCCTTGTCCTCGCCCATCAGCGACGTGGTCAGGATCAGCACGGCCATCCCGTCGCCGGCGGTCGCCGGGTTCGAGTACGCAACCTTGCCGGCATAGCTGGGGGACAGCAGGTCGGCGAACGTCTTCGGCTGGTTCTTCACGACGTCCGGGTTGATCGCGAACGAGAAGTAGTTGTTCACGAACGTCGCCCACGTACCGTCTTCCGCCTTCGCGATCGCCGGCACGTTCTTGTAGTTGACGCTCTGGTACGGCTGCAGCAGGCCCATCTGACCGGCTTGCTGGATGAACGGCGGCAGCGTGACGATCACGTCCGCCTTCGGCGAATTCTTCTCGATGTTCGCGCGGTTGACCACCTCGCCGCTGCCCGCCGTCACGATGTTGACCTTGACCCCTTCCTTCTTCTCGAAGGCCGGCAGCACATCGCGATAGAGGTTCTCGAGACCGTCCGCCGTATACAGCACGACCGCGTTTGCCGCATGCGCCGGCATCGCGGCACCTTGCAGCAGACCGGCGGCGCAGGCGGCCAGCGCGAGCTTGCGGAACGCGCCGGCAGCGGCGCGCGAGGAATTCTGCAGTGTCATCTCACTTCTCCGTAGACGGAACACCAGGCGGCCGGGGCACGATCCGGCTCGTTTCAGTCGGACAGACCGACAACCGGCCTGCCTCGCTGCCGCGCTGCAGGTGGTTTCGCGCGGCAACCGAAGGATCACAGCGTTCGATGACAACCCCGTGACGAGCACCACAATTTCCACAAAATGACACATTTTGCCAATATCATGCAAGTCATTCAGATATGCCGCCTCGGCGTTTCGTCCAACCTTTGCTGGAGAAAACCATGCCCGACCCGATTCTGCTCACGCCCGGCCCGCTCACCACGTCCGCCACAACACGCCACGCAATGCAACATGACTGGGGCTCGTGGGACACTGCTTTCAACCAATTGACGGCGAGCGTCTGCGCGGATCTCGTCGCGATCGCGCGCGGCGGCGACGAGTACGTGTGCGTGCCGATGCAGGGCAGCGGCACGTTTTCGGTCGAGGCCGCGCTCGGCACGCTGGTGCCGCGCGACGGCGTCGTGCTGGTGCCGGACAACGGCGCGTATTGCGCGCGCATCCTGAAGATTCTCGGCCGGCTCGGCATCGAAGTGATCGCGCTGCCGTTCGGCGAGGACGCAGCGGTCGAACCGGCGGCGGTCGAAGCCGCGTTCGCGCGCGAACCGCGCATCACGCATGTCGCGCTGGTGCACCTGGAAACGAGCGCCGGCATCCTGAATCCGCTCGATGCGATCGCGGCTGCGTGCCGACGGCACGGCAAGCGGCTGATCGTCGACGCGATGAGTTCGTTCGGCGCCTTGCCGATCGCGCTGGCGGACAGCGGGATCGACGCGCTGATCTCGGCGAGCGGCAAATGCCTGGAAGGTGTGCCGGGGATGGGATTCGCGATCGTGCGGCGCGACGCGCTCGACGCGTGCGAAGGCAACTCGCCGTCGCTCGCGCTCGACCTGCACGATCAGTACGCCTACCTGCGCAAGACCGGCCAGTGGCGCTTCACGCCGCCGACGCACGTGATCGCCGCGCTGCGCGCCGCGCTCGACCAGTACCTGGCCGAAGGCGGCCAGCCCGCGCGCGGTGCGCGCTATGCGGAGAACTGCCGGTCGCTGGTCGAATCGATGCGCGCGCTCGGCTTCGCGCCGTTCCTCGACGCCGGCGTGCAGGCGCCCGTGATCGTCACGTTCCATGCGCCCGACCATCCGGCCTACGATTTCCGCCGTTTTTATGACGCGGTGCGCGACGCGGGCTTCATCCTGTATCCGGGCAAGCTGACGCAGCTCGAGACGTTCCGCGTCGGCTGCATCGGCGCGATCGATGCCGGCGACATCCGGCGCGCGGTCGCGGCGATCGCGCAGGCGCTCGAATCGCTCGGGATCGCCATGCAGCGCGCGTGAGCGCTGATGCACGAACCGGCCCGCAATCCGGCGGCAGAAACAAAAAAGCCCGGCGGCTCGAGGCCGCCGGGCGAATGCACCGAACGTGCGTGGAGCCGGTACTTACAGTTCGATCCGCTTGATGTCGCCGACGACGAAGATGTACGACAGCGCGCCGATCAGCGCGATCACGCCGATGAACACGAGCGCGCCGACGAACGACCCGGTCGATGCGACGATGAAGCCGACGACGAGCGGCGTGACGATCCCCGCGAGGTTCGCCGCGAAGTTGAAGATGCCGCCCGTCACACCGAGCAGGCCGTCCGGCGCGATGTCGGACACGAGCGTCCAGCCGAGCGCGGCCATCCCCTGCGCGAAGAACGCGACCGACATGATCGCGATCACGGCTTCGTTGCTCTTCACGTAGTTCGCGAGAATGATCGTCGACGCGAGCAGCAGGCCCGCGATGATCGGCAGCTTGCGCGCGAGGTTCGCGGACTTGCCGCGACGCAGCAGCCAGTCGGAGAAGATCCCGCCGAACATCACGCCGACCGACGCGGCGATGAACGGCATCACCGCGAAGAAGCCGATCTTCAGCCAGCCCATGTGGCGCTCGGTGGCGAGATAGGTCGGGAACCAGGTCAGGAAGAACACGAGCGTCGAGTTGCCGGCGAACTGACCGAGGCAGATGCCCGCGAGCTGGCGCTTCTTCAGCAGCCGGCCGGCCATCGCCCAGCTGAACTTCGCCTGCGCGGCCTTGCCGCCCTTGTCGCCGTCCTTGCGCGCGCCGTGCACGAGCCCGCCGCCGGCCTCGATGTAGGCCAGTTCCTCCGCGTTCGCGCTCGGATGGTTGCGCGGCTCGTGGTAGAACTTCCACCAGACCAGACCGAATACGATCCCGACCGCCCCGACGACCCAGAACAGCGAGCGCCAGCCGAACGCACCCATCAGCGCGAACAGCACGGGGCTGAAGAACGCGAGGCCGATGTACTCGCCGACGGTGTAGGTGCCGGTTGCCATCGCGCGTTCGTTCTGCGGGAACCACGTCGCGACGACGCGGCTGTTGGTCGGAAAACACGGCGCTTCCGTCACGCCGAGACCGAGCCGGCATGCGAGCAGCGTCCCGACGCCGGGCACGAAGCCCTGCAGGAGCGTGCACAGCGACCACAGCGTCATCGACCAGTAATAGGTGATCTTGCTGCCGAAGCGATCCAGAAACAGACCGCCCGGCACCTGCATCGCGACGTACGTCCACGAAAACGCGGAGAACATGATGCCCATCACGGCCGCGTTGACGCCGAGCTCCTTGGTGAGCTGCGGCGCAGCCACTCCCAGCACGGTACGGTCGAGATAGTTGATCATCGTGCCGATCGCGAGCAGCGCGAGAATCTTGTAGCGCGCCGACGTACGCCGGACCGCGCCGGCCGCCTGCGCGGGCGCGGCATTGGTGTGGGTAGTGTGCTGCATGGTCGTCTCCTGGTCTCTTTTTCCAGCTAGTAGGTAGGGTCAGCGCGCGACGAGCGACTGAAAGTGCTCGAACATCCGCTCGTCGTCCGGCGTGCGTCCGGTGAAGATTTCGAATGCGTCCACGGCCTGGTACACGGCCATTCCGCCCCCCGGCAGCGTCGCGCAGCCGGCCGCGCGCGCCGCGCGGATCAGTTCGGTTTCGAGCGGGAAATACACGATGTCGGCAACCCACATCCCCGCGTGAAGCAGTTCGGCCGGCAGCGGCAAGCCCGGGTGCTTGGCCATGCCGGTCGGCGTGGCATGGATGAGGCCCGTCGCGGCGCGCATCGCGGCCGCGAGATCGCTGCCCGGCGTGACCCGGGCGGCCGGGAAGCGCTGCTGCAGGTCGCCGGCGAGCCCGGCGGCACGCGTGCCGTCGACGTCGAAAATCACCAGTTCGGCGGCACCCATCTGCAGCGCCGCATGCGCGACGGCCGCGCCCGCGCCGCCCGCGCCAAGCTGGACGACACGCTCGAGCGACGCGTCGGGCAGCCCGCGGCGGAACGACTTCGCGAAACCCGACCAGTCGGTGTTGTGGCCGATCCGCTTGCCGTCCTTGAACAGCACGGTATTCACCGCGCCGAGCGCGCGCGCGTCGTCCGACAGCGCGTCGAGGTGCTCGATCACGCGCTGCTTGCACGGATGCGTGATGTTGAGCCCGTTGTAGCCCATCCGCTGCGCGGCCTCGAGCAGCTGCGGCAGCGCGTCGACGGTCAGGCCGAGCGCGTCGAGATCGATGCGCCGGTACACGTAGCCGAACCCCTGGCGGAATCCTTCTTCCTCATGCATCGCGGGCGACAGCGAACCGCCGATGCCCTGGCCGATCAGGCCGATCAGAAAAGACGGGCGGCTCATCGGGCGGCTCCCTGGGCAAAAAGGGTCGACAGGCGCTGCAGCGCGAATACGTAGCCTTCGGTGCCGCAGCCGCAGATCACGGCTTCGGCCACCGCCGACACGTACGAGTGGTGACGGAATGCCTCGCGGCGGTGCACGTTGGAGATATGCACCTCGATCACGGGTTTCGCGATCGCGGAAAGCGCATCGGCCAGCGCGACCGACGTGTGCGTATAGGCGGCCGGGTTGATCACGATGCCGTGCGTGTCGTGACGCGCGGCATGCAGCCAGTCGATCAACTGGTGCTCGGCGTTCGACTGGCGGAAGTCGATCTCCAGCCCGAGCCCGTCGGCCGCCGTGCGGCAACGCTGCTCGACGTCGGCGAGGGTTTCCGCGCCGTAGATATGGGGCTCGCGGGTCCCCAGCAGATTCAGGTTCGGGCCGTTCAGCACCAGCACCTTGTACTTGCTCATGTCGGTTTTGCTCCAGAAACGGGGGCGAATCGCTAGCCGACTTCGGCCCCTGACGTCAAGAATTGGCGCTAGTGTGCGCTTGCGCAAGCGCAATGTCTTTTCGGGTTTTCGCTAATTTGTACCATCTAGTTAGTTTGTATAATTCACCTCACTTCCCTAGTAAATTCGGGATATGGCGTTCGCCGAGAATTCAACGACTGGTTCATTCCGGCCCGATTCGGCCGACGCCACACCCCGCTCATCCGCAGGATTCGCCCATGCAGCGCTCGATCGCCACCGTGTCACTGTCCGGCACCCTCGCCGAGAAGCTCGCCGCCATCCAGGCCGCCGGCTTCGACGGTGTCGAAATCTTCGAGAACGACCTCGTCTACTTCGACGGATCGCCCGCCGACGTGCGGCGCATGGCCGCCGATCTCGGCCTCGACATCGTGCTGTTCCAGCCGTTTCGCGACTTCGAGGGCGTGAGCCCGGCCCAGCTCGCCCGCAATCTCGACCGCATCCGCCGCAAGTTCGACGTGATGCACGCGCTCGGCACCGACCGCATCCTGGTGTGCAGCAACGTGTCGCCGGACACGATCGCGGACGACGCGCTGCTGGTCGACCAGCTCGGCGCGCTCGCCGAAGCCGCGCGGCAGGCCGGCGTGGTCGCCGCGTACGAGGCGCTCGCGTGGGGCCGCGTCGTGAACCGGTACAGCCATGCATGGCAGCTCGTGAACGCGGTGAACAGCCCGCACCTCGGCCTCGCGCTCGACAGCTTCCACACGCTGTCGCTCGACGATTCGCCGGACGCGATCGCCGACATCCCCGGCGACCGGATCGCGTTCGTGCAGATCGCGGATGCGCCGAAGCTCGCGATGGACGTGCTCGAATGGAGCCGCCACTACCGCTCGTTCCCCGGCCAGGGCGACTTCGATCTCGCGCGCTTCACGGCCCGCGTGATCGAGTCCGGCTACAAGGGGCCGTTGTCGCTCGAGATCTTCAACGACGGCTTCCGCGCCGCGCCGACCGCGATCACGGCCGCCGACGGCCACCGCTCGCTGCTCTATCTGGAAGAACTGACACGCGCCCGGCTCGCGCAGGACGGCCGCACGCCGGCCGCCGACCAGCCGCTGTTCGCGCCGCCGGCGCCGCCCGCGCACGTCGGGTTCCAGTTCATCGAATTCGCGGTCGACGCGCAGGCGGCGGCCACCGTCGGCGAATGGCTCGGCCGGATGCGGTTCCGGCTCGCGGGCCGTCACCGGTCAAAGGACGTGACGCTGTTTCAGCACGGCGCCGCGTCGATCGTGCTGAACGCCGAGCGCGATTCGTTCGCCGACGCGTTCTTCCAGCAGCACGGGTTGTCGCTGTGTGCGTCCGCGTTCCGCGTCGACGACGCGAAGGTGGCATTCGAACGCGCGGCCGGCTTCGGCTACGCGCCGTTTTCCGGGCGCGTCGGCCCGAACGAACGCGTGCTGCCGAGCGTGCAGGCGCCGGACGGCAGCCTCGAATATTTCGTCGACGAGGCGCCGAACGCGCCGACGCTGTACGAATCGGATTTCGTGCTGACCGACATCGACGGCCCGAGCGAGGTCGGCCCGCTGACGGGCATCGACCACGTCTGCCTCGCGCTGCCGGCCGACGCGCTCGATACGTGGATCCTGTTCTTCAAGACCGCCTTCGGCTTCGAGGCCGAGCGCAGCTGGCTCGTGCCCGATCCGTACGGCCTGATGCGCAGCCGTGCGGTGCGCAGCGCGGACGGCTCGGTGCGGATCGCGCTGAATGCGTCGGTCGACCGCCATACCGCCGTTGCCGAATCGCTCGACCGCTATCACGGCACGGGGCTGAACCACGTCGCGCTCCGGACCGACGACATCGTGAAGACGGTCGCCGCGTTCGCAGCCGACGGCGTGCCGTTCCTGCGGATCCCGCCGAACTACTACGACGATCTCGCCGCACGCTACGCGCTGCCGGACGAGCTGATCGACACGCTGAGCGCCCACCATCTGCTGTACGACCGCGACGAACACGGCGGCGAATTCCTGCATGCGTATACGGAGCTGGTCGACAACCGCTTCTCGCTCGAGATCGTCGAGCGGCGCGGCGGCTACGACGGCTACGGCGCGACGAACGCGGCCGTGCGGCTCGCCGCGCAGGCGCAGCGCAGGAAATAAGGGCGCAACGGGATTCCGTTTCGGGGTCGGATTGACTGAGAGAACGCGCGGCGTGCGCCGCGCGGCCCCACCATCGTGGGAAATACCGCGGCGGCGCCCCGCCTGGCAAGGCTGGCCGCCTGCTACCCGAAACGGCCGACCGGCCGGGGTTACATCCGGTAATGCTTGCCGCACCGCACCATCCGCGCCGCCGCCGCGGTTTTAAGAATCGCTTAAGTCTTCCTCGGCACCATCCGCATCCAGTAACCCGATGGATATCCCGAAAAGGAGGACAGCGATGAGCGCCGTAGATGCACCCGCGGGCCGCCCGGCCGCCCCCCCTGAGAAGAAGACGATGCTGCGCCGTTTGCTCAGCCATCACGAAATCGCGACGCTGCTCGTGCTGCTGCACGCACCGATCGGCGCGAATGCCAAGGCCGAATTGCCGGCGCTGCAGGAAGCCGGCCTCGTCGAGATGGTCAAGCTCGACACCGACACGGCACCGAGCTTCCGGTTGACCGAAGACGGCACGGCCGTCCTGAAAGGGCTCGGCTACCGCTGAGCCGACGCTGTCCCGTTTCCCGTTCCCGCCCCCACGATCATTCCGATCCGCCGGCCCGGCCGGCGCGTCATTTCACCCTGCCCGGTCCTGCAGCATCAGCCGGTATTCGGTCGGCGTCACGCCGACCGTCGCCTTGAACTGGCGCGTAAACGCGCTGTGATCCGTATACCCGCATAGCGCCGCGACGTCCGTCACCTTGTCGTGCGTGACGAGCAGCGCCGTGGCCGCGTCGAGCCGCGTTTTCAGCAGCACCTGGCGCGGCGTCAGGTGAAACACCTTGTGGAAATAGCGTTCGAGCTGCGCGACCGACATCCCGGCCATCTGCGCGAGCTGCTTCAGGTTCAGCGGCTGCACGTAGTGATCCTGGATGTGCTGCACTACGTCGGCGAGCCTGCTGTAGGCCGGATGCGAACCCTCGTGCGCCTTCAGGTCGCGCGAGATGCCCGCGAGGCCGACCACCTTGCCGGCCGCGTCGCGCAGCGGCTCCTTGCAGGTCAGGCACCAGCCCGGCTGGCGGCCCGGATACAGATGCAGCTCGAGCTGGTCCATCAGCTGCTGGCCGGCGTTGATCGTCGCCATGTCCTGCTCGAAATAGGTGCGGCCGAAGCGGCGCGGAAACACTTCGTCGGTCGTCTTGCCGAGCAGGTCGCGCTTGTCCTTGTAGCCGCAGCGCATCGCCAGCGTGCGGTTGACGAGCGCGTAGCGGCCGTTCGCGTCCTTCACGAAGAACGCGACGTCGGGCAGCGCGTCGAACACCGGCTCGAGCAGGCGGAAGTGCGCGAGCATTGCACCGAGATCGGCGTTGTCGGGCTGGTAGCGCAACGTATCGGACAGGCTCATGGGCGGTGCGGCAAGGAAGGTCGTCATCCCGGCGTCTGCGAAGGGAGTGGCTGATGGCGTCGATTATAGGAGCGCGCTTGCGAGCGCGTCGCGGCGATCGACGGGCGGACGATCTCGGGCAAGCGGTCCGATAGCGCGGCGAACGGCGGTGCGTGCAACGCGCCGCCGTTCGACGGCGATCGGGCGGCCGCAGGCGATGGCGCGCGGCACGCCGCGCGGTTGTGCGCGCAACCACCGAGTCGCTCGCGTGCCGGGCGGCGACGATTCCGCATCGGCCCGCTGCATGTCGCCGCGCATCTGTCCGCGATGCCCGCGATGCCCGCGTCCAACCAACGGCGCCGGGACAACGCACGCCCGAACCCGCCATCCTAGAAATGCCGGCGTGTCGCGTCTTGGCGCGATTACGCACTCGGCATGACGATTTCAGCATATATCAGGGTTATCGACGATATGCCGATATCGTCGCCGGCCGCGCACCGAACGCGCAAGACGGGCGCTTTTTTGCTACCTAGACTTTGCTCAACGGTCACGAGACGACATCCCGCCGCAGCCGCGCACGCCGATTCCGGCACAACCCGCGCGGCGCGCGGCGCGCCCGCACCGCCCTCGCATCGGTGCGCAAACCGATACGTCTCGCCCGGTTTACCGCACCGGCCCGCTGGCCGGCGGCGGCCCAACCATGCCATCAAGGGGAAGTGAAAGTGAAGCTGAAGGTATCGCACGTCGCGCTGGCTGCTGCCTGCGCACTGTCGGGCGCACACGCCATCGCCGCCGACGTCGTCAAGATCGGTTTCGCCGCACCGCTGACGGGGCCGCAGTCGAACTACGGCACGGACATGCAGAAGGGCGTGCAGCTCGCGATCGCCGATTTCAACGCGACGCATCCGACGATCGGCGGCAAGCCGGTCACGTTCCAGCTCGACTCGCAGGACGACCAGGCCGACCCGCGCACCGGCACGACCGTCGCGCAGCGGCTGATCGACGACAACGTCCGCGGGATCATCGGACACTTCAACTCGGGCACGAGCATTCCGGCGTCCGACCTGTACGATCGCGCGGGGCTGCCGCAGATCTCGATGGCGACGTCGCCGCAATACACGGCACGCGGCTACAAGACGACCTACCGGCTGCTGACGAGCGACGCGCAGGCCGGCCGCATCGTCGGCGCGTATGCGGTGAAGACGCTGCACTTCAAGCGCATCGCGATCATCGACGACCGCACGGCCTATGGCCAGGGCATCGCCGACGAATTCGCGAAGGCCGTGCAGGCCGCGGGCGGCACGATCGTCAAGCGCGACTTCACGAACGACAAGGCGCTCGACTTCTCCGCGATCCTGACCAACCTGAAGGGCATCAACCCGGACGCGATCTTCTACGGCGGCGGCGACGCGCAGTCTTCGCCGATGATCCGCAAGATGCGCCAGCTCGGGATGAAGTCGGCATTCGTGACCGGCGAGATGTCGCGCTCGCCGACGTTCCTGAAGGTCGGCGGCGAAGCGGCCGAAGGCGCGATCGTCTACATGGGCGGGCTGCCGAAGGAAAAGATGCCCGGCTTCGCCGGCTACGCATCGCGCTACAAGGCACGCTTCAGCGAAGACGTGATCACCTACTCGCCCTACTCGTACGACGGCACGATCGCACTGCTCACCGCGATGAAGGACGCGAACTCGACCGACCCGAAGGTCTATACGCCGTATCTCGGCAAGGTGTCGATCAAGGGCGTGTCGGCGCCGAGCATCGCGTACGACGCGAAAGGCGACCTGAAGGATGCGCCGGTGACGATCTACAAGGTCGAACGCGGCGCGTTCAAGCCGGTCGACACGATCGCCGGCAACTGATCGCCTGGACCCTTGTGACGCGCGGCGCGGCAAGCGGCTCACCCGCCTGCCGCGCCGCGCGCGTTTCGCGCTCGACAACGTCCGAGGCATTCCTCGGCACGCCCCCGCGCTCGCGCATTTCGCGCTCCTGTAGAATCCCCCCACCCGCTTTGACGCTTCGTCTCCGTCGTGCCCCATCCCGGTGCGACGGCGCGTGTTACGTGCTCTATCCGGCGCTCAGCACACTTTCGACGACGCAGGCCGCGCGCTGGAGACGCGGCCTCGATACAGACACAACAACATTCGAAAACCGATCGTCCTGACCATGCAAGCTTCCGAATTGAGCGGCGTGCCTCGCGCCGCCGAACGCGCGCTCACGCGCAGCGACTACAAAACCCTTGGCCTTGCCGCACTCGGCGGCGCCCTCGAGTTCTACGACTTCATCATCTTCGTGTTCTTCGCGCCAGCGATCGGGCAGCTGTTCTTCCCGCACGACATTCCCGACTGGCTGCGCCAGCTGCAGACATTCGGCATCTTCGCGGCCGGTTATCTCGCGCGTCCGCTCGGCGGCGTGATCATGGCCCACTTCGGCGACCTGTTCGGCCGCAAGCGGATGTTCACGCTGAGCGTGCTGATGATGTCGGTGCCGACGCTGCTGATGGGCCTGCTGCCGACCTACGACTCGATCGGCATCCTCGCGCCGGTGCTGCTGCTGCTGTTCCGCGTGCTGCAGGGCGCGGCGGTCGGCGGCGAAGTGCCGGGCGCATGGGTGTTCGTGTCGGAGCATGTGCCGTCGCGTCACATCGGCTATGCGTGCGGCACGCTGACCGCGGGTCTCACGGCCGGCATCCTGCTCGGCTCGCTGGTCGCGGCCGGCATCAACAGCCGTTACTCGGGCGCCGAAGTCATCGCGTTCGCGTGGCGCATTCCGTTCCTGCTCGGCGGCGTGTTCGGCCTGTTCTCCGTGTACCTGCGCCGCTGGCTGCACGAGACGCCGGTGTTCGCCGAGATGAAGGCGAAGAAGGCGCTCGCGGCCGAGATTCCGCTGAAGGCCGTGCTGCGCGACCACGGCCGCGCGGTGATCGTGTCGATGCTGCTCACGTGGATGCTGTCGGCGGCGATCGTCGTCGTGATCCTGATGACGCCCGCGCTGCTGCAGAAGCAGTTCCACCTGACGCCCGCGACCACGCTGTTCGCGAACAGCATCGCGACGCTGTGCCTGACGGCCGGCTGCGTTACCGCCGGCACGCTCGCGGGCTGGATCGGCGCGAAACGCGTGCTCGGCATCGGCGGCCTCGTGCTGGCCGCGTGCTACTACCTGCTGTTCGTGCAGGTCGCGGCCGACGCGTCGACGCTGCCGCTGTACTACGGGATCGCCGGCTTCGCGGTCGGCACGATCGGCGCCGTGCCGTTCGTGATGGTCCGCAGCTTCCCGGCCGTCGTGCGCTTCTCGGGCATCTCGTTCTCGTACAACGTTGCGTATGCGATCTTCGGCGGCCTCACGCCGGTGATCGTGTCGCTGATGATGAAGTCGAATCCGCTCGCGCCGGTCGTGTACGTCGCGGCGATCTGCGTGCTCGGCGCGATCGCCGTGCAGTTCTCGAAGGATGCGAAGGACCTGAAGGACGCACGCTGAACGTCGGCGCGCACGCGCCGGCTGCATGAACGAAGGGCCGAATCCCGCGGCGTGCGGGATTCGGCCCTTTTGTCTTGCTTCATTTTGTCTTGCTTCAGCGCGACAGCCCATGCGCGTCGCCCGGTTCGCCCCGACTCAGCGCAGCGCCCCGTACGACGAACTCGGCCGGCGCAGCGCGTCGATGCTCGCGCCGCCCGCGCCGGTCACGAACAGCAGCAGGAAACCACCGGCGATCGCGACGTTCTTCCAGAAGTGGATCACCATGTCGTGCTGGACCGCGGCGTCCGTCGCGTCCCAGAAATTGTGTCCGACCATCGCGGTCGCGATCGTATAGAACGCCATCAGCAGCGCGAGCGGCTTCACCTTGTAGCCGACGATCAGCAGCAGCCCGCCGAGCGCTTCGATCGTGACGACGACCGGCCCCATCACCTGCGGATAGGGCACGTTCAGCCCGTGCAGATAGCCGATGAAATCGCTGTAGCCGAGCAGCTTCATCACGCCGCCCCACAAGAACAACGCCGCCAGCGCCAGGCGTGCGAAAAAAATGACGCCGGAATCGACGGAACGCGTCATGCCTCTCTCCTCGTATGCAATTCGGCCGTCCGCACGGGGCGCGCCCAATGCGGTTCGGGGCCGCGCGGCCCTGCGGGGCCCGCGGCAAATGGGCCAGCATAGAGGGTCTTTCCGCGGTGTCCAAGCAAAAGGTTGTAGCAAATCTTTACACTGCGGCGGCGGCACAGGCATGACGCCGCCGCGAAAAAGCGGTGTTCGGCCTTTACCGCAGATAAAGGGAACAGGCCCTATCTGGCGTCGCTCAACAGCACGCCTTTCTTGAACAGGAAGCACCCGTAGCCGCGCAGCTCGCCGGTGACGATCACCGCATAGGCCTGCTGCGCGCGCTCGTAGAACGCGAAACGGTCGATGCCCGCGAGCGGCACCGCGCGCCCTTCCGCGCGATCGATCTCGACCTGCACTTCGCGCTGCACGGGCGGCACCGCGACCGGATCGCCGACGACCTCCATCCGCCACGCGGGCGTGTCGACGAACGTGTCGAGCGGCAGCACGGACAGCACCGCGCGCGCGACGCGTGCCGAGTCCGCGCCGTCGATGCGCAGCGCGCGGCCGACCACCGTGTGCTCCGCGACGGATTCCGCAGGAAAGTTCGCATCGCAGATCGCCACTTCATCGCCGTGGCCCATTGCGCGCAGCGCGTGCAGGATGTCGGCGTGCAACAGCGGATCGAGATTCTTCAGCATGTGGGCAAGTCTCCGGGATCAGGAACGAATTGCATAACATTACCCGAACCCGGACGCCGCCGGGCGACAGCGCCGCGGACGTTTCGGGTTCGCGTGCGCCTTTCGTCGCCGGCCGCGCGCGAGCGGTCGATTACGTTCGAGGTAAGGAAATCGCGCCGCCGCGATGACAAACGGGCGCCCGAAGGCGCCCGCATCGTCAGCCGCCGCGACCGTGCTTCAGGTCACCGGCGCCGGATTGAACAGCGTCAGCGCATTCGCGAGCTTCCATTGCTCGGCCCATGTGCGGCGCTTGCCGCTCGCGACGTCGAGCATCAGCCGGAACAGCTCCCAGCCCACGTCCTCGATCGAGGCCGCGCCGGTCGCGATCTGCCCTGCGTCGAGATCCATCAGGTCGTGCCAGCGGCGCGCGAGATCGCTGCGCGTCGCGACCTTGATCACCGGCACCTGCGCGAGGCCGTACGGCGTGCCGCGGCCGGTCGTGAAAATGTGCAGGTTCATCCCCGCCGCGAGCTGCAGCGTGCCGCAGATGAAGTCGCTCGCGGGCGTCGCCGCGTACAGCAGCCCCTTCTGCCGCGCACGATCGCCGGGGCGCACGACGCCGGCGATCGGCGCGCTCCCCGACTTCACGATCGAGCCCATCGCCTTCTCGACGATGTTCGACAGGCCGCCCTTCTTGTTGCCGGGCGTCGTGTTCGCGCTGCGGTCGACGCGGCCGCGCTGCAGGTAGCGGTCGTACCAGTCCATCTCGCGGATGATCTCGCGGGCGACGTCCTCGTTCGCCGCGCGCGACGTGAGCTGCGCGACGCCGTCGCGCACTTCGGTCACTTCCGAGAACATGATCGTCGCGCCCGCGCGCACCAGCAGGTCGGCCGCGAAGCCGACCGCGGGGTTCGCGGTGAGCCCCGAGAACGCGTCGCTGCCGCCGCACTGCACGCCGACGACGAGATCCGACGCCGGGCAGGTTTCGCGACGCCGGCGGTTCAGCCGCTCGAGATGCGATTCGGCCATCTTCATGATCGAGTCGATCATCGAGTTGAAGCCGACGTGCGCGGCATCCTGCAGGCACACGACGCCGCCGTTGTCCGTCGCGCCGTCGGCCGCCACCGGAATCGTGCCGGGCGGCAGCAGGCGTTCGGGCTGCAGCTTCTCGCAACCGAGGCTCACCGTCATCACCTCGCCGCCGAAGTTCGGGTTCAGGCTGATGTTGCGCAGCGTGCGGATCGGAATGTCGGCATCGGGCGCGTCGATCGCGACGCCGCAGCCGTAGGTGTGCTCCAGCCCGACCACGTCGTCGACGTTCGGGTAACGCGGCAGCAGTTCTTCCTTGATCCGCTTCACCGCATGCTCGACGACGCCCGACACGCATTGCACGGTCGTCGTGATCGCGAGGATGTTGCGCGTGCCGACCGAGCCGTCGGGATTGCGAAAGCCCTCGAACGTATAGCCTTCGAGCGGCGCCAGCGGCGGTGCGGCACGCGTGGCGAGCGGTAGGTCGTCGAGCCCCGGCGGCTCGGGCATGCGCATCGTGCGCTCGTTGACCCAGCTGCCGCGGCGCAACTCCGTGAGCGCGTAGCCGATCACGACGTTGTAGCGGACGATCGGGTCGCCGGCCGCGAGGTCGGCCAGCGCCACCTTGTGGCCTTGCGGCACGCCTTCGCGCAGCGTCAGGCCGTCGGCGAACGTTGCGCCCTCGGGCAGGCCGCCGTCGTTGACGACGATCGCAACGTTGTCGTCCGGGTGCACGCGGATATAGAGAGGGGAAGCAGTCATCGGAATTCCTGGGAGGCTACCGTCAAATCGTTAGTCATCATACGACATTCAACACCAACCTGCGATGCTGCGTAAACCCTTATTCGGAAAGACCCTACTTCGCATTGGCCAGCAAATCGCTTGCGTCGCCTCTTCTTGCGTTGTACGATGACATACAACGACATCGCCAATATGGCTCGGATGCCGTGCCCGACGAACCCAGCACTCGTGCAAGACGGACGACCCAACCATGACTTCACCGCAAGAACTCAAACAGATCATCTCCCACGGCCTGCTGTCGTTTCCGCTGACGGATTTCGACGCGGACGGCAGCTTCCGCCCGACCACCTACGCCGAGCGCCTGGAATGGCTGGCGCCGTACGGCGCGACCGCGCTGTTCGCGGCCGGCGGCACCGGTGAATTCTTCTCGCTCACGCAGCGCGAGTATTCGGACGTGATCCGCGTCGCGACGGAAACCTGCAAGGGCAAGGTGCCGATCCTGGCCGGCGCCGGCGGCGCGACGCGCGTCGCGATCGAATATGCGCAGGAAGCCGAGCGCCTCGGCGCGAGCGGCGTGCTGCTGATGCCGCACTACCTGACCGAAGCCAGCCAGGAAGGCATCGCCGAACACGTCGAGCAGGTGTGCCGCGCGCTGAAGATCGGCGTCGTGGTGTACAACCGCGCGAATTCGAAGCTGAACGCCGACATGCTCGAGCGCCTCGCCGATCGTTGCCCGAACCTGATCGGCTTCAAGGACGGCGTCGGCGAAATCGAGAGCATGGTCACGATCCGCCGCCGCCTCGGCGATCGCTTCGCGTACCTCGGCGGCCTGCCGACGGCCGAAGTCTACGCAGCCGCGTACAAGGCGCTCGGCGTGCCGGTGTACTCGTCGGCCGTGTTCAACTTCATCCCGAAGACGGCGATGGAATTCTACGAAGCGATCGCGAAGGACGACCACGCAACGGTCGGCCGCCTGATCGACGAGTTCTTCCTGCCGTACCTGCAGATCCGCAACCGTCGTGCCGGCTACGCGGTCAGCATCGTGAAGGCGGGCGCGAAGCTCGTCGGCCACGACGCGGGCCCGGTGCGCGCGCCGCTCGTCGACCTCACCGACGCCGAACGCGCCGAGCTGGACGTGCTGATCAAGAAGATGGGTCCGCAGTAAGCGGGACGGCCGGCCGCGGTGCCCTCGGCGGCACGGCGGCCGGCTTGTGTTGCTCGTGTTGCATCGCGGCCGGCTCTTGCCGGCCGCAGTCATTTGCCGCGGCAGCCATGCCACGCATCCCGCCGCGATACGTGCGGTCAAATCGACACATCTACATCTGCGCGATGACGCCGATGATCCGGTGACGCACGTTGCCGAGCTTGATCCGGGTCGCCTCGATTTGCCCTTGCGCGCCCGCACGCACGCGGGTATTCGACTCGCCGCCGAGAATCTGCCCCAGCACGTCGCGGTCGACGACCGCATCGAAGAACCGGCCGACCGTGATCGTCGCCGACTGCTTCGCGCTCAGGAGCGCGCTGTTGGCCTGCATCAGCGCTTCGGTGCGCAGGTTCCGGTCGCGTTCGTCGATGCTGCGGCGATGCTCGAGCGCGAATACGAGTGCTTCCATGTCCTGTCTGAAACGGCGCACGGCAAGGCCGAACACGAGCGAATGCGCGTCGGAGCCGGTCACGGGCCGTCCCTGGTTGATGGTCACGTCGAATTCGCTGCCGCCCAGGTCGCGCTGGAATTCCAGCAGCGCGTTCGCGAGCACGCGCCCTTCGCTGTACTGGCCGATCCGGCTGCGGACCGAATGCGCGACGTCGCCGATCGCCTTCCACAATCCGGCGGCGAACAGGTGGTCGCCGCGCTTGCTGATGTTCATCGGGTGGTTCCCTCTTGGTCTTTTGTGAGTCTCTCAGGCTCGCCTGCGGGCCGTGCGGCGCGAGGCCCCGCTACTGTAGGAGAATTTCCGGCGACGCGGAAGCCGATGCTCACCTCGTCAAGGCAACACATCATCAATAGCATCATTTGATGCCACAATTGATGCATCGACTTTCTCGGGAGCTGCTCATGCGCACCACCTTGTCCCTCGACGACGCGCTGCTTGCCAAAGCACAGCAATTAACCGGCGTCACCGAAAAATCGGCGCTGGTGAGAGAAGCGCTGCGCGCATTGATCGCGCGCGAAAGCGCACGCCGGCTTGCCCGCCTCGGCGGTACCGAGCCCGATCTCGAATCTGTTCCACGCCGCCCATCGGAGCCAGCATGATTCTTGTCGACACTTCCGTGTGGTTCGACCACCTGCGAGCCGGTGACGCGGCGCTCACGACATTGCTGGAAGCCGAACGCGTGTTGATCCATCCGTTCATCATCGGCGAGCTTGCACTCGGCAGCATGCGCGATCGCCAGACCGTACTGGATGCGCTGCGCGACCTTCCCGCCGCAACCCCGGCAACCGACGACGAAGTTCAGCGCATGATCGATGTCGTACCGCTTCACGGGCTCGGCATCGGTTACATCGACGCCCATCTGCTTGCCTCGGCCAGACTGACCGGTGGCAGCAAGCTGTGGACACGCGATCGGCGCCTGCTGGCCGCAGCCGAGCGCCTGCAACTCGTCGCCCACCCCGCTCACTGACCGCGCGAAATCAGCGGCACGACGCCCGCCACAAATGAAAAAGGCGGAGGCGCCCGTGGGCACCGTCCGCCGCCATGTTTCAACGCGCCGGAACGCGCCCCTCCCGGGACGCGCCTTCAGCCGTTTCGCATCCTCACTCCGCCTTTCCGTCCCGCAGCCGCGGAATGTCGAGCGGATTGCTCTCCTGCAGCCCTTCGGGCAGCAGGTCGTCCGGGAAGTCCTGGTAGCACACGGGCCGCAGGAAACGCTCGATCGCCGTCGCGCCGACCGACGTGACGGCCGGGTTCGACGTCGCCGGGAACGGGCCGCCGTGCACCATCGCGTCGCACACCTCG
Source organism: Burkholderia sp. Bp9140 (assembly GCF_003853425.1). Lineage (NCBI taxonomy): Bacteria > Pseudomonadati > Pseudomonadota > Betaproteobacteria > Burkholderiales > Burkholderiaceae > Burkholderia > Burkholderia sp. Bp9140. The sequence goes on from NZ_QTPQ01000007.1 coordinate 24,561, forward strand.
ACGCCGGTCGGGTAGCCGTTGACGAGCAGGCGCCCGGCCTTGCGTTCGAGGATCGGCAGCAGCCGGCGAGCGAGCGGCTTGTCGTCGGCGTCCATCTGCAGGGTGGCCGTCAACTGGCCCTCCAGCGCGTCGAGCACGCGCGAGACTTCGTCGAGATCGCGGCAGCGCACGATCAGCGATGCCGGCCCGAATACCTCGTGGCTGAACGCCGGCTCGGCCAGGAACGCCTGCGCGGCGACTTCGTACAGCGCGCCGCCTGCCTGGCATTCGGTCTGCGCCGCCTCGCCCGCGCCGACTTCACGCACGCCCGGCAGTTCGGCCAGCTTGCCGCGGCCGTTGCGATACGCGTCGGCGATGCCGCGCGTCAGCATCACGCCGGCCGGCTTCTTCGCGAGCGCCTGCGCGGCGACGGACTCGAAGCGGTCGAGATCGGGACCGTCGATCGCCAGCACGAGGCCCGGGTTCGTACAGAACTGGCCGGTGCCGAGCGTCAGCGAATCGACGAAGCCGGTCGCGATCGCGTCGCCGCGCGCGGCCAGCGCGGCCGGGAACAGCACGACCGGGTTGATGCTGCTCATTTCCGCATAGACGGGAATCGGCTGCGGACGCGCGTTCGCGAGCTGCACGAGCGCCATGCCGCCCTGCCGCGACCCGGTGAAGCCGACGGCCTGGATCGCCGGATGGCTGACGAGCGCCGCGCCGATCACGCGGCCGGGGCCGATCAGCAGCGAGAACACGCCGGCCGGCATCCCGCATTTGGCCACCGCCGCACGAATCGCGCGACCGACCAGCTCGGACGTGCCGAGGTGCGCCTCGTGGGCCTTCACGATCACCGGGCAGCCGGCCGCCAGTGCCGACGCGGTATCGCCGCCGGCCACCGAGAACGCGAGCGGGAAGTTGCTCGCGCCGAACACGACGACGGGCCCGAGCCCGACCTTCTGCAGCCGCAGGTCCGCGCGCGGCAGCGGCGTGCGCGCGGGCTGCGCGGGATCGATCGACGCGGCGAGGAAGCGCCCGTCGCGCACGACGCGCGCGAACAGCCGGAGCTGGCCGACGGTGCGGCCTCGCTCGCCCTGCAGCCGCGCGACGGGCAGGCCCGTTTCGGCGTGCGCGCGCTCGATCAGCGCGTCGCCGAGCGCGACGATTTCATCGGCGATCGCTTCGAGAAACGCCGCGCGGGCCGCGAGCGGCTGCGCGCGGTACACGTCGAAGGCATCGCGCGCGAGTTCGCACGCGCGCTCGACGTCGGCCTGCGTCGCGACGCCGAACGCCGGCGCATCGATCGGCGCGCCCTTCGACGGGTCGAACGCGCGCAAGGTACCGGCCGAGCCGGCCACCGCTTCGGCGCCGATCAGCATCTCTCCTGTCAATTGCATGGGGTGTGCTCCGTGGTTCGTTCGGGAATGGTCCATCCATTGTATCTCAACAGATACGATGTCTGCCGACAGCATTGCATCATTCTCGCCGCCTGCGATGGCGCCGACGATACACCCGAAAGCCTTGTCAGGCCAGAAAAAGCACGACTGTCCATACTGTGACGACGATCTTCAAAGGGAAAACCCGAGGTTCCTGAATCCGGACATTGTCAATAAACTTTCAGCTATGTCATATGACGACGTACATTTAAAGTGAACAATCAGACCTCTCCCCGCGATCTTCCGATCGATCTCGCCGGCAGCGCGCGCCGCACCGCCGTGCGCTACTGGATCCTGGCGATGCTGTTCGTCGTCACGACACTCAACTATGCGGACCGCGCGACGCTGTCGATCACCGGCACGCCGATCCGCAAGGCCTTCGGCATCGATCCGGTGACGATGGGCTACATCTTCTCGGCGTTCAGCTGGGCGTACGTGCTCGCGCAATTGCCGAGCGGCTGGCTGCTCGACCGCTTCGGCGCGCGCCGCGTGTATGCGACCAGCATCTTCCTGTGGTCGGCGTTCACGCTGCTGCAAAGCACGATCGGCCTCGGCGGCAGCGCCGCGTTCGCGGTGACCGCGCTGTTCGTGATGCGCTTCGCGGTCGGCATCGCCGAGGCGCCCGCGTTTCCCGCGAACGCGAAGGTCGTCGCGAGCTGGTTCCCGACCGCCGAGCGCGGCACGGCGTCGGCGATCTTCAACGCCGCGCAGTATTTCGCGGCGGTGGTGTTCTCGCCGCTGATGGCGTGGCTCACGCATGCGTACGGCTGGCACCACGTGTACCTGTGGCTCGGCCTCGCCGGCATCGCGCTCGCGTTCCTGTGGCTGCGCGTGATGAAGGATCCGGTCGACCATCCGGCGGTGAACCGCGCGGAACTCGAGCATATCGCGCAAGGCGGCGGCCTCGTGCGCACGACGGGCCGGCCGGCCGGGACGCGCGGCAACGGCGCCGTGTCCGAAAGCAGCCGCGTCGCGGGCTGGTACTACGTGCGCCAGCTGCTGTCGAACCGGATGCTGCTCGGCGTCTATCTCGGCCAGTACTGCGTGAACGTGCTCACGTACTTCTTCCTCACGTGGTTCCCGATCTACCTCGTGCAGGCGCGCGGGATGTCGCTGCTGAAGGCCGGCTTCATGACGTCGCTGCCGGCGATCTGCGGGTTTCTCGGCGGCGTGCTCGGCGGAATGCTGTCGGACACGCTGATCCGTCGCGGCGTGTCGCTGACGCGCGCGCGCAAGATCCCGATCGTCGGCGGGATGCTGCTGTCGATGGTGATCATCGGCTGCAACTACGTCGACAGCGAAGTGCTGGTGATCGTGCTGATGGCCGTGTCGTTCTTCGGCAAGGGCATCGGCTCGCTCGGCTGGGCCGTCGTCGCGGACACCGCGCCGAAGGAGGCGATCGGCCTGTCGGGCAGCCTGTTCAACATGTTCGGCAACACGGCCGGCATCGTCGCGCCGATCGCGATCGGCTACCTGGTCGGCGCGAGTGGCTCGTTCAACGGCGCGCTCGTGTTCGTCGGCCTGAACGCACTCGTCACCGTGTTCAGCTATCTGGTGATCGTGAAGGACATCAAGCGCGTCGAGCTGCGTCATCGCGACGCGTGAGCTTCGGCAGGACTCGAAGGATGACGACGGCGGCCGCGCGCAAGCGGCCGCCGTTTTTTTCGTCAGGCCGCCGCATGCGCGACGCGCAGCATGTCGTGCACGCCGGACGTCATCAGCGCGAGAAACGCGAGCAGGCCGACGTAGCAGAGCGCGTAGGTCGTCTTCGTCTCGACCGACGTCGCGTAGTACGCGCGGTTTTCCGGCGCATCGGGATCGTAGCGCCATGCGCGCTTCAGCTGTGGCAGCGCGAGGATCGCCATCACGATCAGCAGCGGGCTCGGCCGGTACGCGAACAGCGCGATCAGCACGGGCACGCCCGCGAACCAGATGCGCGGCGACAGCACCGCGGTGATGCGCCCGCCGTCGAACGGCGACAGCGGAATCATGTTGAAAAGATTCAGGAAGAAACCCGTGTAGGCGAGCGCGAGCAGCAGGTTGCTGTCGTCGTGCCGCGCGGCCGCGTAGCAGGCCAGCGCGCCGAGCGTGCCGACGAACGGCCCGGCCAGCCCGACGTACGCCTCGGTTTCGGCGTCGTGCGGCATCTCCTTCAGCTGGATCCACGCGCCGACGAACGGGATGAACGTCGGCAGCCCGACGTCGAGCCCGCGCCGCTGCGCGGCCAGGTAGTGGCCGGCTTCGTGCACGAACAGCAGCGCGACGAAGCCGGCCGCGAAGCGCCAGCCGTAGAACAGCGCGTAGACCGCGATCGACGCGAGCATGGTGCCCGCCGACACGAGCACCTTGCCGAGCTTCAGGCCGCCGAAGATCAGCAGCAGCAGCTTCGTCATTCTTTACGCTCCGCGCCGGACACCTCGGCAGCGTCGGCGGCGTTGGCAACGGCCGGCGCGGCCGCCAGCTTCGGCTTGCGCCCGAAGAAGCGCTTCAGCCCCGCGCCGGCAGCGAGCAGCGCGAGCGCGCCGATCTTGAAGAACTTCACGGCGAACGCGCCGATCAGCGCGAGCAGGCCGAGCTTCTTCGCGCCGACGCCGACGATCAGCGCCGCGAGACCGTACTCGGCGACGTGGTCGGTCGACTGGTTGAAATCGGCGTAGCGCTTGCCGTCGTTGAAGCGGATGTTCGCGAGCAGGTCGTCGGCCGATGCCTTGTACTTCGGCAGATCGGCGAGCGTCGACGCCATCGTCAGCGACAGGTAGCCGTCGCGGCCGAGCACGAGCGTCCGGTAGTTCACGCCGTCGTTCTCCGCGTTCGCGGCCGCGCCCTTGTCACGGATGATCGCGGACCACACGAGCCGGTGCGTGGCGGCGTCGTACGCGGGCGCCCGCGCCCAGCCGACCACCTCGGTTTCGGGCAGGCCGCGCTCCTTGCGCGCCGGGTTGTTCTCCTCGGTGCCGGCCTGCAGGCTCTTCAGCAGTTCGTCGGGTTTCCAGTCCTTCGCGTCGTCGTCGCGGATGTAGCCGCTCGGCTCGAACGACACGACCGAAATCCAGTCGGCGTCCGGATCCTCGGGCAGCACGAGGCCGACCAGCTTCGATTCGTCGATCGAGTTGCCCATCGAGCGCAGGTAGCGGCCGGCTTCCGCGGCGGGCACGAACGATTCGCCCGCCTTCAGCTTCAGCACGGCTTCGTGCTTGACGTCGATATCGGCCGGCCCGTTCACGACGGCCTTGTTGGCGGCCGCGGCGGCGGCCCTCATTTCGACCTGCGCGGCTTCGGTTTGCGCGTGGCCGCTGGTCGCGGCGAGTGCGAGCATCGCCACGCAGGCGACGCGGACGGCGAGTTTTTTCATTATTGAATTCCCCTGGAATGCCTTGTTGTGAACGTGCGCGGCATCCGGCCCGGGCGTTGTGGTCGCGGGTCCGCTGCCGCCTCTCAGGTGGCACGGAATCCATGGTAACGCACCGTCGGGGAGCGTCAGGGAACGAAATACGAGGGTGGAAGGGAGCCTCGGGTGGCAGCCGGCGGAATCGGCGACGCACGCCGCGCCGGCATGCCTACCTCGCAGGTCATGCCCGGCGCGCGCAGGATTGCCGATCATCGTGACCATGAACTCGACCGCCGCCCTCCATTCGCTCCCCCGTCCGCCGGCCGCGCGGCCGGCATCGGCCCGCTGCTGCGCACCGACCATGCGGACATCGCGGTGCCGCTGTGGCTGCGCACGGCGGCCGGCGAACTGACGTTCTTCCGCACGACGACGGTATGCGGCACGCCGGTCGACGTCACGCTGTCGGAGCTGGCGATCGAGGCGTTTTTCCCGGCGAATCCGGAGACGGTCGACGCGATGCGGGCGCTGGCGGACGCGTTGCCGGCGCAGTGACGCACGGGCGACCGTGAGCGGCGGTTGCCGGCACCCGTTGGTCCCAACATGTGAGACTGCGGATCGTGCACGGACATGCAACATCCGCTCGTGCATGAATTGCCGGCCATGAGAACGCCGACACGCGTTACCCGAGCCTTCCCTCTCCCGCCTGCCGCCGCGCGATAATCGGCGACCTGCGCGCCACCACCCCGCGATACCCGCCGCTTCATCACGCCGCTCGCCGAACGAATTTCTCCCGAAACATAGCGTTCAGACGCCGCAGCAAACATAGGTGCGGCCCGCGCCAATCAAAATGCATCGTCGCGAGTCGAGCTGCGGAGCCGGGAAGTTCCACCGTGGCCGTGACAGAAGCACGCGGCGGCGTCGTTTGCCTTTTCCCATCGCCCGATATCGTCGAATGTCGAATTTCGTTAGTAGACCTTTCATTCCGTCATCAGCCAAAACCGACGACCGTCATGAAGCTGACATGGATGAATCGATGCGATCGGGCGATTACGGGAGCGGCACGCGAGCCGCAACACAACATTCATATCGAGCCTGGGAAAACAAATGAGCAAGAATCAACGAGGGTTGGGCAATTCGGCACGACGCGCACCGAGGAAGTCGAAGGCAGCGCTTGCCGTCACGGTCAGCGCAGCCATGGTCGCATTCGCTGCTTCCGCACCCGCGCGCGCCGACTATGTGCAGAACGGCACGTCGACCGAAACGTCGGCAGGCTGCGTCGGCAACATCGCCATTTCGGGAAGCGGCACGTATCCGGCCACGGCAACCGGCTGCGACAACGTCGCGATCGGCACGGCGGCAGCCGCGAATTCGGGCTCGTCGACCGGCGCCTATAGCGAAACCGTCGCGATCGGCCGCATGGCGGCCGCGACGGGTACGCTCGCGACGGCCGTCGGCGGCAATGCGGTGGCCACCGGCGATCAGGCGACCGCAATCGGGGCGGTCTCGAGTGCAGTCGGAACCCAGGCGACGGCGGTCGGTAACGGCGCCATCGCAAACGGCGCCACGGCGTCGGCATTCGGTCAGGCTGCATTCGCGGTCGATCAGTCGACGGCGGTCGGCCAAGGTGCGAGCGCCACCGCGACATTCTCGACCGCCGTGGGCAAGGGCAGCATCGCAGCGGGCGGTACAGCGCTCGGCTTCCAGGCCAACGCCGGCGCGGCCGATTCGGTCGCGCTCGGTGTCGACAGCTCGGCGTCCGCTACCGGCAGCGTCGCCATTGCGCGCGCGACGGCCTCCGCCGTGAACGCGGTCGCCCTCGGCGAGGGTGCGAACGCCGCCGACGCGAATTCCGTCGCGCTCGGTTCGAACGCAACCACGCGCGCCTTTACCTCCGTCAGCAGCGTGGCGCTCAACGGCGTGACCTACAGCGGCTTCGCGGGCACGCCGGTCGGCGTGGTGAGCGTGGGCAGCGCCGGTGCCGAGCGGCAGATCGTCAACGTCGCGGCCGGCGCGATCAGTGCGACGAGCACGGACGCGGTAAACGGCTCGCAGCTCTTCTCGATCGCCAATCAGGTGTCGACGCTGACGGCGGACCTGGCCAACCTCACGACGACCGTCGGCAAGATTTCGTCGAGCGTCCCGAGCGGCACCGTGACGGACCCGACGGACACCGCGATCGGCACGAACACGTCGGTCACCGCGACGAACGGCACCGCGGTCGGCAATGGCTCGAACGTGTCGGGCGACAACGGTACGGGCGTCGGCGTGAATTCGACCGTCACGGCGACCAACGGCACGGCCATCGGCACGAATTCGAAAGTCACCGCGGCAAACGGAACGGCGATCGGCACCGGCTCGAACGTGTCCGGCACGGACTCGACCGCGATCGGCACGAACAGCCGGGCAACGGCGAACAACGCGGTGGCGCTGGGTGCGAATTCGGTTGCCGACCGGGACAACACGGTGTCGATCGGCTCGCCCGGCGCCGAGCGTCAGCTGACCAACGTGGCGGACGGTACCGCGCCGACGGATGGCGTGAACGTGCGCCAGTTGAACGGTGCGATCAACTCCGTCCGCGAGGAAATGTCGAAGTACCGCAAGGACGCGAATGCGGGCACGGCGAGCGCGATCGCGATGGCGAACCTGCCGCAGGCCGTGCTGCCCGGCGAGAAGGTCGTCGCGCTCGGCGGCGGCACGTACGGCGGTCAAAGCGCGATGGCGGTCGGCTTGTCCGTCGCAACGACGAAATGGCTCGTCAAAGGCTCGATCACGACGGCGGTGTCGGGCCACGGCTCGTTCGGCGCCGGCGCGGGCGTCGGCTACCGCTGGTAATCCGCCTGTAGCGGCAACGCGCCAGGGAGCGGCCTCCTGGCGCGGAAAATCGGCCATCGGCGCCGCGGCGCCGATGGCGTGACGACTTGATCGTCCAGGGCCGCCGTCATGTATAGAGCGACGCCTGCGGCAATTCCCCCGTCAGCGCAAACCGGCCGACGTCGCGCAGCCGATAGTCGAGCGGATCGTGCAGCGTATGCGTGCGCGCGTTGCGCCAGAAGCGGTCGAGGCCGAGCGATGCGGCCGTCGCGCGCGCGCCGCACGCATCGAACAGCGCCTCGCCGTTGTCGAGCGCCGCGCGCTGCGCGACGATCTTCGCGTCCGACACAACGAGCGCCACTTCGGCACGTTCGTCGGCCGTCAGCGCTTCGCGCCGCGTCCATGCGCGCTGCAGCTCGACAGCCGCGCGGTCGGCCAGCGACGCCGCCGCGACCGCCTGTACGCGCATGTCACCGAAGCGCTGCAGCGTATAGGGATCGTCGCTCGCCTGCGCGACACCCGAGTGGATCCACGGCCGGCCGTGCTTCAGCACGTAGTCGCGCGCCTCGGCCAGCGCGCCTTGCGCAAGCCCGACGAACAGGTTCGTCAGCACGAGCTGAGACACCAGCGTGCGCAGCGTCGCGCGCGGCGTCGGCGGCGTCTCCGACCGGTGCAGCACTTCATCCGGCGCGAGCGTCACACCGTCGAAGCGCACGCCGCCGCTGTCGGTCTGGCGCTGGCCGATCGGATCCCAGTCCTCGTCGACCGTGATCCCGTCACGATCGGTCGGCACCACGCCGAACACGGCGCGCCCCGATTCCGGATCGTGCGCGGACACGGTCATCCGCTGCGAGCCGCGCGTGCCCGAGCAGAAGCCCTTCACGCCGTCGAGCCGATAGCCGCCGTCCGGCGTCGCGGTTGCCACCAGCCGCGTGTCGAGCGGGTTGACCGCATTGCCCCACCACCAGCGATGCTCGACCGTACCGCGCAGATAGCGTTCGCGCTGTGCCGCGCTGCCCCACACGTCGACGCTCACCACCTGCAGGATCTGGAACCCGACGAGATGCGCGAGCGCGCTGTCGACGCGCGCGATCCGCCGGATCGTGTCGTAGATCGCCGGCCATGCGGCTTCCTGCCCGCCGAATTCGCGCGGCACGGCAAGCGTCAGCAGGCCCGCATCGGCGAGCCACTGCTTCTCGCCGGCCGCGTGACCGCCCGCGCGATCGCGTGCAACGGCCGTTGCACGCAGTGCGTCGATCGTGCGCGCCAGCGCATCGGCGTCGATCGCAAGTGCATCGGTATCCGGCGCAAACGTCGCCGGTCCGCGTGGATCGTTCATGCAACGGCTTCCTGTGCAAGGGTTTCGTGCGCAACGACTTCGTGCGACAGCGGCACCAGCGCATCGAGCCGGCGGCCGGTCAGCCGCGACAGGATCTCGCGCCGCCAGTCGTCGTAGATCGCGCGGTATTCCGCGATATCCGCGCCGAACACGTGCGCGGTATGCGCGTATTCGTCATGCAGGTAACCGTCGAGCCGGATCTGGGTTTCCTCGTCGGCCGCGATCACGCGGTCGATCAGCGCGTCGCGCTCGGCGGCCGGCAGCGCGTTCAACCTGTCGAACCACCACTGGACGATCTGCACGCGATGCCACTCCTCGTCCGGGCGGATGCGGTTCTCGCCGTGCTCGCGCATCGCGCCATCCGCGATGCGGCCGGTCTTGCGCTGGATCCACAGCTTCGCGAGGATGTGCAGCTCGTAATGCCATTCGAACGCGAGGAAGCCCGCGACGTCGCGCACCGCGATGTCGCCGATGCGCGCCCAGTGCGCGGCGACGAGCCGCTCGACTTCCGGCAGCGGATCGCGGCCCGTCAGTTCGGTCACGCGCTCGCGGCCGATCACCGCGTGCGCGCCGTCGTCGCCGAGCTGGCGCGACAGGATCAGCTGGAAATGCGGATCGTCGCGGAACACCGTGTCGATCGCCTTCGCGACGACCTGCACGATGAACAGGTCGTGCGATGCCATCTTCGTGTAGTAGTCCGCAACGGCGGCGCGCTCGTCTTCGCCGCGCGGCTCGCGCGGCGGCGTCGCGAGTTTGTCGGGAAAGCCGGGGCGATGGCGTCGCGCGACGTCCAGAAACAGCGCTTCCTCGAATTGTCCGTTCCATTCGCGCGGCGCGCGGAGGGGCAAGGTCATGGGTATCGTTCTCTCAGGATCTTCAATGAAAAGAGCCGGCGCTCGTGGCGCCGCTCAGGTACGCCGGGTCACGTGTCGGACCAGGCGGTCGCCCGTGATTTGCACGGCCGAAACGAGTGCGATCAGGATCACGATCACGGTCGCCATCACGGTGGTGTCGAAGCGCTGGTAGCCGTAACGGATCGCCAGATCGCCGAGCCCGCCCGCACCGACGGCGCCCGCCATCGCGGTCGAGCCGATCAGCGCGACGACGGTGATCGTGAAGCCGCCGAGCATGCCGGGCAGCGCCTCCGGCAGCAGCACGTGCCATACGATGTGGCGGCGTTTCGCGCCCATCGCGAGCGCGGCCTCGATCAGCCCGCGATCGACTTCGCGCAGGCTCACTTCGGCAATCCGCGCGAAGAACGGGATCGCGGCGATCGACAGCGGCACGACGGCCGCCCACACGCCGATCGTCGTGCCGATCAGCACGCGCGTGAACGGCAGCAGCGCGACGAGCAGGATGATGAACGGCGTCGAGCGGAACACGTTGACGAGCGCGCCGAGCACGGCGTTCACGCCGCGCCGCTCGTAGATGCCGCCGGGTGCGGTGGTCACGAGGATCACCGCGAGCGGGACCCCGATCAACGCCGCAACCGCGGCCGACGCGGCGACCATCGACAGCGTGTCGCGAATCGCGTCGAGCAGTTCGGGCCACCAGAGCTCAAACATAGCCGAGCACCTCCGCGTGGTTCGCATGCCGGCGCGCGCGTTCGAGCAACGCGGCGACCGCGCCGCCTCGCGCCAGCGACAGCCCGGGTTCATTCGCGCGCGGCGACGCAGCGATCACGAGGCGCCCCTGCGCATGCCCCTGGATCCGCTCGATCCCGCCATGCAGGAATCGCACCGAGCCGCCGAGCGCCGCCGCGAGCGCGCCGACGTCCGGCTCGCCGCCGCTTTCGCCCGTATAGCGGACATCGAGCACGACCTGGGCGCCGTCGGGCAGCGCGGCCAGCTCGGGCAACGGCTGCACGCGCGCGGCCAGTTCGGCCGGCAGGTCGTGCACGAGCGTGCTGAGCAGCGCGCGCGTCGCGCCGTGGCGCGGATCGCCGAACACGCGCCACACCGGGCCCGTTTCGACGACCTCGCCCTGCTCGATCACCGCGACCGTGTCGCACACCGCGCGGATCACTTCCATCTCGTGCGTGATCAGCACGATCGTCAGCCCGAGGCGGCGGTTGATGTCGGCGAGCAACGTGAGGATCGACTGCGTCGTCTCGGGATCGAGCGCCGACGTCGCCTCGTCGCACAGCAGCACCTCGGGATCGTGCACGAGCGCGCGGGCAATGCCGACGCGCTGCTTCTGCCCGCCCGACAGGCTCGCCGGATACGCGTCGCGTTTCGCGGCGAGCCCGACGAGTTCGAGCAGCGCCTCGACCTTGCGCACGCGCTCGGCCTTCGGCACGCCGGCGATCTTCAGCGGCAGTGCGACGTTCTCGAACACCGTCTTCGCCGACAGCAGGTTGAAATGCTGGAACACCATCCCGGTGCGGCGGCGCAGTGCGACGAGCCCGCCTTCGTCGAGCGCGCCGACGTCGACGCCCTGCACCCGGACGCTGCCCGAACTCGGGCGCTCGAGCCCGTTCACGAGCCGCAGCAGCGTCGACTTGCCGGCGCCGCTGCGGCCGATGATCCCGAACACCTCGCCGCGCCGCACATCGAGCGTCACGTCGCGCAGCGCGGCGGCCTGGCCGCGCGGCGTCGCGAATACCTTGCCGACGTGTGCGAACGACACGGCGGCGCCGGCGGCCGGCGCGGCCGCTTCGTCAAGTGCCTCCGCACCGGCGCCGGCCCGCACGACCGATGCCTCGATGAAACCCAGCGTATCGAACAGTTGCGTCATCGCTTCGCTCCGTCACGTTGCATGCGCGGGATGCGCGGGTTCCGTTGCCGGCACGGCGGCCGGCCGGTGCTGCGCGCCCGTATGCCAGGCCGGCAGCCGCGCACCGGCGCCGAACAGCTTCTCGCGCAGCGTCGGCGCGGGATCGTAGTCTTCCTTGTAGACGCCGCGGTTCTGCAGTTCGGGCACGACCCAGTCGACGAAATCCTCGAACGACTCGGGCATCACCGTGCGCGTCAGGTTGAAGCCGTCGATGCCCGTCTCGTCGATCCACGACTGCAACTCGTCCGCAACCTGCGACGGCGAGCCGACGATCGGCGCATAGCGGCCGCCGAGCGACATCTGTTCGAGCATCCGGCGCACGGTCCACGTGCCGGTCGCGCTCTTGCGCGAGATCGCGTCGACCGCCGACTGGATCGAATCGGTCTTCACGTAAGAGATCGGCTCGTCGAGGCCGTACTTCGCGAAGTCGATGCCGGTCGAGCTCGCGAAATGCGCGAGGCCGGCTTCCGGGCTCGCATGGCGCCGGTATTCGTCGAACTTCTCGCGCGCGAGCCGTTCGGTCTCGGCGGTCACGACGCTCACGCCGGCGAAGATCCTGATCGATGCCGGGTCGCGCCCCAGCCGTGCGGCGGCCGCGCGGATATCGAGCACGGCCGCGCGCGCGGCGGCCTTGCTCTGCCCGTTCACGAACACGCACTCCGCATGCCGCCCCGCGAACTCGACGCCGCGCGCGGACGAGCCGGCCTGGTACAGCACCGGCGTGCGCTGCAGCGACGGCTCGCTCAGGTGGATCGCGTCGACCGAATAGAACGGCCCGTCGTGCTTCACGCGCCGCACCTTGCCGGGCTGCGCGAACACGCGCGCCTGCGCGTCGCGGATCACCGCGTCGTCGTCCCAACTCTGTTCCCACAGCTTGTAGACGACATCCATGTAGTCGTCCGCGCGTTCGTAGCGGTCGTCGTGGCCGATCTGCCGCGCGAGGCCCATTCCGCGCGCGGCGCTGTCGAGATAGCCGGTCACGATGTTCCAGCCGACGCGCCCCTTCGTCAGGTGATCGAGCGTCGACATGCGGCGCGCGAACAGGTACGGCGGTTCGTAGGTCAGGTTCGCGGTCACGCCGAAGCCGAGATGCCGCGTGACCTGCGCCATCGCGGGCACGAGCAGCAGCGGATCGTTGACGGGCACCTGCACCGATTCGCGCAGCGCGGCGTCCGGGCCGCCGCCGAACACGTCGTACACGCCGACGATGTCCGCGAGAAAGATCCCGTCGAACTTGCCGCGTTCGAGCGTCTTCGCGAGATCGGCCCAGTAGTCGAGATCGGTGTAGTGCGCGGAGCGGTCGCGCGGATGCGTCCACAGCCCGTGGTTGATGTGCCCGACGCAATTCATGTTGAACGCGTTGAGCAGGATCTTCTTGCGGTTGGCCGTCGTCATGTCGCCCCCGTCACCACGCGATCGCGTACAGCGAGCCGAACGCGTTGTCGAGCGCCTTGCGCACCGCGGGCGAATGCTGGTAGATCGCGATGAACTTGCGGATGCGCGTATCGTTCACGCTCTCGGGGCGCACGACCCACTGGATCGCGAAGTTCTTGTTCTCGGTGCCGTCGAACAGCAGCGCGCTGTTCGGGTCGGTCGTGCCGGCGAGCTTGATGAAGCTCGGATAGCCCTGCGCGAGATCGACGTCGTCGAGCGAGCGCGCGAGCTGCGACGCCTCGAGCGCGATGATCTTCAGGTGCTTCGGGTTGGACACGATGTCGCGCGTCGTCGCGCGATAGTCGGCGCCCGGCTTCAGCGTGATCAGCCCCGCGCGCTGCAGCAGCAACAGCCCGCGCCCGCCGTTCACCGGATCGTTCGCGATCGCCACGCGCGCGCCGTCCTTCAGCTCGTCGAAGCGCTTCACCTTCTTCGAATAGAGGCCGATCTTCATGATCGTGCCCGGTGCGATCGACACGAAGTCGTAGCCGCCCTGCTTCTTCGCGTTCTCGAGAAACGGGATGTGCTGGAAGTAGTTGACGTCGATATCCTTGTTCGCGAGCGCCGCGTTCGGCGTATTCCAGTCGGTGAACTCGACGATCCGCACATCGAGGCCCTGTTCCTTCGCCTCCTTCGCGGCGATCTTCAGTGCCTCGATCTGCGGGCTCGTCGAGAGGCCGACCTTCAGCGGCGCGGTGTCGGCACGCGCGCCGTCCGCAAGCGCGACGCCGAGCGACACCGCCAACAGCGCGGCCGCCAGCAGGCGGGCCGGCCGGATGAGCCGTGCGATGCGGCCGGAGCAAAAGCGGGCGGAAAAAACGGCATGCGGCATGGGAACCACTCTCCTGTCCAAAGACGGTATCGACGGATGAGCGACGCCGCGGCGAACGCGCGGGCGTTCTCCGGACAGTCGTCGCATCGGAAAAGGATCAGCCGATGATAGAGAGCGGCGGGAGGGTGGTCTACGAAGCGATTGTGCGAAGAAAATCGCGCGCGGCGATATGGCGCGCGATCAGGGCCGGCCAAGCATCCGGCCGGCTGCGTGGCCGAGATCTCGGCCTCCGCGCCGGGCGGATTCCGAAATCTCGGCCAGCCCGCGGTGGCAGCCCTTTCAACAGACGAAACAAATCCCTTATGAATCAATGAACTAAGAATATTCCGGCCGGCCAGGATTCCTGGCACGGGGGTTGCGTAATAGACGGCACACGATGCCGCGAAGCAATGCAGGCATTCCAACATCAGGAGACACGTCTTGCAGACCTCTATCGATACCCAATCCCGTCCGGAGGCAATTGCCGAAGCCGGTCCCGCCACGCGCGAACGCTTCTGGCCGGAAGGCTGGTGGAAGCTGATGGAAATCCGCATCGGCATCATCCCGCTGCCGGTCTACGTGATCCTGTTCGGCCTGATCGTCGGTTTCGCGGTCACGGGCAAGGTGCCCGGCGAAATCTCGATGGCGATCGCCGTGCTCGCGTTCTTCGGCTTCACGTGCGCGGAACTCGGCAAGCGCCTGCCGCTGCTGCGCAACATCGGCGCGGCCGCGATCTTCGCGACCTTCGTGCCGTCGGCGCTCACCTACTACCACGTGCTGCCGAAGCCGGTGCTGAACCTGACGGTCGAGTTCACGAAGTCGACGAACTTCCTGTACCTGTTCATCGCGTCGATCATCGTCGGCAGCATCCTGAGCATGGACCGGCGCGTGCTGATCCAGGGCTTCGTGAAGATCTTCATCCCGCTCGCCGCCGGTTCGGTCGCGGCCGCGATCGTCGGCACGGCGGTCGGCACCGCGCTCGGCCTCGGCGCGCGCCACACGCTGCTGTACATCGTCGTGCCGATCATGGCGGGCGGTGTCGGCGAAGGCGCGATTCCGCTGTCGATCGGCTATTCGGAACTGATGCACCTGCCGCAGGGCGAGATGTTCGCGATGGTGCTGCCGCCGGTGATGCTCGGCAGCCTGACCGCGATCATCCTGTCGGGTGCGCTCGACATGATCGGCAAGCGCCTGCCGCACCTGACCGGCAACGGTCGCCTGCAGGTCGGCGAATCGGGCGACATGACGCCCGAGAACGAGGAAATCCGCGGCCACGTCGACGTCACGCACATCGCGGGCGCCGGCATCACGGCGATCACGCTGTACCTCGTCGGCCTGATGGCCCACAAGCTGTTCGGCCTGCCCGCGCCGGTCGCGATGCTGTTCCTCGCGGTGCTGGTGAAGCTCGCGCGCGCGGTGTCGCCGCCGCTGCAGGAAGGCGCGTTCGTCGTCTACAAGTTCTTCTCGACCGCCGTCACGTATCCGCTGCTGTTCGCGATCGGCGTCGCGATGACGCCGTGGGACAAGCTGACCGCCGCCTTCACGATCGTCAACGTCGTCACGATCGTGTCGACCGTCGCGACGCTGATGGGCACCGGTTTCGTGGTCGGCCGCCTGCTGAAGATGTACCCTATCGACACCGCAATCGTGAACGCCTGCCACAGCGGGCAAGGCGGCACCGGCGACGTCGCGATCCTGACCGCCGCGAACCGGATGCAGCTGATGCCGTTCGCGCAGATCGCGACCCGCATCGGCGGCGCGATCGTCGTCACGGTGACGCTGATCCTGGTCGCGCACTTCGGATAAGGCGCGGCCGCGCGCACCGTCGCGCAGGCTGCTTCGCACGCGCCGCCGCCGGCCCTGCCGGCGCGCGGCGCGCGTCGTTCCGGCGTGGTGATTGCGGAGGGCCGGTGGCGGAGGGCCGGTTGCGGACGACCGGTGGCGGGCTTCGATGAGGGCGAACGTGCAGAAGAGCTTCAAGGGAATCCCGTGGTGGGGCTGGGCGTCGGCCGCCGTGCTGTATGTCGGCGTGGCGGGCGCGGCCGTCGATTTCGCGTGGGAACGCGCGATCGACGCGCTCGAGGAAACCGGCGCGCACCGGCTCGACCTGTATGCGTCGAGCCTGAAGAGCGAGCTCGGCCGCTTCGAGATCCTGCCCGGCCTGGTCGCCCGCCAGGACGGCGTGCGCGCGCTGCTGAAGGCCGCGCCGCAGGACCGGCCCGCGCTCGCGCACACGGTGAACACCTATCTCGAGGCCGTGAACCGCGACGCGGGCAGCGGTGCCGTCGACGTGATCGACCTGCGCGGCGAAGTGATCGCCGCCAGCAACTGGAACGAGACGATCAGCTTCGTCGGCACCAACGTGTCGTACCGGCCGTACTTCAAGGATGCCTTGGCACACGGCAGCGGCCGCTTCTTCGGGATCGGCACCAACACCGGCGTGCCTGGCGTCTACTTCGCGAGTGCGGTGCGCGACGACGGCGTGCCGATCGGCGCGGCGGCCGTGAAGATCAGCGTCGACCCGCTCGAGTCCGCATGGCGTGCGCCGGGCGTCGCCGCGATGGTGGTCGACGGCAACGGCGTGGTCGTGATCTCGACCGAGCCGGCGTGGAAATTCACCGCGCTGCGCCCGATCACCGCGCAGCAGCAGCGCGACATCCAGGCGTCGCGGCAATACGCGGGCCGCACGGTCGACGTGCTGCCGTACCGCCACATCGGCGACCGCAGCGCCGCGGCGTGGTTCGGCACGTTCCCCGATGCGCATCACGCCGGCCGCAACACGCGCTATCTCGTGATGTCGCGTCCCGCCCCGCAGGCCGGCGATTCGCTGATGGTGCTGCTCGACATCGCCAGCGCGCGCCGCCAGCAGCAGACCGCGTTCGTGTTCGTCACCGGCGCGTTCCTGATCGCCGCGCTGCTGGTCGGCTACGCGATCCAGCGCCGCCGGGCGATCGTCGCGCGGCTGAACGCGCAGGACGCGCTGCGTCGCGCGAACGACCGGCTCGAGCTGACCGTCGCGCAGCGCACCGCCGCGCTGACGGCCGCGAACGAGCGGATGCAGCGCGAGATCGTCGAACGCGAACGCACCGAGCAGCGGCTGCGCGATTCGCAGCAGGAAGTCGTGCACGCAGGCAAGCTCGCGGTGCTCGGGCAGATGGCCGCCGGCCTCACGCACGAGCTGAACCAGCCGCTCGTCGCGATCCGCACGCTGTGCGACAACGCGCGCACGTTCTTCGAGCGCGGCCAGCCGGCACCGGCATACGCCAATCTCGAACGGATCGGCAAGCTGGTCGACAGCATGGCCGTGCTCACCGGCGAACTGAAGACCTTCGCGCGCAAGCCCGACGTCGAGCGCGTCGCCGTGTCGCTGAACGAGGCCGTCGCGCATGCGCGGCTCATCTACGAGGCGCGGATCCGCGACGAAGGCGTGCAGCTCGACGTGAACATCGCGCCGGGCACGACGGTGTCCGCCGAATCGAGCCAGTTGCAGCAGGTGATCGTGAACCTGCTCGGCAACGCGCTCGACGCGGTGCACGACGCGCCCGTGCGGCGCATCGTCATCGAAGCGGCCAAAGCCGACGATGCGCACGAAGCCGGCCGCGTGCACTTCACCATCGCCGACAGCGGCGCCGGCATCGCGCCCGAGGTGCTGCCGCACCTGTTCGAGCCGTTCGTCACCACCAAGCCGCGCGGCCAGGGCCTCGGGCTCGGCCTCGCGATCACGTCGCGCATCGTCGAGGCGTTCGGCGCGAAGATCGCCGCGACGAACCGTGACGCAGGCGGCGCGCAGTTCACAATCGAATTCGCGGCGGCGACGCCGCAACCAAGGACAGAGCATGGAAGATGAGATTCGCGTGCTGGTCGTCGAGGACGATGAGAACGTCCGGATCGGCGTCGAGCAGGCCGTCGCGCTCGCCGGGTTCCCGGTCGACGCATTCGCGTCCGCCGCCGACGCGCTCACGCACGTCGCGCCCGGCGCGCCCATCGTGATCGTGTCGGACGTGCGGATGCCGGGCATCGACGGGCTGCAGCTGCTCGAACGCGTGATGGCCGTCGATGCGCAGATCCCGGTCGTGCTGATCAGCGGCCATGCCGACATTTCGACGGCCGTCGGCGCGATGCAGGACGGCGCGTACGACTTCATCGAGAAGCCGTTTTCGTCGGACGTGATCGCCGGCCGCGTCGCGCGTGCGGTCGAGAAGCGCCGGCTCACGCTCGAGGTGCAGGGGCTGCGCGCGGCGCTCGACAACTGGCAGGGCATCGAGGCGTTCGTGCTCGGCAAGTCGCCCGCGATGGCCGACGTGCGCAAGAAGATCCTGCGTCTCGCCGATACCTCGGTGTCGGTGCTGATCACCGGCGAGACGGGCACCGGCAAGGAGCTGATCGCGCGCAGCCTGCACGACTTCGGCGGCCGGCGCGACGCGCATTTCGTCGCGCTGAACTGCGGCGGCCTGCCCGAGCAGGTGTTCGAGAGCGAGCTGTTCGGCCATGAGGCCGGCGCGTTCACCGGCGCGATCAAGAAGCGCATCGGCAAGATCGAATGGGCGCACGGCGGCACGCTGTTCCTCGACGAGATCGAGACGATGCCGATTCCGCTGCAGATCAAGATGCTGCGCGTGCTGCAGGAGCGCGTGGTCGAGCGGCTCGGCGCGAACGAGCTGATTCCGGTCGACTGCCGCGTCGTCGCCGCGTCGAAGGCCGATCTCGCCGAACTCGCGGCCGACGGGCGCTTCCGCGCGGACTTGCTGTATCGGCTCAACGTCGCGCAGATCGAGCTGCCGCCGCTGCGCGAACGGCGCGAGGACGTGCCGCTGCTGTTCGAGCATTTCGTGCTCGCGGCCGCGCGGCGCTTCGGGCAGCCGGCGCCGATCGTCACGGCTGCGCAGGTATCCGAACTGATGACGCATGCGTGGCCCGGCAACGTGCGCGAACTGCAGAACGTGGCCGACCGCTTCGTGCTCGGCCTGACCGGCGACAGCCTGCTGTCGTCCGGCGGCGCGCCCGCGGCGGGCGGCACGCTCGCGGAGCAGCTCGCGTATTTCGAGCGGATGCTGATCGAGGACATGCTGCGGCGTCACAACGGCAACGTGGCGGAAGCAAGCGTTGCGCTCGGCATGCCGAAGAAGACGCTCTATCACAAGCTGCGCAACCTGCGGATTCCCGCGCGCGGCGACGCGGCGGCCGACGGCGGCGAATGACGCGAACGAGGATACGCACCCCAGCATGGATCGCATCGACATTGCCGAACATGGCCGCCTCATTGGCCAACCCCGCGGCCACCTGATCCGCGGCATCACGCGCGCGCAGAAGACTTTCCGCCCCAGCGACTGGCCCGAGCGGCTCGCCGGCGTCATCACGCTGTTCGTCGGCGAGCGGCGGCCCGGCTATCCGTGCGCGCTGTCGCGGCTCGCGATGCCGGTCGTCGACGGCGGCGTCAAATGCCTGTTCGTGTCGGACGAATTGCGCGACGTGTGCGCGGACGCGTTCGACTTCGCGATGCAGTTCGCGGCCGACAACGATCTTGCCGTCGAGCTTCAGAGCACGCCGGCGCTGGTGGTGCGGTAGCGGGCGGGTAGCGCTCGGCGGCTTAGAAAGTCTAACCAAATGAGTGGCGGGGGCTGTTAACCCGCCGCACGCCCTGTTAGCTTCGTCGTTGTTTCGCTGATGAGGAGGTCATCGCAAAACCGATACTCGATGGCGAATTTTGGTCACTGATCCAACCGCTGCCGCCACCGCCGAAGCCACGCCGGACGCGATACCCGGGACGCAAGCCGCTCGACGATCGCGCCGTGCCGATCGGGTCCTATTCGTGCTGCAGTCCGGCATCGCCTGGGAGATGCTTCGGCAGGCCGTGGCGTGCCTCACGGCAGTGGCCTCGGCAAGACCCCGTGGGTCCTGGAGCATCCGTTCGCATATTTGATCAGCACAGCCGGTGGATCGGCAGCTTGTTTGCCAACCTGACATCAAAAGAGCGTGAGCAACTTGCCACGTTGCTGGTGAAAGTCTCGGGCAACACGGGCGTCCAAACCGATACCGAGCTAACGGGGCGTCGGCAACGCAATTGATGGGGAGCTCCGCACGTCGCATTACCTGGTAGAACTTTATTCGCCCTCGCCTGCCTGGGAGATTTTGTCTGACGATAACCGTCGTGTATTCATTGACGGCATTGCCAAAGGCATGACTGAACTCGGTACGCTAGGTATCGAGATGCTGACGTTGAGCGAAATCGACCCCGACGTCCCGCGCTCTACGTATCATCGTTTCGTCGGCATCTGGCGCTTCCCTAACGCGACCGCTCGGGACGCTTTGCTCCAGGGCATCCACGATAGCGGATGGTATCGCTACTTCCATCACGTCAATGCCGCAACGCGGACAGGCGAGCTAGGTGAGCATCTGCATGCGTTGGCGAGCTATCGCTAGGATCTCGAGCTCCGCGTCTGCCATGTAGGCCACGCCATGCGCGGCTGCCGCCCCCACGCTCCGACAGGGGTTTCCGGTGCAGCCATCAATAAAATTGATCGTCACGATGAAAATTATGCGTTTTCCTTGCAGCTTGCCGTGAGGCATAGTTGCGACGTGATGACGCACCCATTGAGTTTTCAGTCATGAACATGCGAATCGAGCCGTCAGTGCTCGCGAACCCCGACCTGCAATTTGCGACGCTTTCGTCAGGCATCAGCCTGCCGTATGTCGAGCGGGGCAGCGGCGCGCCGATGGTGTTCGTGCACGGCTCGCTGTGCGACTACCGTTACTGGGATCCGCAACTCGCGTCGCTGTCGGCGCACTACCGCTGCATCGCGCCGAGCCTGAGCCACTACTGGCCGGCCGTCGAAGCCGGCATCCAGGACGAGTTCAGCTGGCAGAACCACGTCGACGAGCTCGCCGAATTCATCGATGCGCTCGATCTCGGCCCCGTGCATCTCGTCGGCCATTCGCGTGGCGGCAGCGTCGCGTTCAACGTCGCGCGCCAGCATCCGCAGCTCGTCGACACGCTCACGCTCGCCGATCCGGGCGGCCCGCTTCAACAGCCCGGCGTGCGCGAAGCCGCGCTGCCGGCCGCCGCGATCGCACTGCGCACGAAGGCCGTGAACCTGATCGGGCAAGGCGAAGTGGAAACCGGCCTCGAGATGTTCGTCGACTCGGTGAGCCTGCCCGGCGCGTGGAAGAAGAGCACGTCGCGCTTTCGCACGATGGCGATCGACAATGCGAGCACGCTGCCGAAGCAGCTGCGCGATCCGCTGCCCGCCTATTCGCAGCACACGGCGTCGGATATCGCATGCCGCACGCTGCTGATCGACGGCCAGCGCAGCCCGAAGATGTTCCGCAACAACGTCGACACGCTGTCGCAGTGGATCGGCGATGCACAACGGCAGACCGTCGCCGGTGCGTCGCACGGAATGAACGCGGCGAGCCCCGCGGTGTTCAACCGTTACGTGCACGAGTTCGTCGCCGCGTAACGTTCGCGGGCGGCATGCGTTCCGCCCGTTACTCCCCTTCTCTTTCAAAGCGAAGCGATGCGGGCGATCCCGCATCGCTTCGTTTTCCTATTCGTTACGCGGCCGGTCCGGGCTTGCGCGTCACCGCATCCGGCAACCCGAACACGCTGTCGAACGACCAGTTGTACGCGAACGTGAAGATCGGGAAGAACACGATCAGCACCGCGTCGTACAGGAACGCCTGCAGCAGCGACACGTCGAGCCACCACGCGATCAGCGGGATCAGGAACGTCACGAGCGCGACCTGGAATCCGATCGCGTGCACGACACGCCGCCCGACGGTGCGCGTGGTCTCCGCACGCCGCCGCTCCCACGCCTCGAACCCGACGTTGTAGAAAAAATTGACGATGACGCCCGTCGTCGAGATTATCACGCCGAGCAGGCCGCTCGCCGTCGCGCTCGCGCCACTCAGCATGCCGAGCACCGACGACGCGACGAGGATGCCGAGCACCTCGAACATCACGACGTAGACTATGCGCCTCTTCCATCCTTGCATGACCTGCCACCTTCGTATCGAACAAGGTGGCGAGACTACAGCGGGCCCTTCGCCCGCAAAAGTCAGATCCTTTCAATTTTTCTGACAGGAGGCCGCACGTGCTGACCAGCGACCACATCGACATGCTGCTGACCGTCATCGACAAAGGCTCGTTCTCGGCAGCCGCGCGTGCACTGGGCCGCACGCCGTCGGCCGTCAGCATGGCGATCGCGAACCTCGAGGCCGAACTCGACCTCGTGCTGTTCGATCGCGGCACGCGCGAGCCGACGCCGACCGCCGCGATGGCCGCGCTGCTGCCCGACGCGCGATCGATCGCCGAACGGCTGCAGGCGCTGCGCGCGCATGCGCAGCATCTGTCGGAAGGCGTCGAGGACACGCTGCGGCTCGGTCTCGCGGCCGAGCTCGACGGCGCACCCGTTGCGCGCGCGCTGACGGCCGTGGCCGCGAAGTATCCGGCGCTCGCGATCAGCATCGTCACCGCGCCGCAGGACGCGATCGTCGACGCCCTGCATCGCGGCGCCGTCGATCTCTGCGTCGCGTACGGCGGGCTCGATCTTCATCCGCAGGAACAGATCCACGCGCTGTGGACCGAGACGCTGATTGCCGTCGCCGCGCCCGGTCATCCGTCGATCGCCGAAGCCGCGCAGCCCGAGGCGATCGAGCGGTTGTCGGGGTTCCGGCAGATCGTGATCGCCGATCCCGGGCGACCGCTCACCGACGTGCGCCCGGTGATCGGCAACCGCACGTGGAAGGTGACCGACATGGCGACCGCGATCGCGCTCGTGAAGGCCGGGCATGGCTGGGCGAATTTTCCCGAATCGCTGATCGGCCGGCATGTCGCCGCCGGCGAGCTCGCGCCGCTCGTGTTCGCGAACATCCGCAACGGGCTGCCACTGCCCGTCTACCTGCGCCGGCCGAAGCACACGGGGCTCGGCAAGGCGGCCGGCGAACTGGTGCGGGCGCTGCGGGCTGAAGGCCACCTAGCTTGATCGGGCGTGCGGCGGGACACGGCCGCACGCTCCGCCCGCCGGTGCCGGGCGAGTTTGACCGTTAGTTGCGATATCAGCTCGACGCACCATGAAAAAACCCCGGTCACGCAGGCCTGAGCCTGCATGCCGGGGTTCTTCGATTCGCGGCCGACGGCCGGGCAACGAATTGCCCGAATCGCCCGCCGCTCACGCTCAGCGCGCAGCCACCTCTGCCTTGCCGGTCGCCGCGTCGCCAACCGCAGCCGGCGCCGGCGCCGGCCCCCACCCGCCGCCCAGCGCCCGGATCAGGTTGACCGTCGATACGGCCTGCGCACCGGTCAGCTGGTTCGCCTGCAATTGCGACTGCAGCACCGACCGCTCGCTGTCGATCACGTCGAGATAGGCCACTTCGCCTTCCTGATACTGCGTACGCGACAGCGTCGCCGCACGGCGCGACGCATTGACCGCCGCATCCTGCGCGCGAATCTGGTCGTCGAGCAGGCGCAGATCGGCGAGGTTGTCCTCGACCTCGCGGAACGCGACGAGCACCTGCTGCCGGTAGTTCGCGACCTGCTCGTCGTACTGCGCGCGCGCCTGCTGCACGCCGGCCGCACGCCGCCCGCCGTCGAACAGCGGCAGCGTCAGCGCGGTGCCGGCGAACGGCCCGAGCAGGAACGTGCGGCTCGACCACAGGAACAGGTTGCCGAGCGTCGACGCCTCATACCCGAACGCGCCCGTGATATCGAGCTTCGGGAAGTACGCCGACTTCGCGAGACCGATCCGCGCATTCGCGGCCGCCATCGCGCGCTCGGCCGCCGACACGTCCGGGCGGCGTTCGAGCAGCGCGGACGGCAGGCCCGCGGGGATCTTCGCCGCGACCGGCACGATCGGCGTCTCCTTGAACGCGAAGTCCGCGGGCGCCTTGCCGAGCAGGATCGCGAGCGCATGCTCGGACGCCGCGCGCCGGCGCGCGACGCCGACCGCATCGGCCTGCGCGCTCGCCAGTTCGTTCTTCGCGCGCGACACGTCGAGCTCGCTGATGTCGCCTTCGTTGAAGCGGCGCTGCACGAGCTTCAGCGCCTGGTCGCGCAGTTCGACCGTGCGGCGGTACAGGTCCTGGTCCGAGTCGAGCTGGCGCAGTTCGAAGTAGTTCTGCGCGACGTCCGCCTGCAGCGCGAGCTGCACCGAGCGGAACAGCGCTTCGCTCTGCGCTTGGTCGGCACGCGACGCCTCGACGTTGCGGCCGACGCGGCCGAACAGGTCGGCCTCGTAGGACACCGTGCCCTGCGCGCGCCACAGCGTCGCGTTGGTCGGGCCCGTGCCCTGCGGCTGGAACTGCGACGCCGACGACAGCCCCTCGCGCGTCGGCCCGAACCCGGCGCCGATTTGCGGGAACCACTGCGAGCGCGCGGTGCGGGTCGCCGCACGCGCTTCCTCGACACGTGCGGCCGCGGCCTTCAGGTTCTGGTTCGCGGCGAGTGCCTGCGCTTCGAGCGCGTCGAGCACCGGATCGCCGAACACCTTCCACCATTCGCCGCGATGCTCGCCGTCCGCCGGTTCGGCGGTCTTCCACGTGCCGGCCTGTTCGCCGGCCGCGAGCGTCGGCGCTTCCTTGAACGCCGCGGGTGTCGACACATCCGGGCGCTTGTAGTCGGGCCCCACCGCGCACGCGGCGAGCAGCGTCGCGAGCAGGGTGCTCGCGGCCGCCACCTTCGCGAAGCGCATCAGGCCATTCGAGTTGTGCATGTTGTCCATCTTCCTATCCTCAAGCATCCGTAGCCGGCACGCCCGTAGCCGGTACGCCCGTAGCCGACGCGCCATAGCCGGCCGAGTCCTTGCCGGCGACGTGGATCTTGCCGCCCGCCAGCGTGCGCAGCACGACATAGAACACCGGCGTCAGCATCAGCCCGAACAGCGTCACGCCGAGCATCCCGAAGAACACCGCGATACCCATCGCATGCCGCATCTCGGAGCCCGCGCCCGTCGACGTGACGAGCGGCACGACGCCCATGATGAACGCGATCGACGTCATCAGGATCGGGCGCAGCCGCAGGCGGCTCGCCTCGATCGCGGCCTCGAGCGGCGTCCTGCCGTCATGCTCGAGTTCGCGCGCGAATTCGACGATCAGGATCGCGTTCTTCGCCGACAGCCCCACCAGCACCATCAAGCCGATCTGCGTGAAGATGTTGTTGTCGCCCTGCGTGAGCCATACGCCCGTCAACGCCGACAGAATGCTCATCGGCACGATCAGGATCACCGCGAGCGGCAGCGTCAGGCTTTCATACAGCGCGGCGAGCACGAGGAACACGAGCAGCACGCTGATCGGGAACACCCACATCGCCGAATCGCCCGCGAGGATCTGCTGGTACGTGAGGTCGGTCCATTCGAACCGCACGCCGCGCGGCAGCGTTTCATGCGCGATGCGCTCGACCGCGGCCTGCGCCTGACCCGACGAGAAGCCCGGCGCCGGGCCGCCGTTGATGTCGGCCGCCGTGTAGCCGTTGTAGCGCACGACCATTTCCGGGCCGAATGTCGGCGTCACCGTGACGAGCGACGACAGCGGCACCATCTCGCCCTTGTCGTTGCGCGTCTTCAGCTGCAGGATGTCGTCCGCGCGCTGCCGGAACGGCGCGTCGGCCTGCACGCGCACCTGGTACACGCGCCCGAAGCGGTTGAAGTCGTTCACGTATAGCGAGCCGAGATACACCTGCATCGTGTTGAACACGTCGGTGACCGGCACGCCCAACTGCTTCGCCTTCACGCGGTCGAGATCGACGTTGAGCTGCGGCACGTTGATCTGGTAGCTCGTGAACAACGGGCCCAGTTCCGGCGCCTGCTGCGCGCGCTTGATGAAGTCGTTGGTCGCGTCCGACAGCTTCGCGTAACCGACCGCGCCGCGATCCTCGATCTGCATCTTGAACCCGCCGAGCGTGCCGAGGCCGAGCACCGGCGGCGGCGGGAACACCGCGACGAACGAGTCCTTGATCGCACCGTACTGCTGGTTCAGCGCACCGGCGATCGCACCGGCCGACAGCGCCTTGCCGTGCCGTTCCGAGAACGGCTTCAGCGTGACGAACACGATGCCCGCGCTCGAGCTGTTGGTGAAGCCGTTCACCGACAGCCCCGGGAACGCGACCGCGCTCTCGACGCCCGGCTGCTTCAGCGCGATCGAGCCCATGTCGCGAATCACCTTCTCGGTGCGGTCGAGCGACGCGCCGTTCGGCAGCTGCGCGAACGCGATCAGGTATTCCTTGTCCTGCGCGGGCACGAAGCCGCCCGGCACGACCTTCGACACGAGCACGGTCGCGCCCACCAGCACGAGGTACACGCCGAGCATCAGCGTCTTGCGCGACAGCACGCCGCGCACGCCGCGGCCGTAGTTCTCCGCACCGCGGTGGAACACCTTGTTGAAGCGCTTGAAGAAGCCGCCGAGCACGCGATTCATCACGCGCGTGAGCCAGTCCTCCTTGTCGCCGTGACCCTTCAGCAGGATCGCGGACAGCGCCGGCGACAGCGTCAGCGAGTTGAACGCCGAGATCACCGTCGAGATCGCGATCGTCATCGCGAACTGCTTGTAGAACTGGCCGGTCAGGCCCGACATGAACGCGAGCGGCACGAACACGGCGACGAGCGTCAGCGCGATCGCGATGATCGGCCCGCTCACTTCCTGCATCGCCTTGTAGGTCGCCTGCCGCGCGTTCATCCCGCTTTCGATGTTGCGCTCGACGTTCTCGACGACCACGATCGCATCGTCGACCACGATACCGATCGCGAGCACCATCCCGAACAGCGACAACGCGTTGATCGAGTAGCCGAAGCCGAGCAGCAGCGAGAACGTGCCGACGATCGACACCGGCACCGCGATCAGCGGAATGATCGACGCGCGCCAGGTCTGCAGGAACACGATCACGACGATCACGACCAGCGCGATCGCTTCGAGCAGCGTGTGCACCACGGCCTTGATCGACGAACGCACGAACTGCGTCGGGTCATAGACGATCTTGTAGTCGACGCCCGCCGGCATGTCCTGCTTCAGCTCGGCCATCGTCTTGCGCACTTCGTCGGAGATCTGCAGCGAGTTCGCGCCCGGCGACTGGTTGATCGCCATCGCGACGGCCGGCTTGTTGTCGAGCAGCGAGCGCAGCCCGTACTCGGACGCGTCGAGCTCGATCCGCGCGATGTCGCGCAGGTGCGTGACGCCGCCGTCCGGCGTGGTCTTCACGACGATGTCGCCGAACTCGTCTTCCGTCTGCAGGCGGCCGCGCGCATTCACCGACAGCTGCAGCGGCGTGCCGGGCAGCGACGGCGACGCGCCGATCACGCCGGCCGCGACCTGCACGTTCTGCTCGCGGATCGCCTGCACGACGTCCTCGGCCGACAGCCCGCGCTGCGCGACCTTCTGCGGATCGAGCCACACGCGCATCGCGTAGTCGCCCGAACCCCACAGCTGCACCTGGCCGACGCCCTGGATCCGCGACAGGCGATCCTTCACGTTGATCAGCGCGTAGTTGCGCAGGTAGGTCATGTCGTAGCGGTTGTCCGGCGAGATCAGGTGGACAACCATCGTCAGCGTCGGCGAGCTCTTCACCGTGGTGATGCCGAGCCGCTGCACGTCTTCCGGCAGGCGCGGCAGCGCCTGGTTCACGCGGTTCTGCACGAGCTGCGTGGCCTTGTCCGGATCGGTGCCGAGCTTGAACGTGACGGTGATCGTCATGTTGCCGTCGCTGTTCGCCTGCGACTGCATGTAGAGCATGTCCTCGACGCCGTTGATCTGCTCCTCGAGCGGCGATGCGACCGTCTCGGCGATCACCTTCGGGTTCGCGCCCGGGTACTGCGCCTTCACGATCACCGAAGGCGGCACGACTTCCGGATACTCCGAAATCGGCAGCAGGAACATCGCGATCACCCCGCCCAGCAGGATGATCACCGATAGCACCCCTGCGAAGATCGGCCGGTCGATAAAGAATTTGGATATGTTCATGGGTTGCTCTGTCTGGTTGAACGCGGAAGCGAAGCGGCGCGCCGCTTACGAATCCGCCTTCGACGACGCGGCCGGCTTCGCGTTGCTCGCGAGCGGCGCGGCGGGCGCCGATGCGGCATCGCCGCCGCCCGTCATCGGGACCATGTGCGGCTTCACCTGTTCGCCGGGGCGCACGCGCTGCGTGCCGTTCACGACCACGCGATCGCCGGCGGCGAGACCGCTCACGATCACGCGCTGGTTGCCGTGCTGCATGCCCTGCTGCACTTCGCGGTACGACACGCGGCCCTGCTGGTCGACGACGAACACGAATTTCTTGTCCTGGTCGGTGTTGATCGCCGCGTCGTCGACGAGCAGCGCCGGGTGCGGCGCGCTGCCGCCGACCTTCACGCGTGCATACAGGCCGGGGACGAGTGCGCCGTCCGCGTTGTCGAAGCGCGCACGCACGCGGATCGTGCCCGACGACGTGTCGAGGCGGTTGTCGACCGAGTCGATCTCGCCGCTGCGCGAGTAGCCGGTTTCGTTCGCGAGGCCGAGCTCGACCGGCACCTTGCGGCCGCTGCGCGCGCCGTTGATGTATTGCAGGTAGGTCTGCTCGTCCGCGTCGAACGATGCGTAGATCGGCGACACCGACACGAGCGTGGTGAGCGGCGCGGCCGATGCGCCGGCCGATACGACGTTGCCGAGCGTGATTTCGGCGCGCGACACGCGGCCCGATACGGGCGCCGTGATCCGCGTATAGCCGAGGTTGATGCGTGCCGTTTCCAGCGCGGCGTCGGCCGCCTTCAGGTTCGCGCTCGCCTCGCGCGCGGCGTTCTGCTTCTCGTCGTAGTCGCGCTTCGCGATCGCGTTGTCGCCGATCAGCCGCTGCGCGCGCTGCCAGTCGCTCTGCGCGTAGCCGTTGCGTGCCTGCGCGGCCGCAAGCTGCGCGGCCGCACGGTCGGCTTCGGCCTGATACGGGCGCGGATCGATCACGAACAGCACGTCGCCTTTCTTCACGAGCGCGCCGTCCTTGAAGTTCACCGCGACGATCGTGCCCGACACCTGCGGGCGCACGTCGACCTTCTCGACCGCTTCAAGGCGGCCCGAATAGCTTTGCCAGTCGGTCACGGTCTGCGGCACGACGGTCGCGACATCGACTTCGGGCAACGGCGCCGCCGCTTTCTCGGGCGCGTTCGCGCTGACGCGCATCGCGCCGAACGTGCCGAGGCCGACGACGGCGAGCGTCACGATCGCCGCGGTCGCGATCCGGGAGCGGGAAGTGCGTAGGATGGCCATGTAGATCTCCAGTAAGCGTGGATTGGATTGGTTATTCGTTGCGATTCGGTTGACGCGCCTGGAAGCGGCACTGGAAGAAGCGCACGGCTTCCTCGAGCGCGGCCTCGTGCGTGGCGAGCGCCGCGTGCGTGACGTCCGGGTAGCGGATCACCTGCGTGAGCACGCCCGACGAGATCAGGCAGCCCGCGTATTTCTCCGCTTCGACGTGCAGCACGTCGTTCTGCGCGGTGACGACGAGCGTCGGCGGCAGGCCCGCGAGACGCGCCGATTCGAGCGGCGCCGCATACGGGTGCATGCGCTGCGCCGCCTGGGGCAGATAAGCGCGATAACAGGCCGCGCATTCGCGCGCGGTGATGTCGGATGACAGGCGTTCGGCGTCGCCGATGCGCGTCATGCTCGGGTCGAGCATTGGCCCGAACAGCGCCTGCGCGGCGATCGACACTTCGCCGCGATCGCGTGCGATGAACGCGAGGCAGTTCGCGAGCTGGCCGCCCGCATCGTGCCCCGCGACGCCGATCTTCTTCGGATTGCCGCCGAACGCGCGGGCGCGCGTCGCGGCCCACACGGCCGCGCGATACGCATCCTCCGGCGCGGCCGGAAACGGAAAGGCCGGCGCGAGCGAATAATCGACCGACACTACGAGAGCTGGTAAGCGTTCTGCTAAAAAGCGCGCGGCGAAGTCGGCGTCGTCGAGCGTGCCGCGCACGAAACCGCCGCCGTGGAAGTAAAGCACTACCGGCAGTCCGGTCTTGTCCGCGCGCCGATAGAGGCGCAGCGCGATGTCCTGCGCGTGGCCGGGGATTTCGACCTCCGCGACCGTCAGTGCCGCGCCGGCTCTGGCTTCGGCGGGCAATGCGGCTTTCAGGAATTTGCTGAATTCAGAAGCGTCCATGACGATGCAGCATCCATTTCGAGATGGAACGAATTCTGGATCCGGCAGACATCGGGATAAATGCCTATAATCCGGCAACACAATTCAACGCCCCCGAACAATCCCAGGCTGCGTTCACCCACGAGGTAGCGCAGCCTTGTTGTTCGCGGGCTCATTAGATTGCGGAGGTTGTGATGGACCGGCTTCAGGCCATGCAGGTGTTTACTCGCGTCGTCGATACAAGCAGCTTCACCAAGGCAGCAGAAACGCTCAGCCTGCCGCGGGCGTCCGTCACGACGATCATCCAGAATCTCGAAGCATTCCTCGGCGTGCGCCTGATGCACCGGACCACGCGCCGGCTGTCGCTCACGCCGGACGGCGCCGCGTACTACGAACGGTGCGTGCGGATCCTCGCCGATGTCGAGGAAACCGAAGCAAGCTTCCAGAACAACAACCGGAAGCCGCACGGAAAGTTGCGTATCGACATGCCGGGCTCGATCGGGCGGCTGCTCGTGATTCCGTCGCTGTGCGAATTCCACACGCGCTATCCGGACATCGACCTGCAGCTCGGCCTGTCCGACCGCCCGGTCGACCTGCTGCAGGAGGGCGTCGACTGCGTGATCCGCGTCGGTGCGCTGCAGGACTCGTCGCTCGTCGCGCGCCGCGTCGGCCTGTTCGAAGGCGTGACGGTGGCCGCGCCGTCGTATCTCGAACATCACGGCGAGCCGCAGACGATCGAGGATCTGAACGACCACAAGGCCGTCAACTATTTCTCGAGCCGCACGGGCCGCACGATCGACTGGTCGTTCCTGATCGACGGCAAGGAAACCGAGATCAAGATGAACAGCATCGTGTCGGTCAACGATGCGGATGCGTACGTGACCTGCGGCGTCGAGGGCTTCGGGCTGATCCAGCCGCCGCTGTTCATGGTGCTGCCGCACCTGCGCGAAGGCCGGCTCAAGGAAGTGCTGCCGGGCATCAAGCCGCTGCCGATGCCGATCTCGGTCGTGTACCCGCACAGCCGGCACCTGTCGCCGAAGGTGCGCGTGTTCGTCGACTGGATCGCCGAAGTGTTCGACCGCTGCCCGCTGCTGAGCGGCAAGGGCAGCCTCGACGCGACATGCAGCAAGCGCACGTTCGAGGAAGCCGAGCGCGCGCCGGCGCTCGACACGCCGGTCATCAACGAGTGGGTCGCGTAATCGTCTGAACCGCGGCGCGCGGGCTGTCCGGCCCGCGCGCCGTCCCGCCTTCGCGCCGTGCCGGTGTCACCGCCGTGCCACCTGCGCCTCCGCGCACAGCGTCTTTCCCGAATCCGCATCACACCTTTGCGCCACGCGCGGCAATCGTCGGTGCGCGTCGCCGCGCTGCGCGCCACATCGCCGTGAGCCCCGCCGGAAGCGGCTTCGCGCGCGATTCGAATAACCCTGCCGACGTTACGGATGGCGATTGTTCCTCGATCGCGACTATTCAATTCGCGTCAGCCGCATTTATCGCGACGGAACAGACACCTAGAGTAAACCCTGTCGCGCACCTCGTTGCGCATCGAACAGCCCCGTTTGACGGGACCGGAGCGAGCGCTCATGCGCCAACTCCGACCAACACAGGAGTTACGTCATGAACCGCCGCCACCTTCTCTCCGCCGTCGCCCTCGCACTCGCCGTGTCCGCACCGGCGTTCGCCGATACGACCACCCCGCACGCCGGCGACTACGGCAACACGTCGTGGTACACGCAGCACAACAACGGCCCGCGCACCCGCGCCGAAGTCAGCGCGGAAGTCGAGCAGGCCCGCCGCGACGGCACGCTGGCGTGGCTGCGCAAGGCGAATTCGTATCCGCAAGGGCTCGAACTCGCGCAAGGCCCGTATCGCCCGACGCCGGAAGGCAACCAGCTCGCAGGCGCAGGCCGGTAAACGTGCGACGCCGCGCAACGGATGATCCGGTGCGCGGCGTCGTGATACCGCCGTCGAATATTCGATTAGTCAGTTAGTTGCAGGAGCCTGTGATGAACGATCAACTTCCTTCGCCGCTCGATCATTGGGACGACACCACGCCGGTGTGGACGCCGTTCCGTTCCGCGCTGCAATCGCATTGACCTGCGCGTCGACGTCCGGCTGAAGACGCTCGGCCGTCAACGGCGCGGCACACCGTCGCGCCATTCGCCCCAGTGCGTGACGATGTCCTGCACGAGCGGATTGCCCGCGCGATACAGGTTCTCGGTCGCCGGGGCGAAGCCGCCCTGGTCCGCGTAGTTCAGCAGGTTGTCGGCACTCGTCTGCCCCACATACGGCCGGTCGAAATCGGACCCCGTGCGCAGCACCGCGACGCGCGACAGGTCGACCCGCTTCACGCTCGCCGCGCGCTTGAGCGCTTCATACGTCGCGTTGTCTTCCTGCGCGGTCATGCAGTACGTGCCCTTGCCGTCGGTCAGGATCTTCGTCCACTGGCGCGCTCGCTCGCCGATCAGCGTGCCCGAGAACCACGTGTTGCCTGATGACGTGTCGCACTGGATCACCGTCGGCGGCCGGTTCGCCGGCGCATACGTGAACTTCGCGCGTGCGGCCTGGGCCTGCGCGCTGTCGGCGAGCACGATGTTGCGCGACAGCGCATACGCGGCATCGGTCAGCTGCGGGTTGAGCTGGAACACTTCGGTGCGGTAGTCGAGCGGCGGCTTGTCGTTCGGGCTCTTCGTATTGATGCCGAGAAAGCCCGTGTTCCAGCCGGCCGGAATTTCGCGCGCGTCGAGCTCCCATTGCAGGCTGAAGTCGACGAGGTATTTCGACCACGCCGCGGAACCGACCGTGCCTTGCGCGGGGTCGACGCCCGCGATGCCGGACACGAGGAAGTACGTGCGGCGCAGGTCGAAGCGCTGCGAGAACGTGAGCGCCATGATCGTCGCCGATGCGTTCGCGTAGCCCATGCCGGTCGTCACCACGCACACGTCCTGCTGGTTGCAGTGAACGGCCGGATAGTCGGGCGACAGGCCGGGCACGGTGATGTCGCGCCACGGGCCGAGCCGGTCGAGCCATGCCTGGCCCTCGGGACCGAACATCGTGATGATCATGACCTTGACCGGGCGGCCCTGTGCACCGGTCTCGGCGAATGCCGTATTGCCCGCGTTGCTGCCCTGGTTGTCCTGTGCGATCGACGGCGCGGTCGCACAGGCGGCAAGCGAGAATGCAGCTGCGGAAAGGATGGAGCGAGTCAGCATCGGCGTTCCTTGTTTCGGAGATGTTGAGTGAGAACGGCTGTCGGAGACTGCGCGAGGGAGTATAGAACGCGCGTGCGCGATGCGGAACCCGACTACGAAACGGCCGGGACGGCGTTCGAGTACGCCGGTGGTACGCATGAAATGCGCGACGCGGCGGCATCGGCATGCGCGTCGCGCTACACCATCAGGAATACTATTTGATTTACCGACATACGCGCCGATGTCGGCACACGCACCGCCGACGACGCGAATGACTCGATGCGGACCACGACGCGCATCGCCTGGTTCGCGATCGTCGGCCCGAACAGGAAATCGTGCATCGGTCGCGGATGCCTTCGACGGAAGGCATCGATTCCAGCGACCGGCAACGATCCGGCGCGAGAAAAAACGCGTCAGGCGACGTCGACGCGCGAAGGCCCGTCCACCATCTCGCCGATCACGACCGCGCGGTCGAACCCGTCGGCGCGGAAGCACGCGAGGACATCGTCGACCGCATCCGGCGCGCACGCGACCAGCAGGCCGCCGGACGTCTGCGGATCGGTCAGGAGCGCCTGCGCGACAGGTGGCAGGCCATCGGCGAGCCGCACGTCGGAGCCGTAGGCGGCCCAGTTGCGCCCCGATGCGCCGGTAAACACGCCATCGGCGACGAACGCCTCGACGCCCGCCAGCCACGGCAGCGACGCGTAATGCACGCGTGCGGTGAGGTTCGCGCCGCGCGCGAGCTCGAGCGTGTGACCGAGCAGCCCGAAGCCCGTGACGTCGGTCAGCGCATGCACGCCCGGCAGCGCGGCGAGTTCGGCGCCCGGCCGGTTCAGCTTGGTGGTCGTCGCGACCATCTGCGCGTAGCCGGCATCGTCCAGCTGGTTCTTCTTCAGCGCGGCCGACAGCACGCCGACGCCGAGCGGCTTGCCGAGCACGAGCACGTCGCCCGCGCGCGCGGCCGCGTTGCGCTTCACGCGCGACGGATGCACGACGCCGATCGCCGCGAGCCCGTAGATCGGCTCGACCGAATCGATCGAATGGCCGCCCGCGACCGGAATGCCGGCATCCGCGCACACCGCTTCGCCGCCGCGCAGCACGGCCGCGATCGTTTCGTGCGGCAGCACGTTGATCGGCATGCCGACCAGCGCGAGCGCGAGGATCGGCTTGCCGCCCATCGCGTAGACGTCCGACAGCGCGTTGGTGGCCGCGATGCGGCCGAAGTCGAACGGATCGTCGACGATCGGCATGAAGAAGTCCGTCGTCGCGACGATCGCCTGCTCGTCGTTCAGCCGGTAGACGGCCGCGTCGTCGGAGGTCTCGGTACCGACCAGCAGATCCGGGAACAGCGCCGGCGGCGTCGCCCGCTTCAGCAGCTCGGACAGCACGCCCGGCGCGATCTTGCAGCCGCAGCCGCCCCCGTGCGACAGGCTCGTGAGGCGCGGAACGGCGGGCGGGGTGAGGGTGGCTTCGGTCATCGTCGGCATCCGGTGAATAGCAACGTTCCATTATCGACAATTCCGCGCGAATGCGCCCGATACCCACATAATTGACGGCGCTTGCCCGCTCCCGCCTTCACCCGCGCCTTCATCGATGGATCACCTCTTCATCGGCCTCGTGCTGTGCTCCGCCCTGCTGCATGCGATCTGGAACGCGTTCCTGCATGTCAGCGAGGACCGGCTCGTCCAGCTCGGCACGATGTCGCTGCCGTATCTCGCGTTCGGCGCGGCCGGCGCCGCACTGCTGCCCGCGCCGGCGCCCGCCGCGTGGCCGTACATCGCCGCGTCGGCCGCGCTCGAGGTCGCATACTGCTTCACGCTCGCGCGTGCGTACCGCAGCGGCGAGTTCGGACAGATCTATCCGATCGCGCGCGGGATATCGCCGCTGCTCGTGTCGGTGCTCGCGCTGGCGATGCTGCACGAGCAGCCGACGCCGTTCGGCTTCGCGGGCATCGCGCTGGTGTCGTTCGGGATCATGTCGCTCGCGCTGCGGCGCGGCTTCCGGTTCTCCGCGGAAGGCGTGCCGTATGCGCTGCTCACCGGCGTGTTCATTGCCGCGTATTCGCTCTGCGACGGGATCGGCTCGCGCGTGTCCGGCAGCGCGCTCGGCTACATCGCGTGGGTGTACCTGCTGTGGAGCGTGCCGCAGCTCGTGCTGGTCTGCGCGGTGCGCGGCGGCCCGCGCAGGGTGCTTGGTTCGCGCACGGCGCTCAACCAGGGTGCAATCGCCGGCACGATCTCGCTCGCCGCGTACGGGATCGTGATCCTCGCGTACCGGCACCTGCCGGTCGCGACCGTGTCGGCGCTGCGCGAGACGAGCTCGATCTTCGCGGTCGCGATCGGCTGGTTCGTGATGCGCGAGCGGCCCGGCGCGCAGCGGCTCGTCGCATGCGCGCTGGTGGTCGCGGGGGCCGCGTTGATCCGGCTGTAACGCACGCGAATGCCCGGCGCCCGCATTGCGGAGCCGATCATCCGTTTCCCTGGCGACTGCCCGCATCGCGTCGCGGTCACGCCGTCGCCCCCGTCCCGTCAAGCCGTCGCGACGGCCTGGTCGAACGCGCGCTCGTCGATCGCCTCGGCGAGCGTCGCGAACGCCGTCGCGATCTCGTCCTCCGGCACGCACGCATAGCCGAGCAGCAAGCCCGACGCCGCGCGTTCGCGCTCCGCGTAGTAGCCGGACAGCGGCCGCACGACGATGTTGCGCTCGAGCGCGGCCTGCGCGACCGCGCGATCGTCGACACCATCCGGCAGCCGCGTGACGAGATGCAGCCCCGCATCGCTGCCGAGCGCCTGCAGCGTGTCGCCGTAACGGCGCGCGACCGCGTCGAGCAGCACCTCGCGGCGCTGCCCGTACAGCGTGCGCATCTTGCGGATATGCGACACGAAGTGCCCTTCCGCGATGAACTCGGCGAGCACCGCCTGCTGCAGCAGCTGGCCCTCGCGATACAGCTCGGCGCTCGCGGTCGCGAAGCTCTCCGCGAGCGGCTCCGGCGCGACCAGATACCCGACCCGCAGCCCCGGGAACAGCGTCTTGCCGAAGCTGCCGACATAGATCACCTGCCCGGCCGTATCGAGCCCCTGCAGCGACGCGAGCGGCCGGCTGCCGTAGCGGAATTCGCTGTCGTAGTCGTCCTCGATGATCCAGCAGCCGTGCTGGCGCGCGTATTCGAGCAGCATCCGGCGCCGCGCGAGGCTCATCACCATCCCGAGCGGATACTGGTGCGACGGCGTGACGAGCATCAGCTTCGGCGGCTCGGCGAGATCGGCGGCCGATGGCGCGATCCCCTCGTCGTCGACCGGAATCGGCCGCGTCGTCAGCCCCGACACGTTCAACACGCTGCGCACGCCCCAGTAGCACGGATCCTCGGTCCAGATCGCGTCGCCCGGATCGGTCAGGAGCCGCACCGCGAGGTCGATCGACTGGTGGATCCCGGTCGTGATCACGATCTGCTCGGGCGTGCAGCGCACCGAGCGCGACGTGCGCAGGTAATCGGCGAGCGCCTCGCGCAGCAGCGCGAGCCCGCCGCCCGGCGCGTAGGTCAGAAGATCGGGGCGCAGGCGCCGCCAGTACTTGTTGTGCAGCCGCGTCCACACGCGCGCCGGAAAGCGTGACACATCGGGCACGCCGGGCATGAACGCGCCGCCCTGGCGCTTCGACACGCCCGCGCCTTCGACGAGCCGCGTGCCGCGCGCGGACAGCCGCCGCGCGGAAGACGGCACCACCGCCGGGCCGGCGGCCGGGTCGGACGGCGTGCCGACGATCTCGTCCGGCGCGCTGTCGGCGACGAACGTGCCGCGCCCCGTCGCCGAGTTCACATAGCCTTCGAGCGCAAGCTGTTCGTAAACCTGCGTGACCGTGTTGCGGGCGATCCCGAGCTCGGCCGCGAGCAGCCGCGACGACGGCACGCGCGTGCCGGCCGGCAGCTCGCGCGACAGGATCGCCTGCTGCAGCAGGCGGTGCAGCTGCCGGTAGATCGGCTGTTCGCCGCCGCGCACGAGGCGCTGCGCCAGCCAGTCCGACAACACGCTTGCGCGCATGATTGGCTCCTGAATATTTATTGAAATGGCTCTGATTGTCAGAGCCAAATGTGATTATAGTCGCCTCCATGGGCTGCCAATGCGGCCGATTTTTATCCCACCGGACAGAACATCAAGGAGATGACCGTGAAGAATGCCGACCTGCAGGCCCGCAAGAACGCCGCCACCCCGCGCGGCGTCGGCGTGATGTGCGATTTCTACGCAGCCCGCGCCGAGAACGCGGAGCTGTGGGATGTCGAAGGCCGCCGCTTCATCGATTTCGCCGCCGGCATCGCGGTGCTGAACACGGGCCACCGCCACCCGAAGATCGTCAAGGCGATCGCGGACCAGCTGAACAGCTTCACGCACACCGCTTACCAGATCGTCCCGTACGCGTCGTACGTCGAGCTGGCGGAAAAGATCAACGCACGCGCGCCGGGCGACTTCCAGAAGAAGACGGCGTTCTTCACGACCGGCGCCGAAGCCGTTGAAAACGCGATCAAGATCGCCCGCGCCGCAACCGGCCGTCCGGGCGTCATCGCGTTCTCGGGCGGCTTCCACGGCCGCACGATGATGGGCATGGCGCTGACCGGCAAGGTCGCCCCGTACAAGCTGAACTTCGGCCCGTTCCCGGGCGACGTGTTCCACGCGCCGTACCCGAACGCCGTGCACGGCGTGACGACGGCCGACTCGATCAAGGCGATCGAGATGCTGTTCAAGGCCGACATCGATCCGAAGCGCGTCGCCGCGATCATCTTCGAACCGGTCCAGGGCGAAGGCGGCTTCAATCCGGCGCCGGCCGAATTCGTGCGCGCACTGCGCAAGATCTGTAACGAGCACGGCATCCTGCTGATCGCCGACGAAGTGCAGACGGGCTTCGCGCGTACCGGCAAGCTGTTCGCGATGCAGCACTACGACGTGTCGGCCGACCTGATCACGATGGCGAAGAGCCTCGCGGGCGGCATGCCGCTGTCGGGCGTCGTCGGCCGTGCGGACGTGATGGACGCGGCGGCGCCCGGCGGCCTCGGCGGCACCTACGCGGGCAACCCGCTGGCCGTCGCGTCGGCACACGCGGTGCTCGAGATCATCGACGAAGAGAAGCTGTGCGAGCGCGCGACGCAACTCGGCGACGTGCTGAAGGCGAAGCTGAATGCGCTGCAGGCCGACGTGCCGCAGATCGCCGACGTGCGCGGCCCGGGCGCGATGATCGCGGTCGAGTTCCTGAAGCCGGGTTCGGGCGAGCCGGATGCCGAGTTCACGAAGCGCGTGCAGGCGCGTGCGCTCGAGCGCGGGCTGCTGCTGCTCGTGTGCGGCGTGCACTCGAACGTCGTGCGCTTCCTGTTCCCGCTGACGGTCCCGCAAGCCGTGTTCGACGAAGCGCTCGTGATCCTCGAGGAAGTGCTGAAGGAAACGGTCGGCGTGCCGGCCTGAGTTTCCGTCGAAATGAATTGAATGCGCCGCCGCCGTCTTCACGACGGCGGCGGCCGCTTCATCCGTCCATTTTCAAAGCAGGTGATTCATATGAGCACCGTTCAGGAAACCCTGGCACTGAAAGACCCGTCGTTGTTCCGCCAGCAGGCGTACGTCAACGGCGAATGGCAAGGCGCGGCGAACGGCGAGTCGTTCGACGTCCGCAACCCGGCAACCGGCGGCCTGCTCGGCACCGTGCCGGCGATGGGCACGGCCGAGACGCGTCACGCGATCGAGGCCGCGAACGCCGCATGGCCGGCGTGGCGCAAGAAGACCGCGAAGGAACGCGCGGCGATCCTGCGCAAGTGGCACGACCTGATGATGGACAACGCCGACGACCTCGCGCTGATCCTGACCACCGAGCAGGGCAAGTCGCTGGCCGAGGCGAAGGGCGAGATCGGCTACGCGGCATCGTTCCTCGAGTGGTTCGCGGAAGAAGGCAAGCGCGTGTACGGCGACACGATCCCGACGCCGGCGAGCGACAAGCGCATCGTCGTGACGAAGGAAGCGATCGGCGTGTGCGCGGCGATCACGCCGTGGAACTTCCCGGCGGCGATGATCACCCGCAAGGTCGGCCCGGCGCTCGCGGCAGGCTGCCCGATCGTCGTGAAGCCGGCCGAAGCGACGCCGTTCTCTGCACTCGCGATGGCCGTGCTGGCCGAGCGCGCGGGCGTGCCGGCCGGCGTGTTCAGCGTCGTCACGGGCGACCCGAAGGCGATCGGCGGCGAACTGACGTCGAACCCGATCGTGCGCAAGCTGTCGTTCACCGGCTCGACGCCGGTCGGCCGCCTGCTGATGTCGCAATGCGCGGCGACGGTCAAGAAGGTGTCGCTGGAGCTCGGCGGCAACGCGCCGTTCATCGTGTTCGACGATGCCGATCTCGATGCGGCCGTGCAGGGCGCGATCGCGTCGAAGTACCGCAACAGCGGCCAGACCTGCGTGTGCACGAACCGTTTCTACGTGCACGAAGCCGTGTACGACCAGTTCGCGCAGAAGCTCGCGGCGGCGGTCGGCCAGCTGAAGGTCGGGCGCGGCACGGAGCCGGGCGTCACGCAGGGTCCGCTGATCAACGAAGCGGCCGTGCTGAAGGTCGAGGCGCACATCGAGGACGCGCTCGCGAAGGGCGCGACCATCGTGACGGGCGGCAAGCGCCATGCGCTCGGCCACGGCTTCTTCGAGCCGACCGTGCTGACGGGCGTCACGCCGGCGATGAAGGTCGCGAAGGAAGAGACGTTCGGGCCGCTCGCGCCGCTGTTCAAGTTCGGCAGCGACGACGAGGTGATCCGCCTCGCGAACGACACCGAGTTCGGTCTCGCCGCGTACTTCTACAGCCGCGACATCGGCCGCGTGTGGAAGGTTGCCGAGGCGCTCGAGTACGGGATGGTCGGCGTGAACACGGGCCTGATCTCGAACGAAGTCGCGCCGTTCGGCGGCGTCAAGCAGTCGGGCCTCGGCCGCGAAGGCTCGCACTACGGCATCGACGACTACGTCGTGATCAAGTACCTCTGCCTCGCCGTCTGACGGTTCGGGGCCTGGCGCTTCGGTGACAGGCCCTGACCGCCCGGCCGGAACCGGGCGGTCACGACGCGGGCCGGTGCCTCTCTCCGCCGTGCCCGCGTCACCTTGCGCTACCTCGGTCCGCTCGATGTCCGCATGCTCCGCGCACGCGACCGTGACCGCAAGGCCGGCCTCTGCCGAACGGCATACCCCACCCGATTTCGTTCAAGTCTCATTTCTCGTTCGCCAGCAAACCGCTAGATTGAGCGTTCCGCCTCGATCCCGTTTGCTCGCCCATGAACACTTCACCCAACTGCGCGGTTCGCGCACGGCCCGTGTGCAGCGTCCCTCGGCCGCGTCGTCGCACTCGCCCCGGGCTCCACCGAGGCCCGCGGTGCATCATCGACCCTGCGAACCGCGGAGCGCGCTCATGATCGTGAGTACCGCCAATCGCCGAATGCTCCCGCCGCCGCGAAGCGCCGGCGGCACGAGCAACCACCAGCCGTTCAACGTCATCTACGACGGGCCGGCGCTCGCCGAGCATCGGATGGACGTACGTGACCTCGCGCCGGCGCTGATCGCGATCGCCGACCTCTTCACGTCCGCCAACAAGGAGCTCAATGGCGAGAACACCGAGGTTCGACTTGAGGTTCGGGGCAGCTTCAAGGCCGGTTCGTTCCACTCCGAGCTGATCTTCGTCCAGTCGCTCGCGAGCCAGATCCGCGACCTGTTCGCAGGGCCGAGTGCCAATGCGTTCAGCAACGCGCTGGCGATCCTCGCCGCACTCGGCATCGTTGGAGGCGGCGGCCTGATCGGCCTCATTCGCACGCTGCGCGGGCGCAAGCCGCAGCGCACCGAGCCCGAGCGAACGCATACCCGGGTCTGGATATCGGAACGGGAATCCTTCATCGTCGAGGAAGCCATCTATCGGCTCTACCAGAACCGGGCGGTCCGCGTCAGCCTGCAGAAAGTGCTGTCCCCGCTCGAACGCGAAGGCATCTCGAGCTTCGGCATCGTTCGCGGTGACGCAGTCGAGCTCGCGATCGAGAACGATGAACTTGATGCGTTCTCGATGAGTGACGATCCCGGGGAAGTGGTCACGGATACGATCGCGCACAAGGTGCTGCTGCTCGAATCCGTCGTGTTCAAGGACGGCAACAAGTGGCGCGTGCACGACGGCTCGTTCGCGTTCTTCGCCGCGCTGGACGACGAACAGTTTCTCGCGAAGGTCGATGCCGGCGAGCGCTTCGGAAAGGGCGACGTACTGGTCGTCGATCTGCGTCAGACGCAGATCATCACCGACGAGGGGCTCCGCAACGAATATCGCATCGTCAAGGTTCGCGAGCATCGTGCGCCGCTGCAACCGGCGCTGATCTGATCTTCGCCCGCATGGAGGTGACGTGCGGGCCGGTGTCTCTCCGCGCCGTGCCCGCGTCACCTCCCTTCCCCGCGCTCAACGAAACACATTCACCGCATCCACCAGCCGCGTCGCCTGCTGCTTCAGGCTTTCGGACGCCGCCGCGCTCTGCTCGACCAGCGCCGCGTTCTGCTGCGTGATGTTGTCCAGATGCACGACCGCCTGGTCGACCTGCGCGACACCGGTGCTCTGCTCGGCCGTCGACGAGCTGATCTCCGCGATCAGGTCCGACACGCGCTTCACCTGCGTGACGATGTCCTCCATCGTCCTGCCCGCACCATCGACGATCCGTGCGCCCGATTCGACCCGGTCCACGCTCGCGCCGATCAGCGTCTTGATTTCCTTCGCCGCGTTCGCGCTGCGCTGCGCGAGCGCGCGCACCTCGCCCGCGACCACCGCGAAACCGCGCCCCTGATCACCCGCGCGCGCCGCCTCGACCGCCGCGTTCAGCGCAAGAATGTTGGTCTGGAACGCGATCCCGTCGATCACGCCGATGATGTCGGCAATCTTGCGCGAGCTCGCCGTGATGTCGTTCATCGTCGTGACGACTTCGCTCACCGCCTGCCCGCCGCGCTCGGCCGCCTCGCTCGCGGACACCGACAACTGGTTCGCCTGCAGCGCCGTCTCCGCATTGCTCGACACCGTGGCCGTCATCTCGGCCATCGACGCGGCCGTCTGCTGCACGCTGGTCGAAGCCTGTTCGGTGCGCGCGCTCAGGTCGTTGTTGCCCTGCGCGATTTCGTTGCTCGCGCGCTGCACGTTGTGCACCTGTTCGCTGACGTCGTCAACGAGCCAGCGGAACATCAGACCGAGCTGGTTGATCGTGCGCAGCGTCATGCCGATCTCGTCGACCCGGTTCATCGCGACGCCGGTGCGGCTCTCGCCGGTCGCGACATTCAGCGCCTGGTCGCGTAACTGATTCAGCGGGCGCACGATCTGCGCATCGAGCCACAGCCCGGCCGCCACAGCCACGCCGGCCGTCGCGGCCGCGAACGCCGCCAGCCCGCCGCCGCTCAGCCCGCATGCCCAGCCCGCGCCGGCGACGGCCGGCGCCAGCACGCACAGCGCCGCATGCACGCGGGCGCGCACCGACATCGTCTGCGGCAGCGACGCGACGCGCATCAGGCCGGTCCGCACGATCAGTCCCTTGTGGAAACGGCGGTTGCCGGCCTTGCCTTCGCGGAACGCACGATACAGCGCGTCGGCGGCCGCGATCTCGTCAGGCGGCGCCTTGGTGCGCACCGACATGTAGCCGTGCGGCGCGCCGTTGCGCGTCACGGGTATCGCGTTCGCGCGCACCCAGTAGTGGTCGCCGGTCTTGCGGCGGTTCTTCACGAGCGCCGTCCACGGTTCGCCGCTCTTCAGCGTCGCCCACATGTCGGCGAACGCCTCCTTCGGCATGTCCGGATGCCGCACGACGTTGTGCGGCTGGCCGACGAGTTCGTCGTTCGAGTAGCCGCTCACGTACGCGAACGTCGTGTTCGCGTACGTGATGATGCTGTCGGCATCCGTGGTCGACATCAGCGTGACGTCATCGGGAAATTCGAATTCTTGTTGGGTGACAGGCTGGTTGTTGCGCATGCAGGGCTCCGAAAGGCGGATCCGGATGCGGGATCCGCGCGGCGCGGAAATCACGCTCAGTAGCCGAAAAACGGTTTATCGCTTTACGACGGTCTCGTCCCTGCTGTCGGCAATTTCCGGAAAAACCTTAATCCGGAAGCGCACAAAATGACGAATTCCGTCACCGGGATGATTTCGATCAAATAATCCCGTGATAATCGCGTCCGGCGCTTTGCGGATGCGGCCCGATGC
Organism: Burkholderia sp. Bp9140; assembly: GCF_003853425.1. Taxonomy (NCBI): domain Bacteria; kingdom Pseudomonadati; phylum Pseudomonadota; class Betaproteobacteria; order Burkholderiales; family Burkholderiaceae; genus Burkholderia; species Burkholderia sp. Bp9140. The sequence goes on from NZ_QTPQ01000007.1 coordinate 67,961, forward strand.
GTGATTGGATAAATTCACCAGACGCACCAATTCCGGAAGTCGTTGCACACGGCGAAACGATTCAACCTGATCGGCTTCATTCAACCGGCATTCGAACGCAATGAAAAAATCCCGGCATTCATTGAACCGGTCGCGCCGGCATCCGGCGGCGGTTATGCATCGCGGCGATCGACACCGCCAGGCCGCCCCCCTTTTCCACGATCGCGAGTCGATGCGTTTTACGGAAACGCGCGACATTCGCAGCGGCGTGGCAAGCGCATGGCCGCCAATGCCGCGCCGCACGCAATGCGCCCCAAAGCAGACAACCGCATGACACGCCGCACCACCACCGAACGTTCAGCGCGCCTGCTCGCGCGCGCACGACTGCCGCTACGCGATCCTGGCGGACGGCAGTCCGTCGTGCGGACGCAGCTTCATTTACGACGGGCGTCTTGCCGGCAGACGGCATGCGGGCGCCGGGGTGACGGCGGCGCTGCTGCGCCGGCATGGCGTCGAGGTATTCGCGAACACCGGGATCGACGCGCTCGCCGCGCGCCTCGCGCGACATTCGCAGGCTGAATGATGAAGTGGCCGGCACGACGATCACGTGCCGGCCACTTCGTCCGGAAGGGAGCACGGCGAAGCGGTGCGCATCCCGCGCACGCTTCGCCGCATGACGCGCGTCAGACGCGTTCGATCGCGATCGCGATGCCCTGGCCGACGCCGATGCACATCGTGCACAGCGCAAAGCGGCCGTTGGTGCGATGCAGCTGGTACATCGCGGTCGTCACGAGGCGGGCGCCCGACGCGCCGAGCGGGTGACCCAGCGCGATCGCGCCGCCGTTCGGGTTCACGCGAGGATCGTCGTCGGCGACGCCGAGCATGCGCAGCACCGCGAGGCCCTGCGACGCGAACGCTTCGTTCAGCTCGATCACGTCGAACTGGTCGATCGTCATCCCGAGCCGCGCGAGCAGCTTCTGCGTGGCCGGCGCCGGACCGATGCCCATCACGCGCGGCGCGACGCCGGCCGTCGCGATGCCGAGCACGCGTGCGCGCGGCGTCAGGCCGAAGCGCTTCGCGCTGGCCTCGTTCGCGAGCAGCAGCGCGGCGGCGCCGTCGTTGACGCCCGATGCGTTGCCGGCCGTCACCGAGCCGTCCGGACGCACGACGCCCTTCAGCTTCGCGAGCGTCTCGAGCGACGTTTCGCGCGGATGCTCGTCACGCGAAAAGACGACCGGATCGCCTTTCTTCTGCGGGATCGTGACCGGCACGATCTCCTCGGCGAGCGTGCCGTCCTGCTGCGCACGCGCGGCCTTCTGCTGGCTGCGCAGCGCGAACAGGTCCTGGTCGGCGCGGCTGACGTTGTAATCGACCGCGACGTTCTCGGCCGTCTCGGGCATCGAATCGACGCCGTGCAGCTGTTTCATCAGCGGATTGACGAAGCGCCAGCCGATCGTCGTATCGTGGATGTCGGCCTGGCGCGCGAACGCGCTGGCGGCCTTGCCCATCACGAACGGCGCGCGCGTCATGCTTTCGACGCCGCCAGCCACCATCAGCGCGGCCTCGCCCGACTTGATCGCGCGCGCGGCCACGCCGACCGCGTCCATCCCGGAACCGCACAGGCGGTTGATCGTCGCACCCGGCACACCCTCCGGCAAACCCGCGAGCAGCGCGGACATGCGCGCGACGTTGCGGTTGTCCTCGCCGGCCTGGTTCGCGCAGCCGTAGATCACGTCGTCGATCGCCGTCCAGTCGACGTCGCGGTTGCGCTCGACGAGCGCCTTCAGCGGCACCGCGCCGAGGTCGTCGGCGCGCACGCCGGACAGCGCGCCGCCGTAACGGCCGATCGGGGTACGAATCGCATCACACAGAAAAGCTTCGGTCATCAGTGTCTCCGGTCTCATGCAAGGCTGGGAAGTGAATGAAACGCGCCCCTTGCATTGCCCGCCGGGATGCGCTTAAATGTTCTATATACGAACATAAGATCGTGTATCGAACGTTCAACGCATCATAGGGAGTGCGGGGACGACCTGTCAAGCGCCCGGTCCGCGGTGCGGTTGGCGTGTCGGGCCCCATGCGCTATCTTCTCGGCTGCACGACAATCCGACCGTTCATGACAACCGAAGACATCCAGACGAAACCGGGCGACTCCTATGTGCAGTCGTTCGCGCGCGGCCTCGCGGTGATCCGCGCGTTCGACGCCCAACGCCCGGAGCAGACGCTCACCGAGGTCGCCTCGGCCACCGGGCTCACGCGCGCGGGCGCGCGCCGGATCCTGCTGACGCTGCAGACGCTCGGCTACGTCGAGGCCGACGGCCGGCTGTTCCGGCTCACGCCCAAGATTCTCGAGCTCGGCTTCGCGTATCTCACGTCGATGCCGTTCTGGAATCTCGCCGAACCCGTGATGGAGCAGCTGTCCGCGCAGATCCACGAAAGCTGCTCGGCCGCCGTGCTCGATCGCACCGAGATCGTCTACGTGCTGCGCATGCCGACCCACAAGATCATGACGATCAATTTGTCGATCGGCAGCCGCCTGCCCGCGTACTGCACGTCGATGGGCCGCGTGCTGCTGTCGGCGCTCGACGACGCGGCGCTCGACGAAACGCTCGCGCAAAGCGGCATTCGCGCGCACACGCCGCGCACGATCACCGACATCGGCGAACTGAAGGCGACGATCGCGCAGGTGCGCCAGCAAGGCTGGGCCGTGGTCGACCAGGAGCTCGAAGTGGGATTGATGTCGATCTCCGCGCCGATCCGCAACCGGCGCGGGCAGGTGATCGCCGCGATGAACATCAGCGGCAACGCGCAGCGGCACACCGCGAAGCAGATGGTGAAGGAGTTTCTCAGGCCGCTGCAGCAGGCGGCGCAAACGGTGTCGGAGCTGGTGGCGCGGCGCGGATGAGCGGGCCTGGCGGACCGGCAGGCGCCTGCGGCAAGGCATTTCCCCCGAAGCCGGGGGCGCCGCGGCGTCCGCTTCAATTGTCGTGCCGGCGATACCGCATTCACGCATAAAAAGACGGGCGGCACCTGGCCGCCCGCTCAACGCTCTGACTCTGCTGCAACACTTCCAACGGAACACGGAGCGAACTCCGCGCCGCTCAATCTAGTGATGCGGCAAAGCCCGGTCAATTTGACATGAACGAAATTGCACGGCGCTTCTCGGACACCGTGCCCGCCATTCACGCGCCGAGCAGCATCCCCTTTCGCACCGGCACCGTGCCCGTCACGCGGCCGAGCGGCGCGCCGGCCGTCACGAAGCGGATCGCGCGGCGCATGTAGAACACGCCGTCGGTGCCGCTCGACACGGTCGTGATCGCGTCGGTCAGCGGATCGACGATGTCGAACAGCGGGTCGCCGGCGCGGATCGTCGCGCCGATCGCCGCGCGGTGCACGAGGATCCCGGTCACCGGCGCGTGGAACTGCTCGCTGCCCGCGAGCGGCGTGGCCGGTGCGACGAGCGGCGGCAGCGGCGTGCGCTCGCCGCGCACCGCGCCGCACCACACCAGATAGGCGACGAGCGCGGCGGCGTCACGCGCCGCGTATTCATGGGTCACGTCGCGCTGGCCGCGGCATTCGACCGTCACCGCCACCGTGCCCGCCGCCATCGGCGTGCGTTCCGGCAGGTGCTGCCGCAACTGCGACCACAGCAGGTGATGCGCGTCGTCGAACGCATGACCGCCGGAATCCTCGGCAAGCAGCGACACCTCGGCGCCGAGATAGCGCGCGAGCGGCTCGACCTGCGGCCACGCGGTGTCGCTCGTGTATACGTGCATCACCGCCTCGAGCGAGCAATGCAGGTCGATCACGACGTCGGCGTCATGCGACAGCTTCAGCAGCGCCCGCTGCAACGCGTCGAATTCGGTGCGCGGCGCGATCTCGTCGAGCGCGGCGCCGACACATTCGCGCACGATCGCGCGATTGCGTTCGGGATCCGCGCCGAGCCGGTCGCGCGCCCGCGCGGCGATGTCCGCAAGCGGCAGGAAGCCGCGATTGAAGTTGCGTCCGCTCGCGAGATCGAACCGGCCGATGAATTGCCCGAGCAGATGGTGATTGAGCCCGACCGGGTTCGCGACCGGCACCAGCACGACCTCGGCCGCGAGCCGGCCGTCCGCGTCGAGCTGCGCGAGACGCTGCTTGAGCACGACGGCGGCGAGCATCGCGGGCGTCTCGTCCGCATGCAGCGCGGCCTGCAGGTAGAACTTGCGGCCGGCGTCGGCCGGCCCGAAATGGAAGCTCGTCAGCGTGCGCTGCGTGCCGATCGACGGCGAGAGGAGCGGCGTGTTGCGAATCTGCATCGATGGTCTCGAAAAAAAGCGGGAAAACGGAGCGCGCGGCTCAGTCGCCGGACGGGTCGAAATCGAAGTACGGCTTCGCGATCCGGTCGTACGTGCCGTCCTTCAGCATCGACGCGATCGCGCCGTCGATCGACGCGCTGCAGCGCGCGTCCGTGCCGTTGACGCCGGCCGCGCGGGAACTGGCGACGATGCGCGCGTCGTACCTGCGGACCATGCGCGGGCGGTAATCCGGGCACGGATCACCGCCCGCGGCACCGCCCGTCAGTCCATCGACTCGCGCGCCGTCTCGCGCAGCATCGCGACCGCGATCAGCGACAGCACCACACACGCGGCCACGTAACCGGCCGGCGCGAGCTTGCTGCCCGTCGCCTTCACGAGCCAGGTCGCGATCAGCTGCGCGGTCCCGCCGAAGATCGTCACCGCCAGCGCATACGCGATCGAGATGCCCGTCGCACGCACGTGGCGCGGCAGCGATTCGCACATCAGCGCCATTTCGGACGCCGACCCGAGCGAATAGAACAGCAGCATCAGCGCGGTCAGCGGCAGGATCACCGACAGCGTCGGATGATGGTTCATCAGCCAGAACGCGGGGAACAACAGCAGGACGAGCACGCCGCGCCCGACGAAGATCGGCACGCGCCGACTGCCGAGACGGTCCGACAGCCAGCCGAACAGCGGACACGTCACGAGCATCACGCAGCCCGACGCGACGCCGACGAACATCGACAGCTTCATCGGCAACCCGAGCGTATGGATCGCATAGGTCGGCATGTAGAAGGTCAGGATGTAGGTCGACACCGTGCCGCCCATCACGGTCAGCATCAACAGCAGCACCGTGCGCGTGTGCCGCGAGAACAGCTCGCGCAGCACGCCGCGTTCGATGCCGTGATGGCTGTCGCCGGGCGCATCGTCCGCGAGCCGGCGGCGCAGAATCATGCCGACCGGCGCGATCAGCACGCCCACGAAGAACGGCAGGCGCCAGCCCCAGCCCTCGAGCGCATCCTTCGTCAGCGTGTTCGACAGCAGCGCCGCGAAGCCCGAGCCCATCAGCGCGGCACCGCCCTGCGTCGCGAGCTGCCAGCTCGCGCGAAACGCGCGGCGCGACGTGCCGCCCTGCTCGATCAGCGTGGAAGTCGCCGCGCCGAACTCGCCGCCCTGCGAGAAGCCCTGCATCAGCCGCGCGCAGACGACCAGCAGCGGCGCGGCCACGCCGGCCTGCGCGTAGGTCGGCGCGATCGCGATGAGGCCGGTGCCGAGCGCCATCAGCATGATCGTCAGGTTCAGCGCGGCCTTGCGGCCCTTGCGGTCCGCGTACACGCCGAGCACGACGCTGCCGAGCGGCCGCGTGAAGAAGCCGGCGGCGAACGTTGCGACCGACAGCAGCAGCGACGTGGTCGGGTCGCTCGACGGGAAGAACAGCTTGCCGATCAGCACCGCGAAAAAGCCGTACACGGTGAAATCGAAGAACTCTAGCCAGTTGCCGATCACGGCCGCCGCGATCGCGCCGCGCTTCGTGACGGCCGGTGCGCCGTGTGTATCGGTCTGGGCGGCCCCCGCCGACGCGGGGTGCAGCGCGAGATGGTCTTTCTGCATCGTTCTTCTCTCCTCTCAATGCGGCCGGAAGCGCCGGCCGCCCGTCGCCGTGCTCACTGCCCCAGGTAACGCTCCACGAGGCGCGACCAGAACGCCGCGCCGATCGGCAGGTTGCGATCGTTGAAGTCGTATTTCGGGTTGTGCACCATGCAGCCGTCCTCGCCGTCGCCGTTGCCGAGCCGCACGAACGAGCCGGGCCGCTGCTGCAGCATGAACGCGAAATCCTCGCTGCCCATCAGCAGGTCGGCCTGCTCGACGACGTGCGCGTCGCCGACCAGCTCGCGCGCGACCTGCGCGGCGAAATCCGTTTCGGCATCCGTATTGACGACGACCGGATAGCCTTCGATGTACTCGACGTGCGCGGTCGCGCCATAGCTCGCGGCCTGCGATTCGGCGAGCTCGACGATGCGGCGCTTGAGCAGCGCGCGCACGTCGGGGCTGAACGAGCGCACGCTGAGTTCGAGGCGCGCGCCGTTCGGGATCACGTTGTTCGCGGTGCCCGCGTGCATCGAGCCGACCGTGACGACCGCCGGCTGCGACGGGTCGACGTTGCGCGCGACGATCGTCTGCAGCGCCATCACGATGCTCGCCGCGACGACCACCGGGTCGACCGTCAGGTGCGGCCGCGCCGCGTGGCCGCCGACACCCTCGATCGAGATGATCGCCTTGTCGCCGGCCGACATGAACGGGCCGCGCCGCGTGAGGAACACGCCGGGCGCCGCGCCCGGATGGTTGTGCATGCCGAACACCGCATCGCACGGGAAGCGCTCGAACAGACCGTCGTCGATCATCTTCTTCGCGCCGCTGTCGACGCCGTGCTCTTCGGCCGGCTGGAAATACAGATGCACGGTGCCGGAGAAGCGGCGCGTCTTCGCGAGATGCTGCGCGGCGCCGAGCAGCATCGTCGTGTGGCCGTCGTGGCCGCATGCGTGCATCTTGCCGTGCGTGCCGCTCGCATACGGCAGGCCGGTCGCCTCGACGATCGGCAGCGCGTCCATGTCCGCGCGGATGCCGATGCTGCGCGTGCCGTCGCCCGCGCGCAGCGTGCCGACGACCCCCGTCTTGCCCACCCCGCGCGTCACCTGCCAGCCCCATTGCTCGAGCTTCCCGGCGACGAGCGCGGCCGTGTCGTGCTCTTCGTACGCGAGTTCCGGATGGTGATGAATGTGGTGGCGGATCTCGCGCAGCCCGCCGGCGGCGGGCATCAGATCCTCGATTTCGGTGAATCGGACGTCGGTGGTCATCAAGCGGCTCCTGCTGATCGTCAGCGTGTCAGCCGCACGCGAACGGTTGCGTGCGGGAAAGCGAGCCACTATAGCGAGCCGATATCGGTTCAATAAGATGCGGAATTTTTCACCGTGATAAGGTTTTTTAATCAGGGTTAATACGGGCAAAGGTCGTCGACACGCGTTCACCCGACGCGCTCGACACGCGAGCCATTGATTTTTGAGACGAACGGTCTATTATTCGCGCATGGACGTTCGAACTGATCCGCCTCGCCGCCGCGGCAGGCCTCCGAAGCAGCACGAAGCGCTCGTCGCGACGCGCGACATGCTGTTGCGCACCGGGCTGGAAGTGCTCACCGAGAAGGGCTTTTCGGCCGCCGGGCTCGACGAGATCCTCGGGCGCGCCGGCGTGCCCAAGGGCTCGTTCTATCACTACTTCGACAGCAAGGAGGCGTTCGGCCTCGAGCTGATCGATCGCTACGCGGACTTCTTCGCGCGCAAGCTGGACCGTCATTTCAGCCAGACGGAGCGCTCGCCGCTGCAGCGCGTGCGCGCGTTCGTCGACGATGCGCGCGACGGCATGGCGCGTTACGAATACGGCCGCGGCTGCCTGATCGGCAACCTCGGCCAGGAAATGGGCGCGCTCCCGGAGCGTTTCCGTGCGCGTCTGCGCACGACGTTCGAGGACTGGCAACGCCGGCTGGCCGAGTGCCTGGCCGCCGCGCAGCAAGCCGGCGAGCTGGCGGATTCGGCAGACCCGGCCGAGCTGGCCGCGTTCTTCTGGATCGGCTGGGAAGGCGCCGTGCTGCGCGCGAAGCTCGAACGCAGCGACGTGCCGCTCGCGCTGTTCGCGCGGTTTTTCTTCAATGGATTGCCTCGCCGCTGAATTTTTTTGCCATTGACTAGACGATCGGTCTAAAAAGGAGGACGGATGTTCCAGGGCATCGTGATCGACAAGGACGAAACCGGCCAGCACGCGCGGCTGCACACGCTGGACGACGCGCAGTTGCCCGCGGGCGACGTGACGATCCGGGTCGGCTATTCGACGTTGAACTACAAGGACGGGCTGGCGATCACCGGCAAGAGCCCGGTGGTCCGCCAGTTTCCGATGGTGCCGGGCATCGATCTCGTCGGCGAAGTCGAGCACAGCACGCATCCGGATTACCGCACCGGCGATCGCGTCGTCCTCAACGGCTGGGGCGTCGGCGAAACGCACTGGGGCGGCCTGGCCCAGAAGGCGCGCGTCGACGGCGACTGGCTGGTGCCGCTGCCGCCAGCGTTTTCGCCGCAACAGGCGATGGCCATCGGCACGGCCGGCTATACCGCGATGCTGTGCGTGATGGCACTGGAACGGCATGGCGTGCGCCCGGACGACGGCGAGATCGTGGTGACGGGCGCGGCAGGCGGCGTCGGCAGTGTCGCCACCGCCCTCCTCGCGCGGCTCGGCTATCGCGTTGTCGCCGTGACCGGCCGCCCGGCCGATGCCGACTACCTGCGGCAGCTCGGCGCGGCGGAGATCCTCGACCGGTCGCAATTCAGCGCGCCCGGCAAGCCGCTCGGCAAGGAACGCTGGGCCGGCGCGGTCGACGTCGCAGGCAGCCACGTCCTCGCCAACGTGTGTGCGACCACGCGCTATCGTGGCGTGGTGACGGCCTGCGGCCTGGCCGCCGGCATGGACTTCCCCGCCACCGTCGCGCCGTTCATCCTGCGCGGCGTGACGCTCGTCGGCATCGACAGCGTGATGTGCCCGCGCGCCGAGCGGCTGGAGGCATGGCGCCGGCTCGCATCCGATCTCGACGTCGGGAAGCTGGGCGCGATCAGTCACCAGGTCGGCCTGGGCAACGCCATCCCGCTTGCCGAGGAACTGATCGGCGGCAGGGTGCGCGGCCGCATCGTCGTGGACGTCAATGCATGACGCCGGCAACGGCAACCCGTCGTTTCATTTCCGGCCGGCGGCTCGCGCATCGCGTTCGCCCGTGCCGCTTTATTCAGGAGACTCCATGACCGCTGCAGACAACGCGCCCGTCAGCCGCTTTCCGGTACCGGCGCTCGACGACCTGCCCGACGACATTCGCGAACGGATCGCGGCCGTCCAGGAGAAATCGGGCTTCATCCCGAACGTATTCCTCACGCTCGCGCATCGCCCGGACGAGTTTCGCGCGTTCATGGCGTACCACGACGCGCTGATGGACAAGCCCGGCAACCTCACCAAGGCCGAACGGGAAATGATCGTCGTGGCCACCAGCGCCGTGAACCAGTGTCAGTACTGCGTCATCGCGCATGGCGCGATCCTGCGCATTCGCGCGAAGGATCCGCTGATCGCCGACCAGGTCGCGACCAACTACCGCAAGGCCGACATCACCGTCCGGCAGAAGGCGATGCTCGACTTCGCGATGAAGGTTTCGCAGACCGCGCACCAGGTGGGCGAAGCGGATTTCGACACGCTGAAGTCGCACGGCTTCACCGAAGAGGACGTCTGGGACATCGCGGCGATCTCGGCCTTCTTCGGGATGTCCAATCGGATCGCGAACGTGACGAACATGCGGCCGAACGCGGAGTTCTACGCACTGGGGCGTTGAGCGCCGCGCGGTCACGCGGGCGACACGTGGCAGCCTACCGGCGCCGATACACGACACCCTCACCCGGCTCCGGCGCCGCGGCGGCCGCGACGTCGAAACGCTCGCGCGCTTGCGCGATCGGCTGCTTGTTTTTCTCCGCCCACAGAACGAGCGCCATCACGGGCTCCAGCAGCGTTTCGCCGAGCGGCGTGAGCGCGTAGTCGACGCGCGGCGGAATCGTCGGGAACACCGTCCGCGTGACCAGCCCGTCGCGCTCCAGCCCACGCAACGTCAGCGTCAGCATCCGCTGCGAAATCCCGTCGATCTCACGTTTCAGTTCGTTGAAACGCCGCGCGCCGTCGTTCAGCGTCGCGATGAGGTAAAGGCTCCACTTGTCGCCGATCCGGTCGAGGATCTGGCGCGTCGCCTGGCAGTCGTTGTCGCTGGGTCGGGGCATGGTGTCGGGTTACATCGATGTGACTGGGGCACAACCATGTGCGTTCTTGTAGCGGACGGGCGCGAACCCTAGCATTCCACATGCTTTTCGGTAACCAAGTTATCAAAAGTTACCTGGTTCTCATCTTATCCTGGAAGGAACGCTCATGAGCCGCATCCTGCTGATTACATCGAGCCCCCGCAGCATCGACAGCCTGTCCACGCGCTTCGCGCACGACCTCGCGCGGCAGCTCGCGCAGCGCAACACTACCGGCACGGTCACCCTGCGCGATCTGTCCGCCGATCCGCTGCCGCATATCGACGACGCGTACATCAGGGGCCGCACGCTGGCGCCGGATGCGCGCAGCGCGGAACAGGCCCGGGCCGTCGCACTTGCACAAACGCTGGTCGACGAACTGCGTGCCGCCGACATCGTCGTGATCGGTTCCGCGATGACCAATTTCGGGCCGTCCACGCAGTTGCGCGCATGGTTCGATCGTGTGATCTGGCCGCAGGTCACGTTCCAGTATGGCGAAAGCGGCATCGCCGGATTGCTGGAACGCAAGAAGGTCTATCTGGTCACCGCCAGCGGCGGCATCTTCTCCGAAGGTCCATACGCGCCGTTCGACTATCAGTCCGGCTATCTGAAGCATCTGCTCGGGTTCATCGGCTTGACCGACATCAGCGAGTTGCGCGTGGAAGGCGTCGCACAGGGCGCCGATGCGGCTCAAGCGGCGATGGCGAAGGCCGGGCAGGCATTGCAGGCACTCGTGGAACAAGCCGCCTAGGGCAAGAACAGCGCCCGTCGATCGTACGGGCGCTGCCTGCCGCTACCCGCAACCACACGGCGCACCGGTGTGCCGCTTCACCTGCATCGCCGGCGATGCAGGTGAAGGTCAGCGCTTACTTCACGCCTTCAACGCCTGCAGCCCGTCCGGCAGCTTCGCGTCCGGGAACATCGTGGACAGTGTCGTATCGCGCCACCGCGCCGCCTCGTCCGCGCGCTGCGATTCGGCCTGCTCGCACACGAACAGCGCATCGCCGCCGAGCAGCAGGCGCATCGGCAGGTCGTCGCGACGCGACAGCTCGACGATCAGCGCCGCGATCCGTGCGGGATCGCCGACCTCGTGGCCGCCATACGCGCCGAGCAATTCGAGAATCTTCCCGACCGACGGCTGATAGTCGGGCAGCAGGCCGTCGACGTCGCGCTTCGCCTGCGCGGCCCATTCGGTACGCATCCCGCCCGGCTCGAGCGTGCAGACGCGCACGCCGAACGGCGCGACTTCCTTCGACAGCACGTCGCTGAATCCGCCGACCGCCCATTTCGCGGTCTGGTACGCGGACAGGCCGGGCGTCGACGTACGCCCGCCGACCGACGACACCTGGAAGATATGACCCGCGCGCTGCGCGCGCATCGTCGGCAGCACCGCGCGCGTCAGGTTGATCACCCCGAACAGGTTCGTTTCGATCTGGTCGCGGAAGTCGTCGGCGCCCATCTGCTCGAACGGCGCCGTATGGCCGTAGCCCGCGTTGTTCACCAGCACGTCGATGCGGCCGAACGCGTCGCGGGCGGCCGCCACCGCGTGCACGGCCGCCGCCTCGTCGGTCACGTCGAGCGCGACCGGCAGCAGGCGGTCGCCGTACCGTTCCTGCAGATCCGCGAGCCGCGCGGGATCCCGCGCACCGGCCACCAGCATGTCGCCCGCCGCCAGCACGGCCTCCGAAATCGCGCGGCCCAGGCCGCGTGCGGCCCCCGTCACCAACCAGATCTTCGACATTTTCCACTCCTCGATAAAGTTGAAACCACCAAATGAATGATTACTCACTCATTAATATGGGCGCCGAAACGATCGTTTTCACCGTGCGTCGCCCTGCCTGAAACCGCCTTCCATCGCCGCGGCGACGTCCGAACCGGACGCGCCTCCGATCACGTCTACAACTTTCCGCTACGCCGGCCGGCCGCTCATACCGCGTGCAACACGGCCCACAGCGCGCGAAACCCGGCTTCCCGGTACGCATCGGCCTGCGCCGGATCGCGCGCGATCAACTCCATCGCCGTTTCCGCGATCGACGTGAACAGCGCCGCGCGAAACGCCTGTGCATCGTCGGCCTTCAGCCCACCCGACGCGGCGATCTGCTCCCGCAGCAGCACATGCACCGCGCCGAACCCTTCGGCCCCGGCCGCGCGATGCGCGTCGTCGATGCGGCCGCTCACGCCGAGCTGCCGCAGCGCGCGCCGCCCGTCCGGATTCGCGACGCCCCACGACACATAGCCGCGCCACGCATGCCGCATCGCCTGCTCGGCCGGCGCGTGCTCAGGAAACCCGGTCATCATCGCGTCGCGCATCCCGGCCTTCAGGCTCAGGTACAGCGCGTTCAGCAACGCATCCTTGGTCTCGAAATAGGTGAACACCGTGCCCTCCGCGACGCCGGCGAGCCGCGCGATGCGCGCGGTGGTCGCACTCGCACCGTCCTCCGCGAGCGCGCGGGCGGCGGCGGCGAGGATGGCGTCGTGCTTGTCGGGACTGCGCGGTCGGGCCACGTTCGATTCCTTTAATGAGCGAGTACTCAATCATAATGACGCAACGTAGGCAATGCAAGCCCTGATACATACGGGGGAACCCATCCGCAATCGATCAAAACCGTGCACTATTAGCGTTTCCACGTACTGGCCCGCCAACGCACCGGCGGCCGGCGCTTCGACGTTCGTTCCACGCTCACCCGTTTCAGACCGCGAACCACTCATGACGAATCAGCCCAACCAGACCGAAGCCGAACAGCCCGTCGACATGATCATCTTCGGCGGCGGCGGCGACCTGGCCGCCCGCAAGCTGTTGCCCGCGCTGTACATGGCGCACCTGCACTGCAACCTGCCGCCGGAGACGCGCATCATCGCGGTCGGCCGGCGCGACTGGGGCATCGACGGCTACCGCAAGTTCATGGACGAGCAGTCGCGCCCGTTCATCGACGAGAAGGCATTCGACGCCGGCGCATGGGCCCGCTTCCTCGACCTGTTCAAGTACGTGCTGATCGACGTGAGCGCGCCGGAAGACTACGCGCGGCTCGCCGAAGCGGCGCGCGGCGACGCGATCCGCGTGTTCTACCTGTCGACGTCGCCGGAGCTGTTCACGACGATCTGTGACAACCTGTCGGCCGCGCACCTCGTCGATGCGCGCTCGCGCGTCGTCCTCGAAAAGCCGCTCGGCCACGATCTCGCGTCGGCGAAGGCGATCAACAATGCGGTCGGCAGGCACTTCGAGGAATCGCAGATCTACCGGATCGACCATTACCTCGGCAAGGAGACCGTGCAGAACCTGATGGTGCTGCGCTTCGGCAACCCGATCTTCGGGCCGCTGTGGCAGGCGCCGAGCATCCGCAGCGTGCAGATCACGGTGGCGGAGACGGTCGGCGTCGGCAGCCGCGCGGGCTTCTACGACCATACCGGCGCGCTGCGCGACATGGTGCAGAACCACCTGCTGCAGCTGCTGTGCATCGTCGCGATGGAGCCGCCGGTGTCGCTCGACCCGGACGCGGTGCGCGACGAGAAGCTGAAGGTGCTGCGCTCGCTGCGGCCGATGGCGCTGTCGGACGTCGCGCGCGATACAGTGCGCGGCCAGTACACGGCCGGCGCGGTCGACGGCCAGCCGGTCAAGGGCTATCTCGAGGAAGACAACGTGCCCGCGGACAGCCACGCGGAGACCTTCGTCGCGCTGCGCGCGCACCTCAACAACTGGCGCTGGGCGAACGTGCCGTTCTTCCTGCGCACCGGCAAGCGGCTGCAGCGCCGCCAGTCGGAAATCGTGATCGAGTTCGCGGACATGCCGTTCTCGATCATCCCGAGCGGCCCGCGCCACTACAGCAACCGCCTCGTGATCCAGCTCCAGCCGGAAGAGTCGATCCAGCTGCAGATGCTTGCGAAGGAGCCGGGCAGCGGGATGAAGATGGTGCCCGTGAGCCTGAACCTCGACCTGCAGCAGGCGATTCCGGAACGGCGCGCGGAAGCGTACGAGCGATTGCTGATCGACGTGATCCGCGGGCGTCTCACGCACTTCATGCGCCGCGACGAGCTCGAAGCCGCATGGTCGTGGGTCGAGCCGATCCTCGACGGCTGGAAGCAGCTCGGCGACCGCCCGCGCCTCTACACGGCCGGCACGTTCGGGCCGGCGGCATCGTCGGCGCTGCTCGCGCGCGACAACATGTCCTGGTCCGAAGAGGCGTAAGCGCGGCACGACGGCGTGCCCGCGGCGCAAGCGCCGTGCGGCACGCCGGGTCGAACCGGGGAGCAGGCGCCCCGCCCGCGTCCCGTCCCGCTTTCCGCCGTCACAGCGGCCCCATCCACGCAGCCTTGCGCCGCGCCGGCGCACCGCTGCCGCCGCCCAGCACCTCGATCATGTAATCGACGAACGACGCGATCCGCGACGAGATCGCGGTGTTCCGGTAATACACCGCGTTGATCGGCTGTTCGACGTCGAGCGTCTGCCGCGCGAGCACCTGCACGAGCCGCCCGGCGTCGCGATCCTGCGCGGTCATGAAATCGGACAGGCACACGACACCCGCGCCCTCCAGCGCGAGCTGCCGCAGCGTCTCGCCGCTCGACGACCAGATGCCGGGCTCGATGCGGTACGGCTCGCCGTCCGCGCCGAGGATCGGCCAGACGTTCAGCGATTCGGGCTGCGTGAAGCCGAGCAGCGTGTGCCTGGCGAGATCCTCGACCTTGCGCGGCTGGCCGTGCGCGTCGAGGTACGCGGGGCTCGCGAGGATGCGCATCCGGCTGTTGCCGATCCGCCGGCTGTGCAGCGTCGAATCCTTGAGCCGGCCGATGCGGATCGCGACGTCCGTGCGCCGCTCGAGCAGGTCGATGATCCCCTCGTTGCTGTTCAGCTCCAGCTCGACTTTCGGGAAGCGTTCGCGATAGCCGCGCACGAGCGGCACGATCACGTGCAGCATGAACGGCGTCGCGGCGTCGACGCGCAGCCGCCCCGACGGCATCTCGCGCCGCGCGAGCATCTGCTCCTCGGCGTTCTCGACCGACTCGATGATCGCGCGCGCATCCTGCAGGAACGCGCGCCCTTCCTCGGTCAGTTCGAGCCGGCGCGTGGTCCGGCGCAGCAGCGTGGTCTTCAGCTTCTCCTCGAGCCGCGCGAGCGTGCGGCTCGTGGCCGACACGGTGAGGTCGAGCTGCTGCGCGGCAGCGGTGATCGAACCGGAGTCGACCACGGCGGCAAAGGCCTGGAGTTCGTCGAGCGTGATCTTCATCGCTGCATTCTTGACTTGAAATCAAAACATTTTGATTTATAGACCCGTTTTTCCGCAAAAGTAAAGTCGGCACACTGCGATCCATCCTTACTGGAACCAGGATCCCATCATGCCACTCGCCCTGCTTGCGCTGACCATCAGCGCCTTTGCCATCGGCACGACCGAATTCGTGATCGTCGGGCTGATCCCGACGATCGGCGCGGATCTCGGCGTCAGCCTGCCGTCGGCCGGCCTGCTCGTCAGCCTCTACGCACTGAGCGTCGCCATCGGCGCGCCGCTCCTCACCGCGCTCACCGGCCGCGTGCCGCGCAAGACGCTGCTCGCCGCGCTGATGGCGCTGTTCACCGTCGGCAACCTCGTGGCCTGGCAGGCGCCGAGCTACGAATCGCTGATCGTCGCGCGCGTCCTCACCGGCCTCGCGCACGGCGTGTTCTTCTCGGTCGGCTCGATCATCGCGACGACGCTCGTGCCGAAGGACAAGGCCGCCAGCGCGATCGCGACGATGTTCAGCGGCATGACCGTCGCATTCGTCGCCGGCATTCCGCTCGGCACCTTCATCGGCCAGCACTTCGGCTGGCGCGCGACGTTCCTCGTCGTCGCGCTGTTCGGCCTCGTCGCCTTCCTCGGCGCGGTGGCGTTCGTGCCGCGCGGCCTCCCGCGGACACCGCCCGCGCCGCTCGCCCGCCAGTTCCGCGTGCTCGGAGAGCCGCGCCTGCTGCTGGTCTACGCGATGACGGCGGTCGGCTACGGCGGCTCGCTGATCGCGTTCACCTACATGGCGCCGCTGCTCGAACAGATCGCCGGCTTCACGCCGTCGCAGGTCAGCCTCGTGCTCGTCGGCTACGGCGTGTCGGTCGCGTTCGGCAACGTGTGGGGCGGCAAGCTCGCCGACGCCGTCGGCCCGGTCAAGGCGCTCAAGCGGATCTTCCTGCTGCTCGCGATCGTGCTGCTCGCGCTGACCTTCACGGTGCACGTGAAGTGGCTCGCGGTGCTGACGATGCTCGCATGGGGCGCCGTCGCGTTCGGCAACGTGCCGGGCCTGCAGGTGTACGTCGTCAAGCAGGCGCGCCACTTCGCTCCGGACGCCACCGACGTCGCGGCGGGCTTCAACATCGCCGCGTTCAACCTCGGCGTCGCGGGCGGCTCGTCGCTCGGCGGCCTGATCGTCGCGAACGTCGGCCTCGGCCATACGCCGTGGATCGCCGCCGCCGTCACGCTCGGCGCGTTCGCGCTGACCGCGCTGAGCGGCCGCCTCGACCGCGGCCAGGGCCTGCCCGAACGCACGGCCGAGCCCGTCGAACTCGCACATTGATCGTCACTTTCCTGCAGGAGCGCATCAGCATGAACGCATCGACCCGACGTCCGCCGTTCGCCGGCGAGACTTTCGAAGTCCGTTACGACGGCCTCACCGCCCTCAACGCGTATGACGAGGACGGCCTCCACATGCGCTACGAGATCACCGAAGGCGCGTACGCCGGCGCGAAGGGCGAAGTCGCGTACACGTGGCAGCACGTCGCCGGCGAAACCTACGCGATCGCGTGGCAGGAAGCCGATCGCGCAACCGTCGTGCACATCGACGATTTCGCCGCCGGCACGTCGCACGCGTTCTTCACCGCGGCGTCGCTCGACTTCCACCGGCTCGAAGGCAGCCTGCGCGCGCGCTGAACGGAGATACCCGACCATGTCCGCTTCACTCGACAAGCTCGCCGACGGCGGCTTCAGCATCGGCATCGAACTGCCGCTCGACAACGACTGGTCGCCGGCCGGCGACGCGAAGCGCCAGCATGACGGCCGCCGCCCCGGCGTGCCCGACCTGGAAATCCACGCGGAGCTCGCGCAACTGGCCGACACGCTCGGCTTCCGCGCGCTCTGGGTGCGCGACGTGCCGGTGTACGACCCGTCGTTCGGCGATGCCGCGCAAGTGTTCGAGACGTTCTCGTATCTCGGCTATCTCGCCGGCATCACGCGCGACATCCTGCTCGGCACGGCGGCCGTCGTGCTGCCGCTGCGCGAACCGCTGCTGACGCTGAAATCGGCCGCGACGATCCAGGAACTGAGCCGCTCACGCCTGCTGCTCGGCGTCGCGAGCGGCGACCGGCCGGTCGAATATCCGCTGTTCGGCCGCGACTTCGCATCGCGCGGCGCGAATTTCCGCGACCAGATCGCGCTGCTGCGCGACGGCGCGCGCGGGCACCTGCCGCCGGGCCTGGAAGTCCTGCCCGCCGCCCGTTCGCCGGTGCCGCTGCTCGTCGCGGGCCTCGCGCAGCAGACGCCCGCATGGATCGGCGAACACATGGACGGCTGCCTCGCCTATCCGGGCACGCCGGCCGATCACCTGCAGCGCGCCACGAACTGGCGCGCGGTGGCCGGCAGCAAGCCGTACGTGAGCTTCATCCACCTCGACCTCGCGGAAGACCCGCACGAACCGCTGCAGCGGCACCGCTTCGGCGCACGCGCCGGGCGCATCGCGCTGACGGAAGAACTCGCGGCGATGCGCGACGCGGGCGTGCAGCACATCGGCCTGCATTTGCGCCGCAACCGCCGGCCGCTCGACGAGACGATGTCCGAGATCGCAGCAGACGTGTTGCCGGTGTTCCATGCGAACCCGCAAGCCCGCGTTGCATAGGGCCGGCGGTCGCCGTCAAACGGGCGAATCACCAGCCAATATTTGACTTCAAATCAAATATTTTTGACCGCTAAAGGCGTTTATCTCATCAGTCTCGAGCGCCAGAATGACTTCCATACCGCAATCGTTCCCCCTCCAGGAGCCATCATGAGCAACATTCCCGCATTCGGCCTCGGTACGTTCCGCCTGCAAGGCCAGGTCGTCATCGACTCGGTCCGCAATGGCCTCGAAGCCGGCTACCGCGCGATCGACACCGCGCAGATCTACGGCAACGAAGCCGAAGTCGGCGAAGCGATCGCCGCGTCGGGCGTGCGCCGCGAAGACCTGTTCCTCACGACGAAGATCTGGGTCGACAACTACGCCCCCGACAAACTGGTCGCGAGCCTCGAGGAAAGCCTGCGCAAGCTGCGTACCGACGACGTCGACCTGACGCTGATCCACTGGCCGGCCCCGGGCAACGGCGTGTCGATCCAGGCGTTCATGACCGCGCTCGCCGACGCGAAGGAGAAGGGCCTCACGCGCCGGATCGGCATCTCGAACTTCAACATCGAACTGACGCAGGAAGCGATCGCGGCCGTCGGCAAGGATGCGATCGCGACGAACCAGATCGAACTGAGCCCGTACCTGCAGAACCGCAAGCTGGCCGGGTTCCTGAACAGCGAAGGCATCCACGTGACGTCGTACATGACGCTCGCGTACGGCAAGGTGCTCGGCGACCCGGTCATCGGCGCGATCGCGCAACGTCACCATGCGACGCCGGCGCAAGTCGCGCTCGCGTGGGCGCTGCAGCTCGGCTACTCGGTGATTCCGTCGTCGACGAAGCGCGAGAACCTCGCAAGCAACCTGCTCGCGCAGACGCTGCGCCTGAGCGACGAAGACATGGCGCAGATCGCCGCGCTCGAGCGCAACGGCCGTGAAGTCGACCCGGCCGGCCTCGCGCCGAAGTGGGACTAAGCGCGCCGCCCTTCTCCCTTTGATCCGCCGCGGCCCGCCGGCGCGGCACCGACAGGACACCACCATGACCCAGGACCCGCTTTTCCAACCGCTGCAATTCGGCGCGCTGACGCTGCCGAACCGCATCGTGATGCCGCCGATGACGCGTTCGCGCGCGAGCCAGCCCGGCGACGAAGCCAACGAACTGATGGCCGCGTATTACGCGCAGCGCGCGAGCGCGGGCCTGATCGTCAGCGAAGGCACCTACGTCGCGCCGCTCGGCAAGGGCTACGCA
The DNA here is from genome assembly GCF_003853425.1 of Burkholderia sp. Bp9140. NCBI lineage: Bacteria > Pseudomonadati > Pseudomonadota > Betaproteobacteria > Burkholderiales > Burkholderiaceae > Burkholderia > Burkholderia sp. Bp9140. The sequence goes on from NZ_QTPQ01000007.1 coordinate 87,157, forward strand.
TGGACGCCCGGCATCCACACGCCGTCGCAGGTCGCCGGCTGGCGCAAGGTGACGGACGCCGTCCACGCCGCGCACGGCCGCATCTTCGCGCAGCTCTGGCACGTCGGCCGGCTGAGCCACACGAGCCTGCTCGGCGGCCGGCAACCCGTGTCGTCGTCGCCGCTCCAGGCGAAGGGCGTGAACGTGTTCATCGCCGGCGAAGACGGCAGCACGCCGGGCTTCGTGCAGGCGTCCGAGCCGCGCGCGCTGTCCGTCGACGAGATCCGCGAGATCGTCGATCAATACCGCGCCGCCGCCCGCCACGCGATCGAGGCCGGCTTCGACGGCGTCGAGCTGCACGGCGCGAACGGCTACCTCGTGAACCAGTTCATCGACTCGAACGCGAACACGCGCACCGACGCGTACGGCGGCTCGCTCGACAACCGGCTGCGCTTCCTGCGCGAAGTCGCGCAGGCGCTGATCGAAGGCACGGGCGACGCGTCGCGCGTCGGCATCCGCCTCGCGCCGCTGACCACGCTGAACGGCTGTGTCGACGCCGATCCGGAAACGACCTACCTCGCCGCCGCGACGCTGCTCGGCGAACTCGGCGTCGGATACCTGCACATCGCGGAAGCCGACTGGGACGACGCGCCGCTGATGCCGGTCGAATTCAAGCAACGGCTGCGCGCCGCATACCCCGGCGTGCTGATCTACGCCGGCGCGTACACCGCCGAGCGTGCACGCGAAGCGATCGCGGCGGGCTGGGCCGACCTCGTCGCGTTCGGCCGCCCGTTCGTCGCGAACCCCGACCTGCCCGCACGCCTGCGCACCGGCGCACCGCTCGCGGCGCACGACCGCAACACGCTGCTCGGCGGCGGCGAGCACGGCCTGACCGACTATCCGACGCTCGCGCAGGCCGCGGCCTGAGCGGCGGCCTGCTCACCCCGAGACTGCCCATGAGAATCACGCTCCCTTCCCGCCTGGGTTTCGGCACCGCGCCGCTGGGCAACATGTACCGCGACATCCCGAACGACGAAGCGCTCGCCACGGTCGACGCGGCCTGGAACGCCGGTATCCGCTACTTCGATGCCGCGCCGCTGTATGGCGCCGGCCTGGCCGAGCTGCGCCTCGGCGAAGCGCTCGCGGGCCGCCCGCGCGACGCGTATTCGCTCGGCACCAAGGTCGGCCGGCTCGTCCTCGACGAGCACGAGGACGCGTCGCAACGCGATCTCGGCGAAAAGGGCGGCCTGTTCCGCCACGGCCTGCCGAACAGGATCGTCTACGACTACACGGAGGATGGCACGCTGCGTTCGATCGAGGCCAGCCTGAAGCGGCTGCGCACCGACCGGCTCGACACGGTATGGATTCACGATCCGGCCGTCGATTTTCATGGCGACGCGTGGCGCGACGTGTTCGACGTCGCGATGTCGGGCGCGGCCAAGGCGCTGACGCGGCTGCGCGACGAGCGGGTCATCCAGGGCTGGGGGCTCGGCGTGAACCGCGTCGAGCCGTGCGAACTCGCGCTCGAACGTTCGGATCCGGACGGCTTCCTGCTCGCCGGGCGCTATACGCTGCTCGATCATGCGGGCGCGCTCGAACGACTGATGCCGGAGAGCGCCGCGCGCGGGCTCGGGATCATCGTCGGCGGCCCGTACAACTCGGGGGTGCTCGCGGGCGGCACGCATTTCGAGTATCAGCCGGCGACGCAGGCGATGCTCGAGCGCGTCGCGCAGATCCGCCGGCTCTGCGAGCGGTTCGGCGTCGACGTGCGCGCGGTGGCGCTGCAGTTCGCGCTCGCGCACCCGGCCGTCGCGGCCGCGATTCCCGGCGCGAGCCGGCCCGATCGCATCGACGAGAACCTGCGTCTCGCGGCGGCGCCGATCCCGGCGGCACTGTGGGACGCGTTGAAGGCCGAGCGCCTGATCGCCGGGCATTCGCCGACGCCGGCTGGCGCGGTTTGAGGTTTGAGGTTTGAATCGGGTACGCACGGCCGCTGCAACCCGCCGCCGCGGATACCGCATCCCCGGCAATCGCGGCGACTGTCGCCGCGATTGCCATTTGCGCATTGCAACCGATGCGATTGGCGTCTAGCGTTTACGGATTCGTCGACGTATGCCCGTCACCTGACCGGAAAGGATGCCCCGCCATGCGAAGCCGCGCCCCGAAACACCCCGAGCTGCAGGCCGTCGCGGCCTGCGTTGCGTTAGCCGTTTGCGCGGTATCCGCCCGCGCTGCCGACGACGCCGGTCTTGCACCGCCCCAGCCGGCCACGCCCGTGCTGTCGACGACCGCGGCGGGCATACAGGTCTACACGTGCGACTACGATGCCGGACACAAGCTCGCGTGGGTGTTCCAGCACCCGGAAGCGATGCTGTTCGACGCCGGCGGCACGCTCGTGGTCCGGCACGGCGCGGGGCCGTCGTGGGAAGCGATCGACGGCAGCCGCATCACCGGCAAGAAGGTCGCGGAAGCGCCAAGTGCACGCCCCGGCAGCATTGCGCAACTGCTGCTCGCGGCGACACCGGCCGCAACGGAGGACGCGAAGGTCACGACCGGCACGCTCGCCGGCGTGCGCTTCGTGCAGCGGCTCGACACCGCGGGCGGCACGCCGCCGGAAACCACGTGCTCGACCGAACATGCGGTCGGCCGCTTTCCGTATTTCGCGCGCTACGTGTTCCTGAAGTAGCGCGTGGCGACGGCTGCCCGAATCCAGGGCGCCGTCGCCACATCCGCTTGATCAGTTATCCTATGTTCACGCGATATCGTTCCGCCCGCGACACGCCGAACCGGCCTCAGCGAATCCGCATCGACAGCTCGACATCGCCGCCGAACGGAACCGACAGATAACCGTTTTCCGGCGCGCGCACGTAAGCGAGGTAGTCCGGGCTGTAATCGGCATTGTCGGCAACGACGAATGCGCCGGGCCGCAGCCGGCGCTCGACCAGCGCGAGCACGTCCGGATACAACGCCTTCGCGCCGTCGAGCAGCAGCAGGTCGACCGGGTCGGGCAGATCGGCGGCCAGCGTGCGCAGCGCATCGCCTTCGCGGATCTCCACGAGATCGGCGAGCCCGCCGGCCGCGAGGTTTTCACGCGCCCGCGCCACCTTCGACGCTTCGAATTCGCTCGTGATCACCCGGCCGCCGCCGTTGTCGCGCAGCGCGGCCGCGAGGTGCAGCGTCGAGATGCCGAACGACGTGCCGAACTCGACGATCGCGCGCGCACCGCAGCCGCGCGCGAGCATGTACAGCAACGTGCCCGTCTCGCGCGACACCGCGAGCGGATAGTCCTTCAGGCGTGCATAGAAATCGGCGTAGTCGGTCCTGCTGCGCATCAGCCGCGCGTGCTCGTCGTGCGACAGGTCGGCGAAGTCCGGGCTGGACGCGGGCGACGACGCATCGGCTTCGTCGAACAGGCGCGCGAGCAGCGACGCCAGCGGGTCGTGAATCAAGGTGGACATGCAAATCTCCGGTGTCAGGTTGAGTGCGTCAGTACGCCCGACTAGAATATGACGAACTATTCAGGTTTTACTATTCGCATTGGCAGACCCGTCATGACCGACCGCCGCAACGCCCCGATCGCCTCGCGCAAACAGCCTCGGCAGGCCCGCTCGACCCGTCTCGTCGACGACGTGCTGCAAGCCGCTGTTCAGGTTTTGGCGACCGAAGGCGCGCAGCGCTTCACGATGGCGCGCGTCGCCGAGCGCGCCGGCGTGAGTGTCGGCTCGCTGTACCAGTACTTCCCGAACAAGGCAGCCGTGCTGTTCCGGCTCCAGCACGACGAATGGCGGCAGACTTCCGACCTGCTGCGCGGGATGCTGGAAGATCCGCACAAGACGCCGCCCGAGCGGCTGCGCACGGCCGTCCATGCATTCATCCGCTCGGAATGCGACGAAGCGCGGATGCGCATCGCGCTCGACGACGCCGCGCCGCTCTATCGCGACGCGCCCGAGGCACGGGAGGCGAAGGCGGCCGGCCACCGGATCTTCAGCGCGTTCATGCTCGACGCGCTGCCCGACGTGCCGGACGCCACGCGCGCGCTGGCGTGCGAACTGATCACGACCACGCTCACCACGGGCGGCAAGGCGTTTTCGGAAACCGAGCGAACGACGGCGGAAATCGACGCGTACTCGAGCGCGATGGCCGACATGTTCTGCGCGTATCTCGCGCATCTCGCGCGCGGCTGATGCAACGACGGCAACAACGGCAGCGACGGCAGCGACGGCAGCGACGCACCCGAGCGCAGCATGCGCGCGGCCCCGGTATCATCCGGCTGCAGGTTGCGCACGGCGCGTTTTCGCGCACCTGGCCAGCCGCGACGAAAGACGAAAGACATTAGTAAGATTCAATGCATCACCCGCCCCCGCCCTGCCCGCCGCCCCCGCATTCAAATAATCGCCTTAACGGATTCGAACTAGGCGTATACACGCGTTCCGCGACGACGAAGCCCCGTTGCACGCCGATATAAGCGCTGCGACATGCGCTGCATGCTCTTCCCCCAATGGGACGTGATGGGCCGTTCGCCTAACCTTCGCTACGGCAAAGCACACGTGACGGGATCGACCCACCACGCGTCATACGACGCGACACCCTCGCGCCCTTCGGCGCGCGTACGGCGACACGAATCACGCGTCGTGCGTCCCCGCGACGTTGCCGATTATTTCAACCAGATACGAGACACCCTGACGACGGTCCGCTACAGGCCGTTTCAGCATGCTGATAAAGGAGCAAGCTCATGAGTGATACCCCGGTGCAGCCGACGGTCGGCGTCGGCGCGGAAGAAACGGACCTCGGCACCAAGGGAGTCCTCGACCGGTATTTCGACATTTCGTCGCGCGGCAGCACGCAGCATCGCGAGATCGTCGCGGGCGTGACCACCTTCCTCGCGATGGTCTATTCCGTGTTCGTCGTGCCCGGCATGTTCGGCAAGGCCGGCTTCGACACGAGCGCGGTATTCGTCGCGGTCTGCCTCACCACCGCCTTCGGCTCGCTGCTGATGGGCCTGTGGGCGAAACTGCCGATCGCGATCGGCTGCGCGATCTCGCTGACCGCGTTCACCGCGTTCGGCCTCGTGCTCGGCAAGGGCCTGCATCCGACCGTCGCGCTCGGCGCCGTGTTCCTGATGGGCCTCGTGTTCACGGGCATCTCGGTCACCGGCGTGCGTTCGTGGATCCTGCGCAACCTGCCCGCGGGCGTCGCGCACGGCACCGGGATCGGCATCGGCCTGTTCCTGCTGCTGATCGCATCGAACGACGTCGGGCTCGTGATCAAGAACCCGGGCGCCGGCCTGCCGGTGTCGCTCGGCCAGATCACCGCGTTCCCGGTCATCATGTCGGTCGTCGGCCTCGCCGCGATCTTCGGGCTCGAGAAGCGGCGCGTGCCGGGCGGCATCCTGCTCGTCGTGGTCGCGATCTCGCTGATCGGCCTCGTGTTCGATCCGGCCGTGAAATACCGCGGCATCTTCGCGCTGCCGTCGCTGAGCGCGCCGGGCCACGCCTCGCTGATCGGCGCGATGGACCTCAAGGGCGCGCTGTCGATGGCCGTGCTGCCGAGCGTGCTGGCGCTCGTGATGACTGCCGTGTTCGACGCGACCGGCACGATCCGCGCGGTCGCGGGCCAGGCGGGCCAGCTCGACGAGAACGGCCGCATCATCAACGGCGGCCGTGCGCTGACCGCCGATTCGATCAGCTCGATCTTCTCCGGCTTCCTCGGCGGCGCGCCGGCGGCGGCCTACATCGAGTCGAGCGTCGGCGTGGCCGCCGGCGCGAAGACGGGCCTCGCGGCCGCGGTGGTCGGCCTGCTGTTCCTGGTCGTGATGTTCTTCTCGCCGCTCGCGGGCCTCGTGCCGTCTTACGCAACCGCCCCCGCGCTGATGTACGTCGGCCTGCTGATGCTCGGCAGCGTGAGCAAGCTGCACATGGACGACATGGTCGATGCGATGTCGGGCCTCGTGTGCGCGGTGTTCATCGTGCTGACCGCGAACATCGTGACCGGCATCATGCTCGGCTTCTCGACGCTCGTGATCGGCCGCGTCGCCAGCGGCGAGTTCCGCAAGCTCAACGTCGGCACCGTGCTCATCGCGGCCGTGCTCGTCACGTTCTATCTCGGCGGCTGGGCGATCTGACCGCGGATCCTGCGCGACGTCGCCCGCGAAAAGGGCGGCGCGCATCGGGACGGCAACGTCTCCTCCACCATCGTCGTTGATGGTCTCCAGGCCTGGAAACGCATGTTTCCAGGCTTTTTTGCGGCGCGGCGGCGCACGGGGAGCGACAGGCTCCGCCCGGCCGTGCGCGGGCCTGCGGCGCGGGCACGCAGGCGGCGCACGCATGGCGCGCCGATGCTACGATCTCGCTTTCCCCTCGGGAGCCGCCATGAACGCACTCGGCATCGTCTCCGAATCATTCAGCAGGACCTCGGTGCGCAAGCCGCCGTTCATTCCGTCGTTCGGCTTCCACGAAGTGCACGAATCGAAGCCGATCGATGCCGCCCCGGCGCGCATCATCGACGCGGTCGCCACGATCGACATGCGCACGGATCCGATCGTCGATGCGCTGCTCACGGTACGCGAACTGCCGGCGAGCGTCGCCGATACGCTGCGCAACGGCGCCGCCCGGCGCGAGCGCGCGCGCTTCGGCCTCCACACGTTCACGCTGCTGCATCGCGACGACACGTCGCTGTCGCTCGGCCTCGTCGGCCGCTTCTGGCGCCCGGACCTCGGCGTGCGCACGGTGGCCGACGCAGCAGCCTTCATCCGGCACGACGACGCGCGCGACGCGAAGCTCGTGCTCCGCTTCGAGGTCATCGGGCGGCCGTCCGGCCTGCAGCTGCTGCGCACCGAAACCTTCGTGCATTGCCCGACGGCCCGCACGCGGCTGCTGTTCACGCCGTACTGGCTCGCGATCCGGCTCGCGAGCGGATGGATCCGGCGCCGCACGCTTGCAGCGGTCGAGACGGCGCTGGCTTAGCGGGCCCAGGGCCCGCGCCGGTCGTGCGCGTCAGAACGGCTTGATCACGACCAGCCCGACGACGATCGCCGTCGCGACCACGACCGCGCCCGCCGCCTGCCCGAGCCACGGTGCCGGCACGACGACGAGAGCGTCGCGCTCCATGCGCCGCAGCGTGCCGGCCAGGATGCCGTGCAGCGCCGACAGCGCGACGACGACCGCGAGCTTCACCGACAGCCACGCGGCGCCGAACCAGTGTCCGCTCAGCGCGATCGCGATCCCCGTGATCCAGACCAGCACGAGCGCGGGCACCGTCACCGTGCGATCCCAGCGCCGCACCGCGCGATGCACGGCCAGGTTCGCGATACGGACGCCGACGGACAGCATCAGCAGCCCGCCGACGAACGTGACGATGGCGGCGACATGCACGGCCTTCAGCAACAGGTAGGTCATTGCGCGTGCCTCCTGCGCGCGATCCAGCCGGCGCTCGCCAGCCCGGCGAACGGCACGACGGCCGACAGCACGAGCCGCGCGACTTCGCCCTTGCTCCACAGTCCGCTCGACGCGGTGCCGACGACGGCCCACACGTACATCGCGAACGCGATGCCGTGAACCGGGCCCATGATCGATACCGCGACCGGATACCCGGCCAGATGCTTGAGCGGCACGGCGACGCACACCAGCACGACGAGCGTGGTCGCCTCGAGCAGCGACAGGTATTGCAGGTTCCGCAACGCGTTGCGATCGTCTTGTTTCATCGGCAGGGCTCCAGGTTGGTCCGCGGCGATTATCGCGTGTGGTGCAGACCTGAACCATTGGCTAAAATGCCATCTTTAAACGGATTCTGGCCACGACCTCGAACGCCATGCATACGGTCGCCGTTCTCGCTTTGCCCGATGTCGTCCCGTTCGACCTGGGCGTCGCATGCGACACGTTCGCGCGCGTGCGGTCGCCCGGCGTCCCGCACCCGTACCGTGTGCGCGTGTGCAGCGAGCAGCCGCGCGTCGCCGGCGGCCTGTTCGAGCTGCGCCCCCCGTTTCGTCTCGACGCGCTGGCCGGTGCCGACACGATCGTCGTCCCCGGCACGTCCGTGCCGCTCGCGCCCACGCCGCGCCGCGTGATCGCCGCACTGCGCGCGGCGGCCGCGCGCGGATGCCGGATCGCGTCGATCTGCAGCGGCGCGTTCGTGCTCGCCGAAGCCGGGCTGCTCGACGGCCTGCGCGCGACGACGCACTGGCTCGCGGCCGGCGAACTCGCGCGCCGCTATCCGAACGTCGAGGTCGACCCGAACGTGCTGTTCGTCGACAACGGGCAGATCCTGACGTCGGCCGGCGCGGCCGCCGGCCTCGACCTGTGCCTGCACATGATCCAGGCCGACTACGGCGCGGCGGTCGCCGTCGATGCCGCACGCTGCGCGGTCGCGCCGCGCGTGCGGGACGGCGGGCAGGCGCAGTTCATCGCGCCGGAATGGCCGGCCGCCAGCGACGGGCTGCAAGACCTGATGGACTGGCTGCAGGCGAACCTGCACAAGCCGCTCACGCTCGACGAGATGGCCCGCCAGGCGTCGACGAGCGTGCGCACGCTGACGCGGCGCTTTCAGGAGCAGACGGGCACGTCGCCGCGGCAGTGGCTGCAGACCGCGCGCGTGCGGCATGCGCAGCAGTTGCTGGAAGTCACGGAGCTGTCGATCGAGCATGTCGCGACGGAGGCCGGATTCGGTTCGGTCACCGCGTTTCGCGAGCGGTTCGCGCGCATCGTCGGCACGTCGCCGCAGCGGTATCGCCACGCGTTCCGCGCGCGCGCCGGCGCATGACGTTCGCGGCGCACCGGTACGCGATGCGTCGGCCCGGCGACGTGAACCCATGCGCGCACGATCGTCAGGATCGCTACCGAATACCGCCGCCGCCCCGCCTCGCCCGCCCAGGCCCCGCATTCGCGCCAACCGGACTCGATCGATGACCCGCATCCGCAATCACCTGAACATCGCGCAGCTCCAGGCATTCGTCTCCGCCGCGCATCACAAGAGCCTGCGCGCCGCCGCGCGCGAGCTCGGCGTCACGCAGCCCGCGATCACGCATACGATCCGCGAACTCGAAACGGCGCTGAACGCGGAACTGCTCGTGCGCAGCGTGCGCGGCGTCGAGCTGACCGCGTGCGGCCATGCGCTGCTGCCGCGCGCCGAGCAGTTGCTCGGCGACATGCGCCGCACCGTCGAGGCCGTCGAGCAGGTGAAAGGGGAAATGTCGGGGCGCGTCGCGGTCGGCACGATGCCGTCGATCGCGCTGACCGCGCTGCCGCGCGCGGTCACCGCATTCCGCCGGTCGATGCCGAACGTCAGCCTGCATCTCGAGGAAGTGACGGTGCCCGACGCGCTCGCACAGCTGCGCAACGGCACGCTCGACATCGCTGCGATGCACCATGTACCCGTGCTCGACCGCGATTTCACGCAGGTGCCGCTGCTGTCGACCGAATTCACCGTCGTGATGCGCGAAGGCCATCCGCTCGCGCACGCGCGCCGGTTAGAGGAATTGCTCGACGCCGAGTGGATCGTCACGGTCGGCGCCGAGCAGTTCCCGCACAGCGTGATGGTCGGGATGTTCGAGGCGCGCGGGTTGCCGCTGCCGAAGCACCTGCTGCGCTCGCCGATGTCGTTCGCGGTGACGCTCGGGCTGGTCGCGCGCTCCGACGTGATCGGCTGCTTCACGCGCCCGCTGGCCGCGATGGTGGCGCCGCTCGGCATCCGCACGGCCGAACTCGACGAAAGCATGCCGCGCTTCGACCTGTCGATCATCGCGCGCCGCGACCTGCTGCCGACGCCCGCCGTATCGCAATTCGTCACGTGCCTGCAGCGCGCTGTCAACGAAACGCTCGGTTGAATCGTTCCTTCGTCTGAAACGGTCGCGCGAACGCCGCGCCGCCGTCGGGTCCGGTATCGGGGCATGTCCTAGGCGCCCTGCCGGTATTTTGTCTTGATAATCTTCCGCACGTCGCGCGCCCGCATCGGGCAGGCGAAACGGACTGTCCGACGCGAAGCCGCGCCGGGCCGAAGGCTTACGGCGCGGCACAACCGCGCACCCATCGAACAAAACGAGGAGTCACCGAAGTGAAAAAGATTCTTGCGGCTGTGACCGTGGCCCTGCTCGCCGTATCGGCCGGCACGGCATACGCGAAGGACTGGACGACCGTGCGCTTCGGCGTCGACGCGAGCTACCCGCCTTTCGAATCGAAAGATGCGAGCGGCAAGGTGGTCGGCTTCGACGTCGATCTCGGCAACGAAATCTGCCGCCGCATGAACGCGAAGTGCGTGTGGATCGAAAACGACTTCGACGGGATGATCCCGGCGCTGAAGGCCCGCAAGTTCGACGGCGTCCTGTCGTCGATGTCGATGACGCCGGCGCGCCAGGAACAGATCGCGTTCTCGGAGAAGCTGTTCAACACGCCGACGCGCCTCGTCGCGAAGAAGGGCGCGGGCCTGCTGCCGACGGCCGAATCGCTGAAGGGCAAGTCGGTCGGCGTCGAGCAGGGCACGATCCAGGAAACCTACGCGAAGACCTACTGGGCGGCCAAGGGCGTGAAGGTCGTGCCGTACCAGAACCAGGACCAGGTCTACGCCGACCTGATCGCGGGCCGTCTGGACGCCGCGCTGCAGGACGCGGTGCAGGCCGATATCGGCTTCCTGAAGACGCCGCGCGGCGCGGGCTTCGATTTCGCCGGCAAGGATATCGACGATCCGAAGACGCTCGGCAACGGCGCGGGCATCGGCCTGCGCAAGGAAGATACCGACCTGAAGGCGAAGATCGACGGCGCGATCGCCGGCATGCGCAAGGACGGCACGTACGACAAGATCGCGAAGAAGTACTTCGATTTCGACGTGTACGGCAAGTAACGCCGCGCAACGCGCGCTTCGCATCCGCGCAGACGGGCTCCGCAAGGAGCCCGTTTTTTTTGCGCGCGTGCGACCGAAAGCGGTCGGCAACGCCTGCCCGAGGGGCGGCCGGAGCGTTATTTCTTACGCGCCAACCCGATGATTTTCAAAGGAAAATAATGCGACGGGCGCGTGGTTTGATAGGTTCGCGGAAGGCAACGTACAATCGATCTTCCACGCATACCGGATCACTCGCGGCTGCGCCGCGCTCCCCTCATCATGCAAACGCAGACCCATCCGCTGATTTCCCCCGCCGTCGGCACCGAACGCCAGATCACGAGCTTCCACTACGGCCCGCGCGGCGGCAAGAAGGTCTACATCCAGTCGTCGCTGCACGCGGACGAACTGCCCGGCATGCTGGTCGCCACGCTGCTGCGCCGCAAGATCGCCGCGCTCGAGACGGCCGGCAAGCTGCGCGGCGAAGTGGTCATCGTCCCCGTGCCGAACCCGATCGGCCTGTCGCAGCATGTGTTCGGCGATCACCTCGGCCGCTTCGAGCTCGGCTCGATGCAGAACTTCAACCGCAATTTCTACGATCTCGCGGCGCTCGTGCTGCCGCGCATCGAAGGCCGCCTGGCGAACGACGCGCAGCGCAACCTCGCCGCGGTGCGCGCCGCGATGCGCGAGGCGCTCGACGAGCAGAAGCCGCGCACCGAGCTCGAATCGCAGCGCCTCGCGCTGCAGAAGCTGTCGTTCGACGCCGACATCGTGCTCGACCTGCATTGCGACAGCGACGCGGTGATGCACCTCTACACGAACCCCGACCTGTGGGAAGACGTCGAGCCGCTGTCGCGCTACCTGGATGCGCAGGCGTCGCTGCTCGCGCTGAATTCGGTCGGCAATCCGTTCGACGAGATCCACAGCTTCTGCTGGTCGGATCTGCGCAGCCGGTTCGGCGATCGCTTCCCGATCCCGAACGGCGCGATTTCCGTCACGGTCGAACTGCGCAGCGAGCGCGACGTGTCGTACGAATTCGCGGAGAAGGACGCGCAAGCGATCGTCGAATACCTGACCGAGCGCGGCGTCATCGACGGCACGCCCGCGCCGCTGCCGCCGCTGGCGCATCCGGCCACGCCGCTCGCGGGCACCGATCCGCTCGTCGCGCCGGTGTCCGGCGTGATCGTGTTCCGCACGCCGGTCGGCGCGTGGATCGAGGCCGGCCAGGAGGTGGCCGACATCGTCGATCCGCTGACCGATCGCGTGATCACGCTGAAGAGCAGCGTGTCGGGCGTGCTGTACGCGCGCCAGATCGTGCGCTTCGCGACCGCCGGGATGGAAGTCGCGCGCATTGCCGGCGCGACGCCGATCCGCACCGGGTCGCTGCTGTCGGCCTGAGCGGCCCGAGCCGCCCGCCCGCCGCCTCGCGGCGCGCGCCAACGAAATCGCCCGCTTGCGCGGGCGATTTGCTTTCCGGCCTGGCGGGATGCCCGGCGACGCGGCCGGGCGGCGGCGCGCTTGCGCCGGCGTTCAGAACGCCGGCACGATCGCGCCGCCGAACTTCCGGTCGATGAACTTGCGCACGTCGTCCGATTCATAGGCCGCGACGAGCTTCTTCACCCACGGCTTGTCCTTGTCCTGCGCGCGCACCGCGATCAGGTTCGCGTACGGCCCGCGCAGGTCCTCGATCGCGATCGCATCCTTCACCGGCGTGAGCCCGGCCTTCACCGCGTAGTCGGTGTTGATCGACGCGGCGTCGAGGTCGGGCAGCGCGCGCGGCAGTTGCGCGGCGTCGAGTTCGACGATCCTGATCTTCTTCGGATTCTCGGCGACGTCGAGCGGCGTCGCGTTCACGCCGTTCGTGCCGGCCCCCGCCTTCAGCTTGATCACCCCGTATTTCTGCAGCAGCAGCAGCGCGCGGTTGCCGTTCGACGGATCGTTCTGGATTCCGACCTTCGCGCCGGCCGGCAAGTCCTTCAGCGACTTGAGCTGCTTCGAATAGAAGCCCATCGGCGCCGTGTAGGTCAGCCCGACATTGACGATCCTGTAGCCGCGCTGCTTGATCTGGCTGTCGAGAAACGGCTGGTGCTGGAAGCCGTTCGCATCGAGGTCGCCCGAGTCGAGCGCCGCGTTCGGCTGCACGTAGTCGTTGAATTCGATGACCTTGATCGCGAGCCCTTCGCGTGCGGCGACTTTCGTCACCTCGGTCCAGATCTGCGCGTCGGGGCCGCTCATCGTGCCGATCTTCAGCGTCTGCGGATCGGCGTGCGCGCCGGGCGCGGCAAGGGCCAGCGCCGCGGCAAGCGCGCCGAGGCCGGTCAGGATCGAACGTCGCATGGTGTCCTCTTGTCCCGTGTCGTTGTTGAAGCGCGCATCGTGGCACGGGGCCGGAACGGCACCAACCAAGCTTATCTCATGTGCATATTCCTGACTCCGATCGAATCTCAGGCGGAATCGGTATAACTCCCTGCTATACAACCGGGCAAAATCCAGTGTCGCATCGGCGCCACAGGTTCGTCATATGACAAAGGCTGTCACATTCATTACGTGGCCCGCCGATAAAGTTGCGACCGGTCCGTGAAAGCGCCCGCAGAGAGCGCCGGAACCGCAACTGGACACGCCATTTATTCGCTCGGAGAATCCTTTGAACAAGAAACTGTTGACCATCGCCATCCTCGCAGCAACGACTGGCGCGGCACACGCCCAAAGCAGCGTGACCCTGTACGGCGTCATCGATGCCGGTATCAGCTACGTGAACCACAGCAAGACCTCGACCGGCGGCAGCAGCAAGCTGTTCAAGTACGACGACGGCGTGGCCCAGGGCAGCCGTTGGGGCCTGCGCGGCACCGAAGACCTCGGTGGCGGCCTGAAGGCGATCTTCGTGCTCGAAAACGGCTTCAACAGCGGCAACGGCACGATCGGCCAGGGCGGCGCGATCTTCGGCCGTCAAGCCTATGTCGGCCTGAGCCAGTCGCAATACGGCACGGTCACGTTCGGCCGCCAGTATTCGTTCTCGACCGACATCCTCGGCTCGAACTACTCGACGGGCGGCAACACGGTCGCGGGCAACTACGCGTACCACGTCAACGACATCGACCAGCTCACGTCGAGCCGCATCAACAACTCGGTGAAGTTCCAGAGCGCGAACTACGCCGGCTTCACGTTCGGCGCGTTGTACGGCTTCTCGAACTCGACCGACTTCGCCGGCGCACCGTCGACGACGACGGGCACCACGACGACGGCCGGTTCGTCGCGCGCATACAGCTTCGGCCTGAACTACGCGAACGGCCCGTTCTCGCTCGGCGCCGCCTACACGGACATCCGCTTCCCGAGCCAGTCGACGCCGGCCTTCTCGACGTCGATCGCGAACATCGCGCTGACCAACATCCGCGACCTGCGCACGTACGGCGTCGGCGGCCGCTACGTCTTCGGCCCGGCGACGGCATGGCTGCTCTGGACGCGCACGCAGTTCACCCCGATCGCGGCCGGTGCATCGGGCACGTTCTACAACGCGTACGAAGCAGGCGTGAAGTACGCGATCACGCCGGCCCTGTCGGCAGCAGCGGGCTACACGTACACGAACGCAACGCAAAGCGGCAGCTCGGCGCACTGGAACCAGGGCAACCTGGGCCTCGACTACGCGCTCAGCAAGCGTACGGACGTGTACGGCCTGGTCGTCTACCAGAAGGCATCGGGCAACAACGTGCAGGCGCAGATCGGCTCGAGCACGAGCTACTTCAGCACGTCGGGCAACGGTTCGTCGAACCAGCTGGCCGCTCGCGTCGGTATCCGTCACAAGTTCTAAAGCATCCGCTTAACACACGGATCACGACGGCAAGAAGCGCCCCGCTCCACGCGGGGCGCTTTTTTATGGGCTTTTAAGTTTCGCTTAATTCTGGGCTGAGAGGATGCTCTCACCCCCCCTGTTGGCCGCCTGAGCATCGGCGGCTTTTTTTTTGAGAACCACGACGGCACCGCCATCAACTGCCCACAAGACAGGATCGGAGGCCAAGATGATCGAAGATACCGTTTTCAGCCATCTGCACGCGATTCTGACGCGCCGGCATTCGCTGCCGGTCCAGAGCTGCCGCGTGTCGGTGGAAATGCTGCGCCCGTGGGGCCGCCCGTATCGGCTCGTCGAATGGACGATGCATCTCGACGCGCCCGCGCGGCGCCAGATCGTGCCGGCCGAATCGACCGACGAAGAGATCGCCGAGGTCGTCGCGTCGCACGTGCCGGGCCGCCTGTACGGCGACGGCCGGCTGCAGTTCTGACTCCCGTCGCTCCCCGTCGCGGCCGGCCCGCACGCATCGTGCGGCACTCGGTCTCGTTTGACGCGGCAACGAAGTCTGCTACGCTGCGCGTTTTCGTCCACGCAACACACGATGGAAAACGCATTCAACGAACGCGGCGTGATGGTCACGCGCAACGGCCTGTCGGCCGCCGGGCAGGTCTTTCCGCTGCGTGACATCCGCAACGTCGACGTCGTCAAGATCCCGAAGAATCGCCTCGTGCCGTGGCTGATTTCGCTGACCGGCGTGGCCACCGCCATCGCCGGCGGCATCGGCGCATCGAGCGCCGCGCTGGTCGTCGGCGTGATGCTCGCCGTCGTCGGCTATCTCGCCTGGACCACGCAGGACATCACGTACCGGCTGATGGTCGAGATGCCCGACGGCAAGCGCGAGGCGCTGTCGAGCGTCGACGTCGAATTCGTCGAGCGCGTCGCGCAGGTCGTGCGCGATGCACGGACGGCGACGGCCGCCGGCTGATTTCCGTTGCGCGCGCCGACCGCCTACCATGAAATGAGCGGCACGCCGCCGCGTCGTTCGAGGAGGTCGGCATGAACCCCCAATCGCTGTCCGGCATGCTGCGCGCGCAGGAACTGCTGCTCGTCTCGATGATCCGCGCGCTGCCTCCCGACACACGCAGCGCGCTCGTCGACCTCTACGCCGAACAGCTCGCGTTCGCCGAACAGACCGGCTTCGAAGGCCACGGCGATCGCGCGACGCACGACGCGTTCATCGTGCATGCGCGCAACCTGTTGATTCGTATCGAATCGCTGGCCTAGCGCAAACCCGCTTCCCCCCGATTTTCTCCCCGCCCGGCTCGCCCGATCCGCGCCGACGGCGCGCGTCCGCCCATGCCGTCTTTCGTTCTTGTATTGATAATCATTCTCATTTACACTGATAAAGTTATCAGTTTCCTTTCAATTCGCCGTTCGCCGCCTGTCGCGCGCGAACGGGCCAGCCAGGTGAACGCGTCACCCAGCCAGCCTTCGGGCTAGTCATCGTCAATGGGAGACCACCTGTGCATTGCTATCCGCTGGCGCGGCGGCCGATCTGCGCCGCGCTGTTCGGCGCGTTCGGCCTGTCCGCCGCCCCGGCTTACGCCGATTCGTCGCCGCAAGGCGCCAACCCGCCACCTGCCGTCCTGACCACCGCCGCCGCGTCCACGCGCGGCGATGCGGCACTGCTCGACCCCGTCACCGTCACGGCCACCCGTACCGCCACCGCCGCGAGCCGCACGGCCGCGTCCGTGTCGGTGATCACCGACGACGATCTCGAGGAACAGCAGGCCACCCACATCAAGGACGCGTTGCGCTACGAGCCGGGCGTCACGGTGCGCCGCACCGCGTACCGCCCCGGCAGCGCCGCGCTCGGCGGCGGCCGCGACGGCGATTCGAGCATCAACATCCGCGGCCTCGAAGGTAATCGCGTGCTGCTGATGGAAGACGGGATCCGCCTGCCGAGCGCGTTCTCGTTCGGGCCGCTCGAAGCCGGCCGCGGCGACTACGCGGATCTCGACACGCTCAAGCGCATCGAGATCCTGCGCGGGCCGGCGTCGGCGCTGTACGGCAGCGACGGGCTGACCGGCGCGGTGAACTTCATCACGAAGGATCCGCGCGACCTGCTGTCGATCTACGGCAAGCCCACCTACTTCTCGTTCCGGCCGAGCTACGACTCGGCCGACCGCAGCGTCGGCGCGACGGTGTCGGCCGCGGGCGGCAACGACCGCGTGCAGGGGATGATCATCGCCGACGGCCGGCGCGGCCACGAGGTCGACACGCGCGGCGGCAACAACTCGGCGAGCACGCTGCGCACGACGTCGAACCCGCAGGACGTCTACTCGGAATCGCTGCTCGGCAAGCTCGTGCTGACGCCCACCGCGCGCGACACGATCAGGTTCACCGCCGAAACCGTGCAGCGCCGCGTGAGCACCGACGTGCTGTCGGCCATCAACCCGCCCGCCACGCTCGGCCTCACGACGAACGACCGCCTCGAGCGCAACCGCTTCAGCGTCGACTACGATTTCCGCGACGATGCATTCCGCTGGTTCCAGACCGCACACGTGCAGTTCTACTACCAGGACGCGAAGCAGGACCAGTACGCGTTCGAGACGCGCGGCAGGCAGCCTTCGCGGTCGCGTGACAACCAGTACAAGGAACGCACGTTCGGCGGCTCCGCGTTCGCCGAAAGTGGCTTCGCGACCGGCCCGTTCGCGCACAAGCTGCTGTATGGCGTCGACGGCAGCGTGTCGCGCGTGACGAACATGCGCGACGGCACGGTGCCGGGCGTCGGCGAAGCGTTCCCGAACAAGGCATTCCCCGACACCGACTACACGCTGTTCGGCGCGTTCCTGCAGGACCAGATCAGCTACGGCCGCCTGCTCGTCACGCCGGGGCTGCGCTTCGACACGTACCGGCTGAGCCCGACCGAAAACGATCCGCTGTTCACCGGCAAGGCCGTGTCGACGAGCGCGAACGAGCTGTCGCCGCGCGTCGCCGTGCTCTACGAGATCACGCCCGCCGTGATCCCGTACGTGCAATACGCGCACGGCTTCCGCGCGCCGACGCCCGATCAGGTGAACAGCAGCTTCTCGAACCCGGTGTACGGCTACACGTCGATCGGCAATCCGAACCTGAAGCCCGAGACGAGCGACACGTTCGAAGCGGGCCTGCGCGGCAAGGCCGGCACCGGCTACGGCGTCGTGCGCTATAGCGCGGCCGCGTTCACCGGCCGCTACCGCAACTTCATCTCGCGCACGACGATCGCCGGCAGCGGCCGCCCGGCCGACCCGTTCGTGTTCCAGTACGTGAACTTCGCAGACGCGCGCATCCACGGCCTCGAAGGCCGCGCCGAATGGGCGATGCCGAACGGCATCACGCTGAAGACGGCGCTGGCGTTCACGAAGGGCTCGACGCAGAACGATGGCGCGGCAAGCCAGCCGCTCGACACGGTCAACCCGTTCTCGGCCGTGTTCGGCGTGCGCTACGAGCCCGGCGAGCGCTGGTTCGTGCAGGCCGACCTGCTGTTCCAGGCCGCGAAGCGCGACAAGGACATCCCGGCCGGCGCGTGCCCAGGGGCTAAAACGTCGTGCTTCGCGCCGCCGTCGTCGCTCGTCGTCGACCTGCGTGGCGGCTACCGCTTCAACAAGCACGTGAGCGCGACGATCGGCATCCGCAACCTGTTCGACCGCAAATACTGGAACTGGTCGGACGTGCGCGGCCTCGCGTCCGATGCGCAGGTGCTCGACGCGTATACGTCGTCCGGCCGCACCGTCGCCGTCAGCATGAAAGTGGATTTCTGATGCGCGCCGCCCGCGCTGCCACCCCAACCGTTACTTGAAGGAGTCCGACATGATGCATTCCGCCGTTCCCGGTCATCCGGCCACGCCGGCCCGCGCGCCCGCCGCATTGCGCGACGCGTTCGTCAAGCTCAAGACCGAGCGCCAGCTGCGCAACCGCGACGTCGCGCAGGCGCTCGGCGTCAGCGAAGGCGAAGCGCTCGCCGCGTTCGCCGGCGAACACGTGGTGCGGCTCGACGCGCGCTTTCCGGCGATGTTCGAGGAAATGCCGCGCCTCGGCCGCGTGATGGCGCTCACGCGCAACGACACGGCCGTCCACGAGAAGGACGGCGAATACGCGCAGATGAGCCACGACGGCCCGGTCGGCCTCGCGCTCGGCGACATCGACCTGCGCATCTTCTACCGTCACTGGGCGTCCGCGTTCGCGGTGCGCGACGATACCGCGCACGGTCCGCTGAAGAGCCTGCAGTTCTTCGACGCGCAAGGCCACGCGATCCACAAGGTCTATCTGCGCGCGCACAGCGATCACGCGGCGTACGACGCGTTCGTCGAACGCTGGCGCGCGGCGTCGCAGGAGCCGGGGCTCGACGTCGTGCCCGCCGCACCGAAAACGCCCGAGCGCGCCGACACCGAAATCGACGTCGCGGGTTTTCGCGCCGCGTGGGACGCGATGACCGACACGCACCAGTTCTTCGGCATCACGCAGCGCTTCGGCGTGAGCCGCATGCAGGCGCTGCGCCTCGCCGATCCGCAATACGCGTATCCGGTCGAAGCGGCGCGCGCACTGCGCCACGTGCTCGAACGGGCCGCGCAGAGCGGCCAGCCGATCATGGTGTTCGTCGGCAACGCGGGGATGATCCAGATCCACACGGGCCCTGTCGCGAACGTGCGCGAGGTCGGCGCGTGGATCAACGTGCTCGATCCGGGCTTCAACCTGCACGTGCGCGAGGACCTGATCGCCGCCGCGTGGGTCGTGAAGAAGCCGACGAGTGACGGCATCGTCACGTCGCTCGAACTGTTCGACCGCCAGGGCGACCACGTCGCGCTGCTGTTCGGCGAGCGCAAGCCCGGCAAGCCCGAGCGCGACGACTGGCGCGCGCTCGTCGCGACGCTGCCGGCGGCCGCGCACGGAGACGCGCGGTGAGCGCGCGATCGTTCGATCCGGCGCGCCGCGTCGTGCTGGCGAGCGCGGTCGCCGGTGCGCTCGCGGGCGCGCTGCCCGGCCGCGCGCTGGCGCAGGCTGCCCCCCAGCGCGTCGTCGTGATCGGCGGCGCGCTCGCGGAAACGGCATTCGCACTCGGCGGCGCCGAGACGCGCGGCTACCGGCTCGTCGGCGCCGATACGACCTGCACGTATCCCGACGCCGCGAAGCGCCTGCCGAAGGTCGGCTACCAGCGCGCGCTGTCGGCCGAAGGCCTGCTGTCGCTGCGTCCCGACCTCGTGCTCGCGTCGGCGGAAGCCGGCCCGCCCACCGCGATCGCGCAGGTGAAAAGCGCCGGCGTCACGGTGACGACCTTCGACGAGCGCCACGACGTCGACTCGGTGCGCGCGAAGATCACCGGCGTCGCGCAGGCGCTCGGCGTGCGTGATGCGGGCACCGCGCTGTTGCAGCGCTTCGACCGCGACTGGCAGGCCGCGCGCGATACGGTCGCCGCACGCGTACCCGGCGGCGCGCAGCCGCCGCGCGTGCTGTTCGTGCTGAACCACACCGGCAACCAGGCGCTCGTCGCCGGCCAGCGCACGGCCGCCGACGCGATGATCCGCTACGCGGGCGCGCGCAACGCGATGCAGGGCTTCGATCACTACAAGCCACTGACGACCGAGGCGCTCGCCGCCGCCGCGCCTGACGTCGTGCTGATCTCCGACGAAGGGCTGGCGGCCGTCGGCGGACGCGCCGCGCTGCTCGCCGCGCCCGGTTTCGGCGCGACGCCGGCCGGCCGCGCGCAGCGTGTCGTCGCGCTCGACGCGCTGCTCCTGCTCGGCTTCGGCCCGCGCCTGCCGCTCGCCGTCACGACCCTGCACCGGCGCCTGTCGGATGCGCTCGCCTGATTCCGGATCGTCACGATGCCCGCTCACGCCTCGTCCTTTCCTGCCCCGTCGCCCGCCGCTCGCCTCGGCGCCGCACGCATCGGCACGTCGCGCCGCCATGCGCCGCTCGCGCTGGCCATGCTGGCGCTCCTCGTCGGCGCAATGTCCGTCGTCGCGCTGTGCGTCGGCGCGTATCGCATTCCGCTCGCGGAGGCGTGGGCCGCGCTGACCGGGGAAACTGCCGCGCAGCAAGCGCGCGCCGTGCTGTTCGACATCCGCGCGCCGCGCGTCGCGCTGGCGCTGCTGGTCGGCGGCGGCTTCGGCGCGGCCGGCGCCGCGATGCAGGCGCTGTTCCGCAATCCGCTCGCCGATCCGGGGCTCGTCGGCGTATCGAGCGGCGCGGCGCTCGGCGCGACGACGACGATCGTGCTCGGCCCCGCGCTGTTCGCCGCGCACGTGCATGCGGCCGCGTTACCCGTTGCCGCGTTCGCCGGCGCACTCGCGGTCGCCGCGCTCGTCTATCGGCTCGCCGCGTCGCGCGGCCGCCTCGCGCTGCCGCTGCTGCTGCTCGCCGGTATCGCGATCAATGCGCTGGTCGGCGCGGCGATCGGGCTGCTCACGTTCGTCGCCGACGATGCGCAGTTGCGCTCGCTGACGTTCTGGAGCCTCGGCAGCCTCGGCGGCGCGCAATGGTCCGCGCTGGCGGCCGTCGCGCCGTGCGTCGCGATCGGCTGCGTGCTGCTCGCGCGCGAACGCGATGCGCTGAATGCGCTGCAGCTCGGCGATACCGAAGCGCTGCACCTCGGCGTGCCGGTGCAGCGGCTCAAGCGCCGTGTGCTCGTCGCGGTCGCGCTCGCGGTCGGTGCGCTCGTGTCGTGTGCGGGCATCATTGGCTTCATCGGGCTCGTCGCGCCGCACTGCGTGCGCCTCGCGTGCGGCCCCGACCAGCGGGTCGTGCTGCCCGGCGCCGCGCTGCTCGGTGCGCTGCTGACGCTCGCGGCCGATCTCGCCGCGCGCACGATCGCCGCGCCCGCCGAGATTCCGCTCGGCGTGCTGACCGCGCTGCTCGGCGCGCCGTTCTTTCTCGCGCTGCTGTGGAAAAGCCGCGGCGCGCTCGGCGGCTGACCCTTCACTCCACTCATCATGCTGACCGCCCATCATCTCGACGTCGCCCGCCGGCACCACGCCGTGCTTCGCAACCTGTCGCTGTCGATCGAACCCGGCCGCGTGACCGCGCTGCTCGGCCGCAACGGCGCGGGCAAAAGCACGCTGCTCAAGACCTTCGCGGGCGAACTGACCGGCAGCGTCGCGCCGAACGGCGTGCGCGTGACCGGCGACATCACGCTGAACGGCGAGCCGCTCACGCGCATCGATGCGCCGCGCCTCGCGTGCCTGCGCGCCGTGCTGCCGCAGGCCGCGCAGCCGGCGTTTCCGTTCAGCGTCGACGAGATCGTGCTGCTCGGCCGCTATCCGCATGCGCGGCGCGGCGGCGCGCGGCACGTGATCGCGCACCGCGATCGCGACATCGCGTGGCAGGCGCTCGAGCGCGCGGGCGCCGACGCGCTCGTCGGCCGCGATGTGACGACATTGTCGGGCGGTGAGCTCGCCCGCGTGCAGTTCGCGCGCGTGCTCGCGCAGCTGTGGCCGGACGACGACGCGCTAAAAACGCTCCCGCGCTACCTGCTGCTCGACGAGCCGACCGCCGCGCTCGATCTCGCGCATCAGCACCGGCTGCTCGATACCGTGCGCACGGTCGCGCGTGAATGGCGACTCGGCGTGCTCGCGATCGTCCACGATCCGAACCTCGCCGCGCGGCACGCGGATACGATCGCGATGCTCGCGGATGGCACGATCGTCGCGCATGGCGCGCCGCGCGACGTGATGACGCCCGCCCATATCGCGCGGTGCTACGGGTTCGCGGTAAAGATGGTCGAAACCGGCGACGGTGCGCCGCCGGTGATGGTGCCCGCGTAGCGCACGCGCCCCACGGACGTCGCATCGTTCGATATCCCGCGTTGCCTTGCCGATAACCGCCGATTCCCCTGGCCGATCCGGAAGGCGACGCCTTTCAGGTGATGCAGCCGGACTGAATCGCGGCGCGCGGGCCGCGCTCAATGCCCGACATCCGCCGCGCCGAAGGTCCGCATCTTCCATCCGAGCCGCACGGCAAGCATCCGCATCGTGAAGCCCGCCGCCAGCGCGACTGCCGTCGCGAACCCGGCGTCGATGCCGAGATGCTGGATCCCGACATACAGCGCGCCCGTGACGAACGCGACGCTCGCGTAGAGCTCCTCGCGCAGGATCAGCGGCATCTCGTTGCACAGCAGGTCGCGCAGCATCCCGCCGCACACGCCGGTGATCGCACCGGCCAGCACGACGATGATCGGCGCCGTGCCCGTCGACGCGCCGACGTCGCAGCCGATGATCGTAAACGCCGCAAGGCCGATCGCGTCGACCGTGACGAACAGCGTCTTCATGCGCGCGACGTGCCGCGCGGCCCACGACGCGACGGTCGCCGCGGCCAGCGTGATCACGAGGTACCCGGGATGCGCGATCCAGCCGAGCGGATAGTGACCGAGCAGCACATCGCGCACGGTGCCGCCGCCGAGCGCGGTCACCGCGCCGACGAGCGCGAGCCCGAAGCGGTCCATCCCGCGCCGCATGCCCATCAGCGCGCCCGACATCGCTTCCGCGACGATCGCGATCAGATAAAGCGTATGCATCGCGCGCCTCAGTCTTCGGTACGAAACAGGTCGAGCACACGTTCGCGTTCGGCCGCATCGACGGCGGCGGGCACCGGCTCGTCGGGCTTGCCGTGCGCGTCCGGTGCATCGGACGCCGGCGCGCCGCCGCACGCGAAGCGGCTGCGGATGAACGGCGGCACGTCGGCCGCGCACGTGCCGCGCGTGTATTCGGCGTAGACGAAGTCGCCGTCGACGAGCGCGACATCTTGCGGCGGCGTTGCCTCGACCGGCGTACGTCCATCGACGGCCGTCTTCATGTAGTCGAGCCAGACCGGCAGCGCGAGCGTCGCGCCGGTCGCGCGCCCCAACGGGCGCGGCGTGTCGTAGCCGAGCCACGCGACCGCGACGATGCCCGACGAATAGCCGGCGAACCACACGTCCTTCGAGCCGTTCGACGTGCCGGTCTTGCCGGCCGCGTCGTCGCGGCGCAGCGCGAGCGCGCCGCGCGCGGTGCCGGCCTTCACGACGTCGCGCAGCATGCTGTCCATCACGAACGCGTTGCGCGCCGACACGACGCGTTCGCCGGCCGGCGCCGTGGCCTCGTACATCGCGCCGCCGTGACGCTGCTTCACCGACAGGATCAGGCGCGGCTCCATCCGCGTCCCGCCGTTCGCGAACACGCTGTATGCACTCGCCAGTTCGAGCGGTGTCACGGCGCCCGCGCCAAGTGCGAGCGGCAGCGACGCCGGATTGCGCTGCGCGTCGAAGCCGAAGTGCACCGCGTGCTGCTGCACGTAGCGCGCGTCGGCGGCCTGCATCAGGTTGACGGCAACAAGGTTCTTCGAACGCACGAGCCCGCGCCGCACCGCGATGAAGCCTTCGTAGCGGTTGCCGAAATTGCGCGGACGCCACGGCCGCGCGCCGGTTTCCGCACGCGTGAGCGTGCGCTGCGTATCGTCGACGAGCACGCCCGGGAAGTAGCCCTTCTCGAGCGCCGCCGAATAGACGAACGGCTTGAAGCTCGACCCCGGCTGGCGATACGCCTGCAATGCGTGGTCGAACACGTTGCGGTTGAAATCCGCGCCGCCGACGAGCGCGAGCATGTCGCCCGTCGCCGCATCCAGCGACACGAGCGCGCCTTCGAGCCCGTTGCGCGCATCGCGCTTCGCGGGCTGGCGGCGCAGCGTGCGCGCGAGTGCGGCTTCGGCCGCGCGCTGGTCGCGCATCGAGATCGTCGTGGTCACGTCGAGGCCGAGCGTGTAGGCGTCGTCGTGAAAGCGCTCGACCATCATCCGGCGCGCGCGTTCGGCAACGTACGGCGCGGCGACGATTCCCGGCGGCGGCGTGGTCGCGAGCGCGATCGGCGCGTCGGCGGCCGCACGATACGTCGCGTCGTCGAGCTCGCCGAGTGCATGCATGCGGCCGAGCACGTAGTTGCGTCGCGCGGTCGCGCGCGCCGGATTGACGACCGGGTTGAACGCCGACGGCGCCTTCGGCAGCCCGGCGAGCACGGCCGCTTCGCCCGCGCTCAGCGCGTCGAGCGGCTTGCCGAAATAGACGTGCGCGGCCGCCGCGAACCCATACGCGCGCTCGCCGAGATAGATTTCGTTCATGTACAGCTCGAGCAGCTTGTCCTTGCCGTATTCGCGTTCGAGCTTGATCGCCATCAGGATCTCGGCGAGCTTGCGGCTCAGCACCTTGTCACGTGTCAGGTAGAAGTTGCGTGCAACCTGCATCGTGATCGTGCTGCCGCCCTGCCCCGGCTGCCCGGTCACGACGTTCGCGAACGTCGCCCGCGCGAGGCCGCCGACATCGATCGCGCCGTGCTGGTAGAACTTCGCGTCCTCGGCCGCGAGCAGCGCCTGGCGCATCAGCGGCGGAATGCGTTCGAGCGGCACGAACTCGCGACGCTCGATGCCGTATTCGGCCAGAAGGTCGCCGTCGCGCGAGAAAACCCGCAGCGGCAGCGCGGGACGATAGACGGCGAGATGCTCGACCGACGGCAGCTGTGTCCAGATGCGATCGATCGTCCATGCGCCGATGCCCGCGCATGCGAGCGTCAGGCCGAGCACAGCGCCCGCGAGCGTGCGCCATCCACGGCGGCGCGGTGATGCGGGAGGTGGCGCCGGTGACGGTGACGGTGGCGGGTTGGCGGTGTGGTCGGTCATGCGGGCTCCTTCTTCAATGCGGCGACAGCGGGCGCTCGAGCGGCGCCCGTCGGTCACGGAAGGCGCGCATTGTCGAAGGGATGACGCGAAACCGGAACATTCTTTAGCCAAAGTTTGGCTGGCTAAATTTTATTAAGGAAAGCGCGCCGGCGCCGTTCACGCGCCGCGCGCGGGCTCGCGATGCGCGACCGGTCGAGGCGCACTGCGCGCAACGCGCTTCGCCTGTACCATCGCCTGATGTTCGATCGATACCTCGGCCTGTGGGGCCTCGTTCCCGACGGCGGTCCGATCCTCACCGCGAGCGGCGGCCTGCTGCCTGTCGTCTGGCACGCGCGACCTGCAATGCTGAAGGTCGCCACCTGCGACGAAGAGCGGCGCGGCAATGCGCTGATGACCTGGTGGAACGGGCATGGCGCCGCACAGGTCTGGCTGCACGACGGCGACGCGATCCTGCTCGAACGTGCGCAGCCCGCGCCGACGCTCGCCGGCTTTTCGGCATCGGGCCACGACGACGATGCGATACGCATCGCGTGCGACGTCGTCGCGCGGCTGCACGCGCATCGCGCACCGGCGCCGCCCGCAACCGTGCCTTTGCACGACTGGTTCTACGCGCTGCTGTCGCTCGGCACGGGCAACGACGTGCTGCGCCGCTCGGCAACGCGCGCCCACCAACTGCTGGCCGTGCCGCCCGTCGACGAAGTCGTCCTGCACGGCGACATCCATCACGACAACATTCTCCATTTCGGCGATCGCGGCTGGCGCGCGATCGACCCGAAAGGGCTGCGCGGCGAGCGTGCGTTCGACTACGCGAACCTGTTCTGCAATCCCGCGCACGACATCGCGGTCGACCCGGCGCGCTTCGAGCGTCGCGTCATGCTCGTCGCCGAGGCGGCGCAGCTCGACCGGCATCGGTTGCTGCAATGGATACACGCGTGGGCAGGCTTGTCCGCGGTCTGGCTGATGGAAGCCGAGCTGCCGCCCGATACGCGGCTGCAGGTTGCGGCACTCGCCGCAGCCGCACTCGGCGAATAGCACACGCGCTCACGCCGGCCGCATCGAACCACATCTCCAACAAAAAACCCGCCGGCTTGCACCGGCGGGCTTTCACATCCGACTGCTTCCTCGACGCTCAGCGCGCGGGATTCAGCGTCAGGTTCATGTGACGGTTCACATCCTTGTACAGCAGGTAGCGGAAGCGGCCAGGGCCGCCCGAATAGCATGCCTGCGGGCAGAACGCGCGCAGCCACATGAAGTCGCCCGCTTCCACCTCGACCCAGTCCTGGTTCAGGCGATAGACGGCCTTGCCTTCGAGCACGTACAGGCCGTGCTCCATCACGTGCGTCTCGGCGAACGGAATCACGCCGCCCGGCTCGAACGTCACGATGTTCACGTGCATGTCGTGACGCATGTCGCTCATGTCGACGAAGCGCGTCGTGACCCATGCGCCGTTGGTGCCCGGCATCGGGATCGGCTCGACGTCCTGCTCGTTGGTCACGAACGCTTCCGGCAGCGGAATGCCGTCGACGGCCTGATAGTGCTTGCGGATCCAGTGGAAACGCACGGCGGCATCGCTGACGTTGTGCAGCGTCCAGTCGGCGCCCGGCGGAATGAACGCGTAACCGCCCGGCTTCAGCGCATGCGTCTTGCCCTGCAGCGTCAGCTCGGCCTCGCCTTCGACGACGAACAGCACGGCTTCCGCGTTCTTGTCCTGCTCGGGCTTGTCGCTGCCGCCACCCGGGCTCACTTCGACGATGTATTGCGAGAAGGTTTCGGCGAAACCCGACAGCGGACGCGCGATCACCCACAGGCGCGTGCTGGTCCAGAACGGCAGCCAGCTCGTGACGATGTCGCGCATCACGCCCTTCGGAATGACCGCGTACGCCTCGGTGAACATCGCGCGATCGGTCAGCAGATCGGTCTGCGGCGGGTGGCCGCCATGCGGCGCGTAATACGTTGTCTTAGACATAAGGCATCCAGGCAATGGGTTGGTCCGGCCCCGGGTCGCAACGGCAGGCGCGGCACGCGCGTGGGGCACGCATGCGGCGGCGGGACATCGTTGCCGGGGTGGCTTGAAGGCGCGGGCGCCTTCATTCGGTCGGCCAGGCTTCGCGACGGGTCCGTCCGGTTCAGCGGGCGGGGCGACCCATGCTTGCGGGTCCGGCGGCCGGGCCGCGGACACTCGGGGTCATGCGGCGGGGCACGGGGGACCGCACGGTTCGATTCCGTACGCGGGCAGCGTTGACGATAGCGAAGTCGATCCTGATCGACCAATTAAATGTTGCGATGACATCCATTCGATTTCGCACTACCCGCCGGCGTCCGCGATGCCCGGTGCACGCGTGCCGCGGACGATCGGCGCATCAGGGAAATCCTGATGGCCGGACGGCATTCAGGGGCGCGGGAACGGTGGCGCGCCCGGTGCGCATCGATCAGCGATATCGAATGGTGTCGGCCAAACCTGCCCGGCTGCGTGTCGGTGCAACGGCGATGTGGTCTACCAGCGGGAAAGGTCAAGCGGGAGGGAGCGTGCCAACCCGTCGAGCGGGGCTGGGCATGAACTGCCGAAGGGGATGAAGGCCGCCGGTCCTGCCGGCGACGGCGGCCCGGCTGAGGCCGCCGGGCCGGCTGTCGGATCGGGTGCCGACGCGTCGGGCGCGCCGGTGCGCATACCGCGCACCGTGCCGCGCCCGCGGCGATCAGTCCCAGTCGCGGTGATGGCGATGCTTGCGGTGACGATAGCCGCGATCGCCACGATAGCCGCCGTCGTACGAGTTGCGCGACAGGTTGCCGCCGAGCGCCGCGCCGGCGCCACCGCCGACTGCCGCGCCCAGCAGGCCGCCCGTGCGGCCGCCCATCGCGTTGCCGGCCGCGGTACCCGCGCCGCCGCCGAGTGCGCCGCCGATGATCGCGCCGGTGCGCTCGTGACGGTTCGCCGTCACCGCGCCGCCCGCGCCGCCGCCGATCGCGCCGCCGATCACGGAGCCCGTGCTGCCGCCGACCGCGCCGCCGACCGCCGCGCCGGCGACCCCGCCGAGCGCGCCGCCAAGCGCGTTGTTCATGTCACCGGCCATCGCCGGCAATGCGGTCGCGCCGGTCAGCACGGCGACGACGAGAGTGGGGGCAATTTTCTTCCACATTCCCGTATTCTTCCTTGTTCGCAATCTGGTTATCGAAGGTCCGCTCGATACGTCGATCTGAACCGATCGGCGTCGATGCCGGCATTGTGCCGAATCCCGGACCAATTCATTTCAATGAGCTTGCGGCGAAGAATAGCACCGGTCGTGCCCCCTTGCCGTCGCCATTCTGGTAACAAGTTGTTTACCGGAAGCGGACTCGGAAAGGCTTGCCGAAACATCGTGCGAAGCCCGCCGGCAAAGGCGCCGGCGAGGATCGACCGACCGGGATGACCCGGCCGGAAGCGTCGGCATCGCGGGTTCGGACACAGGTGGCAACACATCCGCTCGCGTCGTGGGGCGGGAACCAGCCCGCCCCGCCCGTCCGAACGGGAACGAGGGTCAATACACGCCCGGAACCAGCCGCCAGGTGTGCGCGCAGTACGCGTCGTATTCGGCGCCGAATTGCGCGCGCAGCAGCGCTTCCTCGGAGCGGATGCGCGCGACGAGCGGGATCATCGTCAGCGCGACGAGCAGCAGCCCGACGCCCGAGCGGAACGCGAACGCCCAGCCGATCGCATTGACGAGCAGGCCGAGATAGCTCGGGTTGCGTATGCGGTGATAGATGCCGCTCGTCACCAACGTGTGGCCCGGCTGGATCGCGACGAGCCCGCTGAAGCGCTTGCCGAGCACGAACACGGGCCAGATGCGCAGCACGCCGCCGGCGGCATACAGCACGACGCCGATCCAGCGCACCGTGTCGCCGCCGAAGGTCCACACGTCGAGCCGGTCGGTCAGCGCGGGCAGATAGGCGAGCAGGAACCCGCTCACCGCGAAGGCCGCGAGCACCCAGCGGTTGTCGCGGTTCTCGCGTTCGCCGGCGCTCAGGTTGCCTTCGGTGAACAACGCGGCAACGGCCAGCGCGAGCGTCGCGACGGCAATGGCGGTCAGTTGCGGATGTGAGAAAAAGGCAGCGAACCCGCCGATGCCGAGCACGGCGAGCCCGAGATAGACGAGCGTGGAAACGCCCGACACGATTGCGACCTTGCGCGTCACGGCCATGGCTGCCTCGCCGGGGTGGGCTTTCCTGTGAAGTATAGGAGCCCGGGCGAGCGATGCGCAGGCGCGCCGTCATGCGGCGCGCGAATCGTCCTTGCGAGAAGCGGCGGCGCGTCGAACGACGTGGTCGATCGACGTGCGGGCGGCGCCCGCGCCCGCCGCGTGGTCAGCGGATGCGGAAGTTGCCGCCGATCCCGACACTGACGGGCGGTGCGTAATACGCGGGCGCATAGCCGTAGTAGGCCGGTGCGGGTGCGTAGCCGTAAGGCGGTGCGACGTAGCAGCCGGACAGGCCGGCGATCAGCGCAAACGTGATGAGAACTTTGTACATGGCTCGATTCCCGGCGAAGAGGACACATGACACCTTGCGAACGCCGGGCCGTCGCGACTTGCGACGGCCGGCACGAAAGGGGGACGCGCCCTTCCTGTCGCTCGATGAAGCAATGCGCGGAGTCTAGCGCCGGGGCAGCCGGGACGAGTTTCGCGCGCGGTTACACGTGTTACCGAGCGTGACCGCTGAAACAGATGCGAACGGCGTCGCGGTGCGCGCCCGCTGGCACCGACCGAACCACGCGCCGCGCACGCGTTACACGAAATGTGCGCGGATGCGCTGCGCGACCGATTCGAGCGTGCCCGCGTCGGCGATGTCGCGCGCATGCATCCGCAACTCGACGCCTTCCCAGCGCGGGATCACGTGGAAATGCACGTGCGGGACCGTCTGGCCCGCCGCCGCGCCGTTGAACTGGCCGATGAACACGCCGTCCGGCCCGAGCGCCGCGCGCACGGCCGCCGCGACGCGCTGCGTCATGCGGATGCCGGCCGCGGCCGCATCGCCGGACAGCTCGAAGATCTGCGCGGCCGGCTCCTTCGTGATCACGAGCACGTGACCGTCGGCCTGCGGCATGAGATCCATGATCGCGAGGGTCGCGTCGTCTTCGGCGACCTTCACGCACGGCAGTTCGCCGCGCAGGATCCTGGCGAACGGGTTGTTGTTGTCGTAGGACATGGCGTTTTCCGATTTTTCCGATTGCGGTTTGACTGGGAACGATGCCCGACGATTATCGGCCGACGGCGGTTCGGATTTCAACTTGTCAGGCCGTGTCGCCATGGCGGTGAACAATGCACGCCGGCTCGCGTGCGATGTCCGTCGACGAATGGAATATCCGGCCATCACGACGCGTTTACTCCGGGCGCAGGTTCGGGCCGCAAGACCGCGAACTCGCGCCGGACACCCGTCGGCTGCGCAGGCCGGCAGCCGGGATGACTGCTCGTGATCATCAACCGGAGTCATGCCATGGACCCTCTCCCTTCCTGTCGTTCACCCGCCCCGCCCGTCCTTGCCACTCACCTGCCGCTCTTTGCCCACGCCCGTCGCACGATGGCGCGCACGCTATGCCGCGCGGCTTGCGGTGCCGGGCTGGTTGCGTTGTCGTCGGCTTTCGCGTGGGCCGGCGGCAGCGACATCATCCTGCCGGTCGTCTCGTCGGTCACCGCGTCGACCGTGCCCGCCAACGGCGACCTCAACCCGTACGGCATCGCGTTCGTGCCGCGCGGCGTGCCGAACTGGAGCACGCTGAAACCAGGCGACGTCGTCGTGTCCAACTTCAACTCGGCGTCGAACGCGCAAGGCACCGGCACGACAATCGTGAAGCTGTCGCCCGGCAAAACGCCGGCAACGTTCTTCCAGGGCAGCAATCTCGGCCTGACGACCGCGCTCACGGTGCTGCGCAGCGGCTTCGTGCTGGTCGGCAACGTCCCCGCGCCTGACGGCAAGACCGTGGTCGCCCCGGGCTCGCTGCTCGTCATCGGGCCGCAAGGCAATCTGGTCACGCAACTGGTCAGCAACACGCTGCTCGACGGGCCCTGGGACATGACCGTGATCGATCACGGTCCGCGCGTGACCGCGTTCGTGTCGAACGTGCTGAACGGAACGGTCGCACGGATCGAACTGGCGATCGGCACCGACGGCGTCACGATGCTGCCAGGCTCGCGCATCATCGCGTCAGGCTACGTGAACCGGACCGATCCCAACGCCCTCGTCGTCGGCCCGACCGGCCTCGCGTACGACCCGAAAGTCGACGTCCTGTACGTCGCCTCCACCGGCGACAACGCGGTGTTCGCGATCCAGAACGCCGCGTCGACGAATCGCAACGGTGGCGTCGGACGGATGATCTACTTCGACGCGGCGCACCTGCACGGCCCGCTCGCCCTGGCGCTCGCGCCGAACGGCCATCTCGTGACCGCGAACGGCGACGCGGTCAACGCCGACCCGCTGCAACCGAGCGAGATCGTCGAATTCACGGTGGACGGGCGCTTCGTCGCGCAGATGCAGGTCGATACCGTGCCGGGCGCGGCATTCGGCCTCGCGTTCGGGCACGGCAGCAGAGGCCAGCCGCAGTTCGCGGCCGTCGACGACAACACGAATACCGCGACGGTCTGGACACTGCGCGTGGACGGCAACAACGCACCATGACGCACCACATGAACGGGCCGCATGCGGCCCGTTCGAACCTGCGCGAGCGACACATGCGATTCGCACACGCCGGGCACGATACCGCCTGACCGACGCCGCCCGGCGTCGCCCGCCCCCGCGATTGCCACCGCTTGCCCGAACCTGCGACACTGCCGGATCGTTGCCGGCCGGCACGCCTCCGAGGACGCTCGCGCATGACGATTCCCTTCAAATCGCTGATCCTGCGCGGTGCCGCGGTCGCGCTCGTCGCCGCGCTCGGCTACACCGGCTACATGCTGTCGCGGCTCGCGCCGATCGCGACGGGCTATGCCGCGAAGGCGCTGTGTTCCGGCGTGTTCGTATCGGGCCGTCCGGCCGCGTCGGTGATCGACGTCGACATCATGGCCGGCGTGCATCCGCTGCTGAAACTGGTGCGCCCGTCGATCGATCCCGAGCATCATCGCGCCGTCGCGACCTTCGCCGGCTTCGCGCGACGCGAGGCGGACTTCCGTCCCGGGCTCGGCTGCACGCTCGCGCTCGGGCCGTCGCCCGGCGTGCTGCCGGCCGCGCTGCCGCCCGTCGCCGACCCGCCGCCCGCGAAAGAAGCGGCGCCGGCCGTCGCGCCCGCCGGCATCGACTCCCGCAAGCTGCAGGCCGCGCTCGACCGCGCGTTCGACGAACCCGATCCGGCACGGCCGCGGCGCACCCGTGCGGTCGTCGTGATGTGGCGCGGGCAGGTGATCGCCGAACGCTACGCGCCCGGCTTCACGGCCGACACGCCACTGCCCGGCTGGTCGATGACGAAGACCGTGACGGCCGCGCTGGTCGGCGTGCTCGTCGCGCGGCACAAGCTGTCGCCGGAGGCGTCGGCGCTGCTGCCCGAATGGCGCGACCGCGGCGACCCGCGCGCGCCGATCACGCTCGACGAGCTGCTGCGGATGACGAGCGGCCTGCAATTCAACGAAGACTACGACGACCCGCTGTCCGACGTCGCCGTGATGCTGTTCACACAGCCCGACACCGCGCGCTTCGCGTCGGCCAAGCCGCTCGCCGCAAAGCCCGGCACGCAGTGGTACTACTCGAGCGGCACGAGCGCGATCGTCGCACGCGTGATGCGCGACGCG
This sequence comes from Burkholderia sp. Bp9140, assembly GCF_003853425.1. Taxonomy (NCBI): domain Bacteria; kingdom Pseudomonadati; phylum Pseudomonadota; class Betaproteobacteria; order Burkholderiales; family Burkholderiaceae; genus Burkholderia; species Burkholderia sp. Bp9140. The sequence goes on from NZ_QTPQ01000007.1 coordinate 120,151, forward strand.
ATGGGCGGCACCGAGGACGACTACCTTGCGTTTCCGCGCCGCGCGCTGTTCGCGCCGCTCGGAATGCGCGGCGCGGTGTTCGAGCCCGATGCGGCCGGCACGCTCGGCAGCGCGTCGTTCATGTATGCGAGCGCGCGCGACTGGGCGCGCTTCGGGCAGCTTCTGCTGCAGGACGGGGTGTGGGACGGACAGCGGCTGCTGCCGGAAGGCTGGGTGCGCTACCTGACGCGCGCGACGCCGCTGTCGACGCGCCAGGAATTCGGTGCGCATCTGTGGGTCAAGGTGCCGGAGCCGTTCAACGATCGCGATGCGCACGCGAGCGCGATGCCGGCCGACGCGTTTCACGCGGTCGGCCATGAAGGCCAGTTCGTGAGCGTGGTGCCTAGCCGCGAGCTGGTGGTCGTGCGGCTCGGGTTGTCGCGGCCGGAATCCGCGTGGAATCACGAGGCGTTTCTCGCGCGCGTGCTCGAGGCCGTACCGGCATCCGGCTCGTGACGGCCGCAGCGCGGCGGCGGCAATCAGGCCGCCACGCCGCCACGCCGCCGCACCGCGCGACCTGCGATGCGTTACGGGTTCGCGCTGCCCGCGTACTGCTTGAAGCCTTCGCGCGTCGCCAGACGCTCGATGTAGCGCTTCGCCGCCGGGAAGTCCGGATGCTCGAACGGCGTGCCGAACCAGCGGTTCACCGACAGGCCGATCGGAATGTCGGCGAGCGTGAAATGATCGCCGGCCACGAACGCGCCGGTCGCCTCGAGCTGCGCGTTCAGCACCTTCATATGCGTCGTCCAGCCCGCGATCGACTGCGCGATCGCCGCCGGATCCTGGTGATCGGGCGACTTGCGCACGAGGCCGAGGAACGCGCCGACCCACGAACGGTTCAGGTCCGACGCCTGCCAGTCGATCCACTGATCGACCCGCGCGCGTGCCTGCGGCTCGGCCGGATAGAGCGCGTCGCCGCCATAGCGGTTCGCGAGATAGCGGATGATCGTGTTCGACTCCCACAGCACGAAGTCGTCGTCCTTGATGACGGGCACGAGGCCGTTCGGATTCAGCGCGAGGTAGGTCGGGTCGTTGGTTGTGCGAAAGCCCGCGCCCCAGTCTTCCTGTTCGAACGGCAGGTTCAGCTCGGTGCACAGCCACAGCACCTTGCGGACGTTGATGGACGGGATCTTGCCGAGGATGTGCAGCATGCAGGCTCCTTGTGAGGTCGGATGCGAAGCGATCGGGACGCGCGACACGGCCCGAACGCGCTCCCGTCGAAGTTATACACGAGCGCGCGGGAATCGACAGGGCCGCACACGAAATCGGTGTTTCCGGCCCGCCGCCTCGCTCACATCGGCTTGAGCACCATCAGGAAATAGACGGTCAGCATCGCGAAAAACGCCGGATAGCCGAGCAGTTCCCAGCGCTTCGCATAGCGCCAGTAGCGCGCCGGCAGCGCGGCGTCGCCGTTCGCGTGCGCGAGCTTCGCCATCGCGGCCAGCTCGATCTGCAGCCACACGACCGGCAGCCAGCACGCGCCCGCGATCGCATACAGCACGATCGACGCGACGAGCCACGGTGTCTCCCACGGCCAGCCGGCCGTATGCGCGAGCCACAGTCCGGACGCGGGCTGGAACAGCACGGCCGGCGTCGTGAACCACCAGTCCGCGCGCACCACGAGGCGCGACACGGCGGCGATCGCCGGCACCGAGCGCGTGCGGTTCGCGAAGAACAGGTAGAACGCGGTGCCGAAGCCCGTGCCGACCATCAGCACCGAGGACAGGATATGCAGCGCCTTGACGACGAGATAGGTATTCATACGTGTTCTTCTTCTGAAAAAAGGATCAACAGGATCGCGAGAATCGGCACGTTCTTGAGCACGGGGCCGAACGGTTCGGCAAGCAGGCCGGGCATCGTGACCGCGATGACGGCCGAATACGCGACGATCAGCGCGCCTTGCGCGGCCCACAGGCGACGCGACGGCGCGGCAACGGTCGCCACGCCGAACGCGAAGTCCAGCGCGCAGGCCGCGTAGAGCGCGATCAGCGCGGGCAGCCCGGTCAGGTGCGCGCGGGCGAGCATCGCGAGGCTGTCGCTCAGCGGGTGGACGAAAGCGCTCACGACGGCCGTCCAGATCCAGACGATCGCAAGCGCGCCGAGCAGCAGCGGCCGCCGCCACATCGCGAGCGCGTCGCGGCGCAGCGTGATCGCGTCGGCGCCGATGAAACTGCGCAGGCCGCGCGGCGGCCGGCCGAGCACGGCCGCAAACGCCGCGGGATCGCCGGTGTTGCCGCCGCACAGCATCGTCCACGTGTCGCGGGTCAGCATCGCGCCCGGCATCGTGCCGAACAGCGCGGCCGCCGCGCCGACCAGCGGGCCCGGCAGCGCAATGCGGGCCGCCGCCGGGAAGCCCAGCGCGGCGCGATAGCTGCTCAGCATGTCGCGGTACTCGACTTCATCGCCGCCGACCGCGTCGATGACCGGGTTGCCGGCCGCCGGCGAATCGACGAGCCGTGCGACGAGTTCGGCGAGATCGTCGACGTGCACGGGGCGCAGCCGTTGATGGCCGCCCGCCGGCAACGCGTGCACGGGCAGGCTCGCGAGCATCCGGAAGAATCGTGCCGACGTGCCGGACGTTCCGTAGACGAGCGCGGGCCGCACGATCCGGTAATCGACCGGCAGCGTCTGCAGGAAGGTGTCGGCGGCGGACTTGCTGGCGAAATACGGCGTGTCGCCGCGCTCGACGCCCAGCGCCGAGATCTGGATCACGCGTCGCACGCCGGCGCGGCAGCATGCGGTGAAGAGCGCGCACGGCGCCGCGCGATGCACGGTATCGAGCGTCGCATCGCGCCGGTCGGCGAGGATCCCGACCGCATTGATCACGACGTCGACACCGTCCAGCCGGGCGAGCCACGCGTCGGGATCGAGATCCTTCGCGAAATCGATCGCGACGTCGTGCGGGCCGGCTGCATGCCGCACGCCGCGCAGCACGCGATGGCCGCCGGCTTCGAGCCGCGCGCCCAGCGCCCGCCCGATGAACCCGTTCGCGCCGCAGACGAGGATGTTCATGTCGCACTCCGCGGTGCGGCATGCCGGCGGATCGACAGCATGGCCTTGTTCATTTTCATCCTCTATCTACAGTTATTTCTGTAATGACAGAAATAACGACCTCAAAAAAAGCGGGCTGCGTGCCCGCACGTCCGATCCCGCTTACTTCGACGACTTGCGCCTGACCGCCTGGCTGATCTTCGCGCCGATCCCGAGCGCCTTCATCAGCGTGTCGGGCTTGAGCCGCAGCATCTCGTCCGACCAGGTCGTGAGCGTCTCGACGAACTGCAGCGTGTCGCGGATGCGCTGTTCGGTCTCGCGGCTTTCATCGGCGATCTCGGGGCTCGTCAGGCAATCGCGCAGCACCGTGAGCGTCGGTTCGATCTCGCGCTGCCGCCGCCCTTCGACAATCAGCTTGAACAGTTCCCAGATGTCGGTCGACGTCTCGAAGTGGTCGCGGCGATCGCCCAGCACGTGCACGACCTTCGCGAGCCGCCACGCCTGCAGTTCCTTCAGGCTGGTGCTGACGTTGGAGCGCGCGACGTTGAGCGTCTCGGCAATCTCGTCGGCCGCGACCGGCCGCCCGGCCAGGTACAGCAGCGCGTGAATCTGCGCGACGGTGCGGTTGACGCCCCAGCGCGAGCCCATTTCGCCCCAGTGGAGGATGAATCGTTCGGCGATCGGTGTGAGTTCCATGTCGGGAAATTTAGTTTTTTCAGTTATTTCTGTCAAGAGAGAAATAACTGACGGCGACGTGAATCGCTGCGCCGGCGGTCCGCCGCCGGGCGTTCGCGACGGCCGTCACCGCCCGCCTTTCCCTCCGTGCCCGCCCGCTTCCTTTACAATGCGCGGAATTTTTCCGATTTCAGGCCGTCCCCGCCTTTCTGACTAGACAGAGGTTTCCATGATCATCAAACCGCGCGTGCGTGGCTTCATCTGCGTGACGACTCATCCGGTCGGCTGCGAAGCCAACGTCAAGGAACAGATCGACTACGTGACTTCGCACGGCCCGATCGCCAACGGCCCGAAGAAGGTGCTCGTGATCGGCGCGTCGACCGGCTACGGCCTCGCCGCCCGGATCTCGGCCGCCTTCGGCTCGGGTGCGGACACGCTGGGCGTGTTCTTCGAGCGCGCCGGCAGCGAGACGAAGCCGGGCACCGCCGGCTGGTACAACAGCGCCGCGTTCGAGAAGTTCGCCGCGGAAAAGGGGCGCTATGCGCGCAGCATCAACGGCGACGCCTTCTCCGACAAGGTCAAGCAGGTCACGATCGACACCATCAAGCAGGATCTCGGCAAGGTCGACCTGGTCGTCTACAGCCTCGCGGCACCGCGCCGCACCCATCCGAAGACGGGCGAAACGATCAGCTCGACGCTCAAGCCGGTCGGCAAGTCGGTCACGTTCCGCGGCCTCGACACCGACAAGGAAGTGATCCGCGAAGTCTCGCTCGAGCCGGCGACGCAGGAAGAGATCGACGGCACCGTCGCCGTGATGGGCGGCGAGGACTGGCAGATGTGGATCGACGCGCTCGATGAAGCCGGCGTGCTGGCCGACGGCGCGAAGACGACTGCGTTCACGTATCTCGGCGAGCAGATCACGCACGACATCTACTGGAACGGCTCGATCGGCGAAGCGAAGAAGGATCTCGACAAGAAGGTGCTGTCGATCCGCGACACGCTGGCCGCGCACGGCGGCGATGCGCGCGTGTCGGTGCTGAAGGCCGTCGTCACGCAGGCGAGCTCGGCGATTCCGATGATGCCGCTCTACCTGTCGCTGCTGTTCAAGGTGATGAAGGAGAAAGGCACGCACGAAGGCTGCATCGAGCAGGTGTACGGGCTCCTGAAGGACAGCCTGTACGGCGCGACGCCGCACGTCGACGAAGCAGGCCGTCTGCGTGCGGACTACAAGGAACTCGATCCGCAAGTGCAGGGCAAGGTCGTCGCGATGTGGGACAACGTCACGAACGAGAACCTGTACGAGATGACCGACTTCGCCGGCTACAAGACCGAGTTCCTGCGCCTGTTCGGCTTCGAGATCGCCGGCGTCGACTACGACGCGGACGTGAACCCGGACGTGAAGATCCCGGGCATCATCGACACCACGGTCTGACGACCGGGCCCGCCGCGCGCAGGGGCGGGCGGCGGGCGGTCTTCCACGGGCGGCGTCAGAGCGGCGTCGCCTCGTCCAGATACACACCGGCCGACAGCGTGGCCTTCACCTGTCGCGTGAAGTCGTCGGTGGACACCTCCTCCGCACCGGATTCGATCGCGTCGTACGCCTGGCGCACGACGTCGGCCGGCGTCGCCTTGGGCACGTCGAGACCGCGCGTCAGGTCCGTATCGATGAAGCCGGCATGCAGCCCGACCACCTGCGTGCGCTGCTCGCGCAGCGAATGCCGCAGCCCGTTGGTCAGCGCCCACGCGGCCGACTTCGACACGCCGTAGCCCGACAGGATCGGCCGGTTCATCCAGCTCGCGACGGACAACACGTTCAGGATCGCGCCGCCGCCGTGGCCGGCGAGCGTTCCCGCGAACGCGCGCGACATCGCCAGCATCCCGAACACGTTGGTTTCGAGGTGATCGCGCAATGCGTCGACCGCGCCGTCGTCGGTCAGGCTGCCGAGCCGCGCGATGCCCGCGTTGTTGATCAGCAGCGTGACGTCGCGCGCGGCGTCGGCGGCCGCGGCGACCGCCGCCGGATCGGTCACGTCCAGCTTCACGGGCACCACGCCCGGCAGCGTCACGCTGGCCGGGTCGCGCGCGCCTGCATAGACCTTGCGCGCCCCGCGTGCGAGCGCCTGCTTCGCGAACTCGAGGCCAAGCCCGCGGTTCGCGCCCGTGACGAAAACGACTGCACCTTCGATCTTCATGATCGTTCCTTTCAGCGAGTGAATGAATCCCGTTCGCGCGGGTTCGCCGCGCGAACGGATCCGGTGGAAAACCACGCTGCCATCGCGTACCGAATCGCGGCACCGCCGGCGCCGGGAGCCGGATCGCCCCGCCGCCCGCGCACCGTGGCGCAAAAGACCGGTGCCGGCTTCCACCCGTGCCGCGCCGGTCGCTTCGCTTCGTTCGCGAAGTCGGCTACACTTGATGTCAATGTCGATCACCATTGTCTTTGCGGTTGCATTGTGTCAGCGCAATTCCGGCACGTCAATGGCGATCACCATTGTGTTTTTCAATCGATGCAATTGCCGGAATGAGGGAGAGATCGATGGGCGTCTCGAGACAACAGGCTGCCGAAAACCGCAACGCGATCGTCGCGGCCGCCGAGCGGCTGTTCCGGGTGCGCGGCGTCGACGCGGTGGGGTTGACGGAGCTGATGAAGGAGGCCGGCTTCACGCAGGGCGGCTTCTACAACCACTTCAAATCGAAGGATGCGCTGGTCGCCGCGGTGATGGAGAAGGCCATGCGGGACCGCGCGGATTCGCCGAACGCCGGCAGCGTCGCGAAACAGGTGACGTCGTACCTGTCGACCGCGCATCGCGACAATGTCGAAGCCGGCTGCCCGCTGTCCGGCTTCGCGGGCGACGCGCCGCGCCTGACCGACGCGGCGCGCGCCTGCTACGCGCACGGCGTCGCCGCGTATCTCGACCGGCTGGAACGGATGGTGGCCGCGGAAGGCGCGGCCGCGGCCGACACGCGCCGCGACGCGATCGCGGTCTTCAGCCAGATGGTCGGCGCGCTCGTGCTGTCGCGCGCGCTCGCCGGCACCGATCCGGCGCTGGCCGACGAGATCCTCGACGCGGGGCGGCGCACGCTCGTCGGGCAACCCGACGATCCGGCCGTGCCGGCGTAGCGGCACGGCGGGCGCCAGTCGCGCGCGATCGCTATTCCACGGCCCTCGCCGCATCCCACAGCGGCTGCCGGCCCAACGCGGCATGCCATGTTTCGAATTGCGTGCGCCACGACTCGAACGGTTGCTTCAGCGGATGACGCGGATCGTCGCTGAGCGCATACGCCATCCCTTCGATCAGCCAGCGCGGCTTGGTCGCGACCGCGAGGTTGCCGAGCACTTCGGCCTGGCGGTGATGGATCAGTTCGTGCGCGAGAAAGTAGGCTTGCCAGCCGCGCGGCGCGACGACCACGCCGAAATCCCCGAGCGTCAGTGCCGCGCGATCGCCGAGACCGAACTGGTCGGCACATGCGCGCGTCGAGCAGAACACGACGCGCGGCGCGTCGCGAAACGCGCCCACGGCCGCCGCCGCGCGCGCGTAGCCGTCGCGATAGAGCTGCTGCGCGGCGCCGAGCTTCGCCGCGTCGTCCGTGCAGATGTCCGCGCTCGGGCATGACACGCCGGGAAGCAACGCGGGCGCGACGACACGCAGCGGCTTGACGAGCGCGTACGCGGCAATCGGCAGCGCGACGAGCAGGCCCGTGAGGGCAAAGGCGACATGGGAGCGGTTCATCGAGGCGGCGGTTCGGGTGACGTTGTGGTGGCGTTTTAGTAGTGCTGTGGCGGCGTGTTCCAGCATGAATATATCGGAGCCGCACTGCCGCCGGCCGGCATTTCCTTTCCGCCCGGCCTCGAGCCTGCGGCCCCGCTCCACCGCACGCGTGCCGATCGCGAACCGGATCGCGATCGCATCGCGCCCCGTTACACGAGCTGCTTGTGAAAATACGTGGTCGCGCACAACGCGCCGTCGGGCATCAGCGCATAGTTCGGCACGACGCCGACGCGCTGCCAGCCGGCCCGCTCGTACAGGCGCTCGGCATCGCCGCCCGTCACCGTGTCGAGCACGAGCACGGTCTTGCCGGCGTCGCGCGCGGCGTCATCGGCCGCCGCCATCAGCCGTGCGGCGATCCCCTGCCGGCGCGCATGACGGGACACGAGCATCTTCGCGATGTCCGCGCGGTGCGGCTGGTTCTCCGGCTGCGCGGTCACGACCTGCACGGTGCCGACGATCCGGCCGGCAGCGTTCTCGGCGACCAGCAGGATGCGCTCGCCGCTCGCGACGCCGTCGGCGACGCGCATCCAGAACGCGACGGCCGTCGAACGTTCGATCGGCAACATGAAGCTGACGGACGCGCCGCCTTCGACGCAATCGATCAGTACGTCGGCCAGCGCGTCGATGCACGCACGCGCTTCGCTCGCGTCGACGCGGCGGACGGTAACGGATTCGGTCATATCTTCTCCGGCAATCACGCGGACGGCACGCGTTCGGTGGCATGCGCCTGCCAGGATCCACAAGGAACACCGGCATGCGGTCGAGCATGCGCGCCGGCGGTCGGTGTCCGGCAACACGGCGCCCGGCCCGGTCGACGCGTTACCGCCCCATCATCCTACGCGGTGAAAATTCCCGTTGCATCGCCTATACTTAGCCGCATGGCTAACTTTCAACCCGGTATCAGCGACGTATTCCACGCACTCGCCGATCCGACGCGCTGCGCGATCGTCAGCGCGCTCGGCGACGGCGGGCGGACCGTTTCGGAACTGGCCGCGCCGTTCGACATGGCGTTGCCGTCGTTCATGAAGCATGTTGCGGTGCTCGAGCGCAGCGGCCTCGTCCAGACCCGGAAAGCCGGCCGCTCGCGCACCTGCGAGCTGGTCGGCGGCCGGCTGGCGGAAGCCGAGCAATGGCTCGCCGCGCAGCGCGCGCTGTGGGAAGCGCGCGCCGATCGTCTCGTGGAATTCGTCGAACGCCGCCATCAGGAGGAATACGCGCATGTCAGCAAGCCACGCCGAACCCGCCGAAGCCCATGACCTCGTCATCACGCGCACGCTGCGCGCGCCGCGCCCGGCGCTCTGGCGCGCCTGGACCGATCCCGAACTGCTGAAGGAGTGGTGGTGCCCGAAACCGTGGACCACCGAAGTGCGTGCGTTCGACCTGCGCCCGGGCGGCGCCTTCCACACGTTCATGCGCGGCCCCGACGGCGGCACGAGCGACAACCCCGGCTGCTTCCTCGACATCGTGCCGGAAGCGCGGATCGCGTTCACGTCGATGCTCGCGGGCGGCTGGCGCCCGCAGGTGCCGTGGCTGGGCTTCACGGCCATCATCACGATGGCCGACGACGACGCCGGTTGCCGCTACGAGGCGCGCGTGATGCATCCCGACGCGGCGACGCGCGAGCGCCACGAGGCACTCGGCTTCTTCGAAGGCTGGAACACCTGCATCACGCAACTCGACGAATTCGCGGCCGCGTTGCGCTGAATGCGGGCGAGTGTACGGTCCGATTGCATGCCGCCGCGCGCGCGCCTAGGATTCCTGAAGGAAGCGTGACGACACGCCGGCATCCGGCGTGCACCGTCGCGCGCGCTCCGCGGGAGGCGACATGCTGCACATGCACACGCATTCGACCCGGGTCAGCCGGCACCTGAACGCGCCGCGCGGGCGCGTCTACCGCGCGCTGCTCGACCCGCGCGCGGTCGAACAATGGAAGGTGCCCGACGGCATGACGTGCCGCGTCGACGCCTATGACGCGCGCGAAGGCGGCGCGCTGCGCGTGTCGCTGAGCTACGACGAACCGTCGGACGGCACCGGCAAGACCACCGCGCACACCGACACCTATCACGGCCGCTTCGTGACGCTCGTGCCCGACGAGCGGATCGTCGAAATCGACGTGTTCGAAACCGACGATCCGATGCTGCGCGGCGCCATGACGATCACGATCACGCTGTCCGACGAAGCAGGCGGCACGCGCGTCGATGCAGTGCACGACGGCGTGCCGCCGGGCGTGCCGGCCGCCGACAACGAGACCGGCTGGTGCATGGCGCTCGCCCGGCTCGCGGCGCTGGTGGAGACGGGCTAGAGCCACGCGACGCGCGCGATACGCGTCAGCCGAGCCGGTACACGTGCGAGACGGTCCCGCGGAACAGCGCGTCGCGCTCGTTCGGGCTGGCGTGCGCGGTCAGCCGCTTGAACGCGTTCCAGCCGTTCACGTACGAATACGAGCCCTTGTCGACCGGGAAATTGCTCTCGAACATGCAGCGCTCGGCGCCGAACGCGTCGATGCACGTATGCATCCACGGCTTCCATGCATCGGCGAGCTGTTCGGACGACGGCGGCCGCGCGCCCTTCTCGAAATCGAACCCGTTGATCCGCATGCCGAGGCCACCCACCTTCACGAATACGTTCGGCAGTTGCGCGAGTTCGCGCATCGACGCCGACCAGCGCTGGAACACTTCCGGCCGCTGGTCCGCATAGCTCGCGATCCGCACGACACCGCCGCAGTGATTGACGACGATCCGCGTGTCGGGGTTCGCCTTCGCCAGGTCGAACAGCTCGGGCAATTGAGGGAAGAACAGCCACGCGTCGTACGACAGTCCGAGCGGCGCGAGCTGCGCGACACCGGCCCGGTACGCGGGATCGAGCAGCAACCCGCGCGGCACCGCCGACAGCGGATTCGCGAGCGACGGATCGGCATCCCACGTGCTCAGGTGCCGAACGCCGCGAAAGCGTCCGCGCCCCGCGTCGAGATGCGCTTCGAGCACGTCGCGCACACGCTCGCCGAGCCGCAGGTCCGCATGCCCAACGATGCCTTTCGCGACGGCCGGACCGCTCTGCTGAAGCGGCGCGGTCGCGCCGGCGATGTAAGCCGTCTCGCCGACCGGCTTCAGTTCGGCCGGCCCCGCATCGCGATAGCGCGTCAGCGCCTGCATGTAGACGGAAGCCTGGATGTTGTGGCCCGACCGCGCATCCTGCAGATAGTCGTCGAGCATATAGATCCAGCCCGGCCGCTCGTAGAAGTGGTGATGCGCATCGACGATCGGCAGATCCGGCTCGAGTGCGGGTTCGAGCGCGGAGGCCAGCCAGTCGTTTCGTACCGCGAGATAGTTGCTTTGCGTCGTCATGCGGGAAGCTCCGTTTTCAGCCGGCGGGCGCGTGTCGGCCAATGCCGGGAGCGCGAGCGTGGCGGCGGCCGCGCCGAGCAACCGGCGTCGTTTGATCGAAATCGTCATGTCATTCGCTCCGGTCGAACGCGTACAGCGACAGCGTCAGCAGCGTCGTGATCGCCAGGACGATCGCGAGGCCGAGCATGCCGGCCGTGAAGGTGCCGAAGCTGTCCTTCAGGTAGCCGACGAGATAAGGGCCCGCGAATCCGCCGAGCGCGCCGATCGAATTGATCAGCGCCAGGCCGCCGGCCGCTGCCTGGCCGGACAGGAAGCGCGAAGGCAGCGTGTAGAAGATCGTACGTCCGGCAATCGTGCCGATCAGCGCGAGCGTGATGCCGACGAGCGCGGGCCCGAGCGTCAGGAAATGGGTCGACACGCCGAGCGCCACCGCGCCGATGAACAATCCGATCGCCAGGTTCGCGACCGGGCCGCCGCGCCGGTCCACCCGCTTCGCCCACCACAGCAGCGCGACCGTCGCGAAGAAGTAAGGTACCGCGGACAGCCAGCCGGTCTGCATCGTCGACATCCCGTGCGCCTTCAGCATTTGCGGCAGCCAGATGCCGATGCCGTACGAGCCCATCGTGAAGCCGAACGAGATCAGCGCGAGCAGGTACACGCGCACGTCTCGCAGCGCGACGCCGAAGCGCTTCTTGCGGCCGGCGGCGCCTTCGCGCTCGAACGCACGCTGCAGCGCCGCACGCTCGTCGTCCGACAGCCAGGCAGCCGTGGCCGGGGAGTCGGACAGGAGCTTCAGCACGAAAAAGCCGAGCGCGCACGCGGGCAGCCCTTCGACGATGAACATCCACTTCCAGCCTGCCAGGCCGAGCGCGCCGTCGAGTTGCAGCAGCCAGGTCGACAGCGGACCGCCGATCAGCGACGACAGCGGTGTCGACACCGTGAACCAGGCAAGCACGCGCGTGCGATAGCTCGCCGGAAACCACACCGCGAGGAAAAAGATCACGCCCGGAAAGAAGCCGGCCTCGCCGATGCCGAGCAGCAGCCGGATCGCATAAAAACTGGTCGGCCCCGTCGCGAGCGCGGTCGCCGCCGCCATCAGCCCCCACGTGATCATGATGCGCGCGAGCCAGCGCCGCGCGCCGAAGCGATACAGCGCGAGATTGCTCGGCACTTCGAACACGCAATAGCCCGCGAACATGATCCCCGCGCCCCAGCCGAACTGCGTCGCGGTCAGGCCGAGATCGCGGTTCATCGTCAGCGCCGCGAACCCGACGCTCGTGCGGTCGAGATAATTGAAGAAGTACGCGAGCGCGAGCAGCGGAATGAAGCGCCACGCGGCCTTGCGCACGGCCCGTTGCTCGATCGACGCGTCGGTCTCGCGATCGGCGGCCAGCGCCGGGGAAGCGGATGTCATGGTTGTCTCCGTGGATGCGGCAGTCCGCGCCCGCGCGATCGCGGGCGGGATGCCTTGTTCGTTCGATGGATCGCGGCGGCGCTACGCGCTCGCCACTTCGTTCGGCGACGGCGTATCGCCCGGTAAGCCCGTCACGCCCGGCGGCAGCCCGTCCGCACCGTGTCCGTGCCGCCCCGCGACGACGCCCGCTTCGATCAGCGCCCGCGCGTCGTCCGGCGTATAGCCGAGCTCGCCGAGCAGCGCGCAGGTGTCCTGACCGAGCGCGGGCGGTGCCGAACGCAGCCGCAGGCGCTCGCCCGCGAGCGTGAGCGGCAGCAGCGCGGTACGGGTGTCGACCGGCCGGCCGGCGCTGCTCGCGTCGGCCGGCAGCGTCACGGCTTCGAGGCCGCCGGTGGCGAGCAGGTGCGGATCGTCGAACAGGTCCTGCGGCTTCGTGATCGGCGCATACGGCAAGCCGATCGATTCGAACGTCGCGCCGATCTCCGCCGCCGAATGCGCGGCGAGCCGCGCACGCAGTTCAGGCAGCAGCCAGTCGCGGGCCTGCACGCGCAGGTTGTTCGTGGCGAGGCGCGCGTCGTCCTTCAGCGCGGCGAAGCCGAACGCGTCGCAAAACAGCGCCCACTGCGTGTCCGACACGACCGCGAGAAAGATCTGTTCGCCGTCCTTGACGGAGAACACGTCGTAGACGGCCCACGCGGAGATCCGGCTCGGCATCGGCGACGCGGCCTGCCCCGTCACCGCGAACTGCATCATGTGCTGCGCGACGAGGAACACGTTGTTCTCGAACAGCGAACTCTGCACCTGCTGGCCGCGGCCGGTGCGTTCGCGCTGCGCGAGCGCGGCCATCGCGCCGATCGCGCCGAACATCCCGCCCATGATGTCGTTCACGCTCGAGCCCGCACGCAACGGCCGGCCTTCGGGGCCCGTCATGTACGCGAGGCCGCCCATCATCTGCACCACTTCGTCGAGCGCGGTGCGATGTTCGTACGGCCCGGGCAGGAAGCCCTTGTGCGACACGTACACCAGGCGCGGATTCAGCGCGGACAGCGCCGGATAGCCGAGGCCGAGCCGGTCCATCGTGCCGCTCTTGAAGTTCTCGCTGAAGACGTCCGCGGTCGCGACGAGCCGCCGCACGATCTCGAGCCCGCGCGGATCCTTCACGTCGACCGCGAGGCTCTTCTTGTTGCGGTTGAACATCCCGAAGAAGCCCGCGCCGGAACCGCGCAGCGCGCGCGTGCTGTCGCCCGCGATCGGTTCGATCTTGATGACTTCCGCGCCGAGATCCGCGAGCAGCATCCCGCAGGTCGGACCCATCACCATGTGCGTCATCTCGATCACGCGCACGCCTTCGTACGGCAGCGGCGAAGCCGGTTGGCGATCGTTCATTGCGCGACTCCCGCGAGGCAGCCTTCCGGCTGGGCCGCGGTCGGCACCCGGCCGGCCGCATATCGGAAACCCTTCGGCAGCCCCGCGTCCGGCACATGGCCGTACAGCGCCTCGGCCGGCAGCGCCGCGTGCAGGATCGCGCGCGCGGCGAGCAGCGCGTCCACGTCGACGCCCGTGTCGTACCCCATCGACTCCAGCAGGAATACGAGATCCTCGGTGACGATGTTGCCGGTCGCGCCCGGCGCGTACGGGCAGCCGCCCAGGCCGCCCTGGCTCGCGTCGATCGTCGTCACGCCGGCGTCGAGCGCCGCGACGACATTGGCGAGCCCCTGCCCGCGGGTGTTGTGGAAGTGCGCGCCGCCGGCCTTGTCGCCGACTTCGCGCCGCAGGCGCATGAACAGCCGGCGCACCTGCGCCGGGTTCGCATAGCCGCTCGTATCGGAGAGCCCGATCTCGTCGACGCCGCATTCGGCCATCGCGACCGCCATCGCGATCGTCTCGTCGTCGCTGACGGCGCCCGCGATCGTGCAGCCGAACGCGACCGACACGCCCGCCTCGATCTGCACCGACGGAAACCGTGCATCGCGCAGCGCGACGATCGCGCGCACCTCGTCGATCATCTGCGCCGGCGTCTTGCGGATGTTCGCCAGCGAGTGCGCCTCGGTCACCGACACCGGCAGCGTCAGCTTGTGGACGCCCGCGTCGAACGCGCTTTCGGCGCCGCGCAGGTTCGGCGCCAGCGCGGCGACGTGCAACCCGGGAATCGCCAGCGCATGCGCGACGACTTCGCGCACGTCGGCCATCTGCGGCAACAGCCGCGCGGGCACGAACGACCCGACCTCGATCTCGCGCAAGCCGGCCGCCGCAAGCGCGGCGATCCAGCGCAACTTGCCGGCCGTCGGCATCACGGCCTTGATGCTCTGCAGGCCGTCACGCGGCCCGACTTCGCTGACCAGCACCTTCGGATATTCGGAAACGCTCATTCGACACCTCAAAGTTCTATCTAGAAGAACATCGTTCTGTTTGACGGAACTTTAGAGGCGCATCGAACGTGACGTAAGCGGGGTATACCCGTGAAATTGCGATTTTTTGGAACTTGAGTTCTGTCAGACAGAACGATATAGTCGATCGACCGCCACCCCAAGGAACCGCAAGCCGTGCCCCCGACCTCGACTCCCGCAGATCACACCGACGAAGCGCCCGATTCGTCGGCCGAAACCTCCAGCGGCGTCGCCGTCCTCGATCGCGCGTTCGCGATCCTCCATGCGTTCGGACCCACCGACGACCGGCTGTCGCTCGCGGAACTGTCGCGCCGCACCGGGCTGTACAAGAGCACGATCCTGCGCCTGCTCGCCGCGCTCGAGCACGGCGGCTTCGTGCGCAAGCTCGACGACGGCCAGTACGCGGTCGGACACGAGCCGTTGCGGCTGGCCGCGCTGTATCAACGCTCGTTCCGGGTCGGCCCGGTCGTCGAACCGCTGCTCGAGACGCTGAGCCGAGAACTCGGCGAAACGGCATCGTTCTACGTCCGGCATGGCGACATGCGCTCGGTGCTCTACCGCGTCGAACCCTCGCGCACGGTGCGTGTGTCGATCCGGGTCGGCGAGGAGTTTCCGGTTCGCCAGGGGGCGTCCGGGAAAGTGCTGCTCGCGTTCACCGACCCGCACGATGCACGGTGGGACGACGTCCGCGAACAGTTGTGGGCCGCGTCGTACGGCGAGCGCGACCCGGAGACGGCGTCGGCGTCCGCGCCGGTGTTCGGCGCAGCCGGCGATTGCGTCGGCGCGCTGACGGTGTCCGGCCCGAAATCGCGGCTTGCCGCCGCGCCGGCGATGGCCGCGGCGCTCGCGATGCTGTTGCCGCTCGCGCAGAAGGCGACCGTCGCGCTCGGTGGCGCAGGCGCGCGCTACGACGCGCCGGCCGTGCGCGACAGTCTCGCGCGGTTCGCGGCGGCGGCGGACGATACCGCGCAGCCCTAGCCGGCCACGCGCGTCCGGCGGCGCGACAGCGCAAAAGGCGGCCGCATGCGACACTGCCCACCAACACCTGCACCGCGCCGCCCGGCGCGATACACAACTGCCGTCCGGACACGTGGAAGGGAACCCCCTCGATGAACGCAGCGCGCACCGCCACCTGGTATTTCGATTTCGTTTCGCCGTTCGCCTACCTGCAGCAGGAACGGTTCGATCAACTACCGCCTGCCGCCGCATACGCGCCGAAGCCGATCGTGCTTGGCGCGCTGCTCGCGCACTGGGGCCAGAAAGCGCCGGCCGAGATCGCGGCGAAGCGCATCTTCACCTATCGCCACGCGCAATACCGCGCGGACAAGCTCGGCATTCCATTCCGGATGCCGCCCGCGCACCCGTTCAACCCGATCCGGCCGCTGCGTCTCGCGATCGCGATGGGCAGCTCGCCCGATGCGATCCGGCGGATCTTCCGGCACATCTGGCGCGACGGCCAGGACGTGTCGACGCCGGACGGCTTCGCCGCGCTGTGCGAGGCGGTCGGTTTTCCCGAAGGCGTGACGGCCGTCGAAGCGCAGCCGGTGAAGGATGCACTGCGCGCGAACACCGATCAGGCGATCGCGCACGGCGTGTTCGGCGTGCCGACCTTCGAACTCGACGGCGACCTCTTCTGGGGCGACGATGCGACCGACATGTTCGTCGACTGCGCGACGTCCCGCGCGTGGCTCGACTCGCCTGAAGTGCGTCGCATCAGCGCGCTGCCCGAAGGCATCCGGCGCGGCTGACGCTGCACGCGACGGCGCTCACGTGTCGCGCCCTTCGACGAGCGGCGGCACGGCCTCGCGCATCATCGCGACGAAACGCACGAGCCGCGACGGATAGAACTGCGCGTGCGGGTAGGTCAGGTAGACCGGCAACGGCGCGGCCTGCCAGTCGGGCGCGAGATGCACGAGCTCGCCGCGCGCGAGATGGTCCGCCAGCATCCAGGACGAACCGACGCACGCGCCGACCCCGAGCAGCGCCGCGCTGCGCAGCGCGTAGAGATTCGCGGTCGTGATGCGCGGCCGGATCGCGATGCGTCGCGTGTCGCCCGTGACGGCGTGCGTCAACGTCAACTCGGTCCGGTAATACGTGCGCAGCGCGAGCCACGGCAACGCGGCGAGCGCGTCGGGATCGGCGGGCGCATCCGCGCCGTTCAGCACGGACGGTGCGGCCACCACGAAGCGCGGCACTTTCGACAGCCGGATCGCGACCACGCCCGGATCGGTCGGCTCGCCCACCTGGATCGCGCAGTCGATCCCGCTGCCGACGAAATCGCGCACCTCGTCCTGCAGCAGCCATTCCACCGAGACGCGCGGATACTCGCGCAGGTACTGCGCAAGCGGCGCGACGAAACGCTCCTGCCCGAACGCATGCGGCACCGCGACGCGCAACAGGCCGTCGGGCTCCTCCTGCGCGCCGCGCAGGTCGGCCTCGAACGCCGCCCAGTTCGCGAGCAGTTCCTTCGCGCGCGTGAAGCAGCGCTCGCCGTCGACGGTCAGCCGCATCGCATGGGTCGTCCGCTGCAGCAGCCGCATCCCGAGCGAGCGTTCGAGCGCCTGCAGCCGCCGGCTGATGGTCGGCTGCGTCGTGTGCAGCTGCGCGGCGGCGGCCGACAGGCTGCCTGCCTCGACTATGCGCACGAAGGTTTCCATCAGCTCGAAACGATAGCCGGCGCCGTCGACCGGCACCGCCTGAACGCGCGGAGAGCCGCCAGTAGCGGGCGAAGCGGGGATTTTTTCAGTCATTCGCCAAGCGTATAACAAATCTTCGACGGACGGCACTACCGTGGCCGGCCGCCGGTCGGCACACTCGCGTCCATCCGTTACCCGAACAAGGATGTACGCGATGTCCACTCCGACCCGTCTCGACGCCGCGCCCCGCGCGGCCCATGCACCGGCCCGCGCGGCCGCCTCCTCGATGCCCGATCGCCGGCTCGTGCTGCTGCTCGCCGCGGCAGCCGGTCTCGGCGTCGCGCCGCTCTACTATGCGCAGCCGATGCTCGCCGCGCTCGGGCCCGATCTCGGCGCGTCGGCACGCGCGATCGGCTTCGTGCCGACGCTCACGCAGCTCGGCTATGCGCTCGGCATCCTGCTGCTCGCGCCGCTCGGCGACCGCTTCGACCGGCGCCGGGTGATCGTGACGAAAGCCGCCGCGCTGGTCGTCTCGTTGCTGCTCGCGGCGGTCGCGCCGTCGCTCGGGCTGCTGCTGGCCGCGAGCTTCGCGATCGGCCTGACCGCGACGATGGCGCAGGACGTCGTGCCGGCCGCCGCGACACTCGCGCACGACACGCATCGCGGCCGCATCGTCGGCACGGTGATGACGGGGCTGCTGCTCGGCATCCTGCTGTCGCGCGTCGTCGCAGGCTTCGTGGCGGAAACGGCCGGCTGGCGCGTGATGTTCGCGCTCGCGGCCGCCAGCGTCGCCGCCATCGGCGTCGTGGCCGCACGCGGGCTGCCGCGCTTCGAGCCGACCACGCAGTTGTCGTACCGCGCGCTGATCGGGTCGCTCGGCGAACTGTGGCGCCGCCATCCGGCGCTACGCCGCGCCGCGTTCGCGCAAGGGCTGCTGGCGGTCGGGTTCAGCGCGTTCTGGTCGACGCTCGCGGTGATGCTGCACGGCGCGCCGTTCCACCTCGGCAGCGCAGCCGCCGGCGCATTCGGCCTGGCAGGCGCTGCCGGCGCACTGGCCGCGCCCATTGCCGGACGCCTCGCCGATCACCACGGTCCGGAGCGCGTCACGCAGGTCGGCATCGGGATCGCGACCGTGTCGTTCGCCGCGATGGCCGCCGCGCCGCTGATGACGCCGCATGCGCAACTCGCGCTGCTCGCGGCCGCGACGATCGGCTTCGATCTCGGGGTGCAGGCCACGCTGATCGCGCACCAGGCGATCGTCTACCGGATCGACCCTGCGTCGCGCAGCCGCCTCAACGCGGTGCTGTTCGTCGGCATGTTCATCGGGATGGCGGCCGGTGCCGCGCTCGGCAGTTCATTGCTCGCGCAACTGGGCTGGAATGCGGTGATCGTGCTGGCCGTGGCGACGTCGCTGGCCGCGCTGGCCGTGCGCATGTGGCGCCGGTAAGGCCCGGCATCGCGCATGCGGGGCGGGCAGGCCGCAGGGCTTGCCCGCCTTTTCTTTTATTTTCTTTCGGTGCTGCGCGGCCCGGCGCAGCGCGGCAGATCCGTGCGAGACGCGGGACGCATCCGGTCATCCGGTGCAAGGTGTGCGACGGTTCGACGAATTGCCTAGTTCAACCGATTATTTTTCGCCGGCACGGAAGCATCCTCGCACAACCGTCAGAGGATTCGACATGGCCGCGCCGCACGGTCCTCCCCCATCCGGCCCCACGCGGAAATCGCGTTTTATCAGGGGATTCCCGGTATTTTTTCCCATTTTCTTCGAAATTACCGATGACATACTTGCCCCCCATTGCGCTCCAGTGCGAGCGCGCTTCCTGATCCTTGCCGGCCGCATGTCATGCGCTGCGTGTCCGCCGAGGTCGCAGAACATGAACAATTTCGACACCACGATCCAGATCTTCCTCACCCACATCACGTTCGGACCGCTGATGAACCATGCGATCCGCGTGATCGCCGGCCTCTATACGTTCAAGGGCTTCGTGCTCATCCCCGTGCTGTGCTGGCTATGGTTCCAGCCGGGACCGGAGCGCGAACGGCAACGCGAGCGGGTCATCGCGACGGTCGCGAGCGGGCTTGTCGCACTCGCGGTCGGCCGGTTGCTCGCGAAAGTCCTGCCGTTCCGCGTGCGGCCGATCTACAACCCCGACCTGCACCTGCACTTCCCGTCCGAGGAACTGCGTGCGGCCACGCTGCAGGCCTGGAGTTCGTTTCCAAGCGATCACGCAATGCTGTGGATGGCGATCGCGATGGGTATCTTCATCATCGCGCGCCGCGCCGGCGTGCTCGCGCTACTGTATGCGGTCGTGTTCATCTGCGTGCCGCGCGCGTATCTCGGCTATCACTACCCGACCGACCTGATCGCCGGTGCCGCGATCGGCATCGCCATTGCATGGCTGCTGACGCGCGATGCGATCCGGTCGCGCTTCGCGCCGCAGGTGCTGGCGGCGATCCGGCGCTTCCCCGCGCCGGCCTATACGCTCGCGTTCCTGCTGTGCTTCGAGCTGATCACGCAGTTCGACGAACTGCTGACGCTCGCGCAGTCGGTCAAGCACACGACGATGTAACGGGACGGCGCCGCGATGCATCCGCTGCTGTCGTCACGCCGCCCGGGCACACGCTGCCGGCCCTGCGCGGCGGCATCGCGCCCCGCGCGCGCGGCCGCGCCCGTCAATCGCGATCGGGCGCGCCGAGCGGGAAGAACGAACGATACGGCCGCGCTTCGTCGACCGCCCGCGCGAACGACGGCCGCGCAAGCAGGCGCCGGCGATACGCGATCACGTTCGAGAACGACGGATCGATCCGGTGCGTCCAGTCCGCGTAGAACAGGAACGGCGCCGCGCCGCAGTCGGCGAGGCTGAAGCGGTCGCCGGCCGCCCATTCGCGATCGGCCATCGTCCGGTCCAGCCATGCGTACGACGTCTCGAGCATCGCACGCGCATCGGCGACGCCCCGCGCGTCGCGCTCGTGCTCCGGCCGCAGCGCATCGAACACGACCTTCTGCTGCGGCGTCGACACGTAGTTGTCGAAGAAACGATCCATCGTCCGCACTTCCAGCGCCGCGCGCCGGTCGTCGGGCACCAGTCGCACGGGGCCCGGATGATAGAGGTCGAGGTACTCGACGATGATGGTCGCCTCGATCACGGTGCGGCCCGCGTCGACGAGCACCGGGAAGCGCTTCATCGGCCACAGCGCGGCCAGTTCCTGCATCGGCTTCGGATCGTCGTGCGCGAGCACGCGATATTCGAACGGTGTGCCGTTCTCGTACAGTGCAGTCAGCACCTTCTGGCAATAGGACGAAAAGGGATGGGCGTAAAGCGTCGGCATCATCGCGTGGTCTCTCGGGTGTCGGCGCCGCGTCATGCAGCGCCATGTGATCGGATAACCTGACGACGAACGGCGCCTGGCCGATTCGACACCGGTCCGAACATTTTTTCGTTGCGCGGCGTCGCGCCGCTACGACCGGCCGTCCATCACGACGCGCCCCTCGCCGCGCCAGCGCAGCATCCCGCCGCCGAGATTCGCGACGGCATCGAAACCGGCCTTCAGCAGGATCACCGTCGCCTGCGCGGAGCGGCCGCCGGCGCGGCACACGGTCACGATCGGCCGGTCGCGCGCGAGCTCGCCGGTACGCGCGGCCAGTTCGCCGAGCGGAATCGGCGTCGCGCCGGGCAGGTGGCCGAGCGGGCCTGCGAATTCGTCCGGTTCGCGCACGTCGACGACCTGCACGGCCGGCAGGTGATCCTCGAGCCACTGCGGATCGATTTCCCAGAACCCGGCGAACGTGTAGACGAGCGGCGCCCAGTCGGCCGTCACCTGCGCGCCGGGCGCGTTTTCGGCGACGCCGCACTGCAGGTTCGCGGGCACCGCCACGTCGATCTGGCGCGGATGCGCGAGCCCGAGGTTGCGCATGTAGCCGGCGAAATCGTCTTCGCTGAGATCGCCGCCGAGGCGCGGGTTGAAGCGCCGCTCCTCGCCGACGCTCGTCACCGTCAGCCCGCGGTAGTCGTGCGCGGGATACAGCAGGCATGCGGCCGGCAGCGTGAAGAGCCGGCCGTGCACCGCGCGATACAGCGCGCGCGGGTCGCCCTGCTGGAAGTCGGTGCGGCCGGTGCCGCGAATCAGCAGGCAGTCGCCGGTGAACGCCATCGATTCGTCGTCGAGCACGAGGCTGATGCAGCCGCTCGTATGGCCCGGCGTCGCGCGCACGGTCAGGTAGCGCGTGCCGAACGTGCAGCGATCGCCGTCGTTCAGGTAGCGGTCGGCGCCCTGCGCGCCGCTCGCGGCCGAGATCGCGATCGCGCTGCCGGTGCGCTGCTTCATCAGCCATGCACCCGTCACGTGATCGGCGTGCACGTGCGTGTCGATGGTCGCGACGAGCCGCAGCCCGAGTTCGTCGAGCAGCGCCGCATCGCGGCGCACCTGCTCGAACACGGGATCGATCAGCAGCGCTTCGCGCGATCCGCGGTCGGCGAGCAGATACGTGTAGGTCGACGATTGCGGGTCGAAAAGTTGCCGGAAGATCATCGCGAAGTCGCTCCGTCGCTTATTCACGCCTACTGTCGTTCTGGTTGTCCGGCCCGCGCACCGCGCACCGCGCGTCGCCGGCGCGCGGGCGTGCGGGCGTGCGGGCCGCCCCGTTGCATGCGGGCCGAGCCGTCAGTGCGGCTGCGGCACGAACCGCAGGTACGGCTTCAGCGTCCGGAAGCCTTGCGGATATTTTTGCTTCGCCGCATCGTCCGACACCGAGGTCGGAATGATGACATCGTCGCCGGGCTTCCAGTTGACTGGCGTCGCCACCGTATGCCGCGCGTTGAGCTGCAGCGCGTCGAGCAGGCGCAGCACCTCGTCGAAGTTGCGACCGGCGCTCATCGGATAGACGAGCATCGCCTTGACCTTCTTGTCCGGCCCGATGACGAACACCGAGCGCACGGTCGCGTTGTCGACCGCGGTGCGCGGGCCGCCGCTCGCGTTCGGATGGATCATGTCGTACAGCTTCGCGACCTTCAGTTCATCGTCGCCGATCAGCGGATAGTTGACCGCATGGCCCTGCGTTTCCGCGATGTCCGCCACCCACTTCCGGTGGTCGCTGACGGGATCGATCGACAGCCCGATGATCTTCGTGTCGCGCTTGTCGAATTCCGGCTTGAGCCCGGCCATGTAGCCGAGCTCGGTCGTGCATACCGGCGTGAAGTCCTTCGGATGGGAAAACAGGATCGCCCAGTGATCGCCGATCCATTCATGAAAACGGATCGTGCCCTCGGTGGTCTCCGCGGTGAAATCGGGCGCGTCCTCGCCTAGTCGAATCGACATGTTCGTCCTCCGTCAAATGGGAATCGTCACGACGCCCGCGCCGCGGCATCCGCGCGGCGCACGATCGTCCGCACGCGGCAAGCCGGCCTGGCACCGGCCGGGCGCCGCGCGTTTCTATAGGGTAGGTCAAAATGCGCGCGCCGCCGGTGGACGGCGGGACGATTGGCCGCGTCGGGCCGGCGGCGCGTGCTGCCTTACACTACGGCCTCTCGTCTTACGTTCACAGGAATGCCATCGACATGTCGATGACGATCGATCCGAAGCAAGCCGCCGCGCTGCTGGCCGTCGCCGACACCGGCAGCTTCGAGCAGGCCGCCGCACGCCTGCACGTGACCGCGTCCGCCGTCACGCAGCGGGTCCGCGCGCTGGAGGCGAGCCTCGGCACGCCGCTCGTGCTGCGCACGCGGCCGTGCCGGCCGACGGTGGCCGGACAGCGCGTGCTGCAGCACCTGCGCCGCGTCGCGCTGCTGCAGGCCGACCTGCAAAGCACGCTCGCGACCGAGCGCGAATCGCCGATCTCGGTCACGATCGCGCTGAACTCCGACAGCCTCGGCACCTGGTTCCTGCCCGCGCTGACGTCGGTGCTCGCGGGCGAGCGCATCCTGTTCGAGCTGATCGTCGAGGACCAGGACCACACGTTCGCACTGCTCGAAAGCGGGATGGCCGTCGGCTGCGTGACGACCGAGCCGAAACCGATGCGCGGCTGCGTCGCGACGCCGCTCGGCACGATGCGCTACCGGCTGCTCGCCGCCGCCGCGTTCGCGGGGCGCTGGTTTCCGCGCGGCCTGAACCGCACGAGCGCGCGCAAGGCGCCCGTCGTCGCGTATTCGCGGCGCGACACGCTGCAGTCAACGTTCCTGAAGGAGAAGTTCGGGTTGCCGGAAGGCGCGTATCCGTGCCACTTCGTGCCGGGCACGCATGCGCATTTCGCTGCGGTGCGGCACGGGCTCGGCTACGCGATGGTGCCGGAGCCGCTGATCGGCAGCGCGCCGCTCGACACGCAAGGGCTCGTCGATCTCGCGCCCGTGCATCCGACCGACGTCACGCTGTACTGGCACGCGTGGACCGTGCAGTCGCCGACGATGGCGTCGCTGTCCGCGCGGGTGGTCGAAGCGGCGCGCCGGTTGCTCGCGCCGCTGCCGTGACGCGCGGGTGATCGACATCGCCCACGCGGCACGCGGTGCGGTAAGCGTGGCGGCGAGAAACGCCGCCGCGCCGCCTATACTTTTTCCATCGGCCTCGCGAAGGCGCCGCGCGGCCGATCACGCAAATCCGGCCGTTCCCTTTCCTGTGAGGAGAACATCATGTCCCGCCGCTATATCGATTGCCGCGAGTTTCCCAGCGCGATGAATTGCTCGGTCGCGATTTCCGCCGACTCCGACAACGAACTGCTGGAGGCCGCCGTGCAACATGCGGTCTCGGTGCACCAGCACACCGACAGCGCCGAACTGCGCACGCAGTTGAAGGCGCTATTCCGCGACGGCACGCCGCCCGCCGACATGCCCCGGCAAGCGTAATCCGCCGGCACGGCCAATATCGACGGACGGGTTGCCACGTCGCCCCCGTCGCCTCTCCGCTTCCTGCTTCGCGCCACATCGCGCCGGTGCCCCCCCGCCGGCCGGCGCATTCCGCCTTACGCGCGACGCTGCGCGAAATACGCGCCGACCGCGTCGATGAAGGTGTCGATGTCCGCGCGCGACACGTCGCAGTGCGTGACGAAGCGCGACGCATACAGCATCTGCGTGAGTATTCCGCGCTCCTTCAGCCACGCCTCGAGCGGCGCGCAATCGGCTTCGGGAAATTGCGCGAACACCATGTTCGTCGCGTGCGACAGCACCTTCACCGGCTCGATGCGCGCCAGACCTGCCGCGAGATGCGCGGCGTTCGCGTGATCGTCGGCCAGCCGTTCGACGTTGTGGTCGAGCGCATACAGGCAGGCCGCCGCGAGGATGCCCGACTGTCGCATCCCGCCGCCCAACACCTTGCGCCAGCGCTGCGCGCGCTCGACCAGCGCACGATGGCCGACCAGCACCGAACCGACCGGCGCGCCGAGCCCTTTCGAGAAACAGATCGACACGGTATCGAACGGCGCGCACAGTTCCGCGATCGGACGGCCCGACGCGACGGCCGCATTGCACACGCGCGCGCCGTCGAGGTGCGCGGCCAGCCCGCGGCTGCGCGCGAGCGCGACGGCTTCCTGCACATAGCCGTCCGGCAATACCTGGCCGCCGATCGTGTTTTCGAGCGCGAGCAGCCGCGTGCGGGCGAAGTGGTTGTCGATCGGCTTGATCGCCGCGGCGATCTTCGCGAGCGGCAGCGTGCCGTCGGGCGCGTTCTCGATCGGCTGCGGCTGGATGCTGCCGAGCACGGCCGCGCCGCCGCCTTCGTACTTGTAGGTGTGCGCGAGCTGGCCGACGATGTATTCGTCACCGCGTTCGCAATGGGCCATCAGCGCGGCCAGGTTGCTCTGCGTGCCGCTCGGGAAGAACAGGCCGGCTTCCTTGCCTGCCCGCTCGGCCGCGACCGCCTGCAGGCGCAGCACGGTCGGGTCGTCGCCCCATACGTCGTCGCCGACTTCGGCGGCAGTCATCGCGGCCAGCATCGCCTGGCTCGGACGTGTCACGGTATCGCTGCGTAAATCGATCATCAGAATTTGCTCCGAGAAACCCCGCCATTTCCCCCAAGGGGACTTCCTTCGGGGCGGATGGCGGGAAGGAAAGGAGTGCTGTCGACAGGCAGCTTCTTCCACGGGTTAGGATCACCGGCATGATTCTTGTCTACCGCTACCGGGTGAGGTCGCTCAACGGACTGCTTTGCAAGCAGAGCCGTGCGGTGAACTATGTCTGGAACTTTTGCAACGATACGCAGAAGCACGCGCTCAAGTGGAGCAAGAAGTGGCCGACGGGATTCGATCTGAACATGCTGACGACGGGAGCAGCAAGGCGCTCGGTATCCACTCCGGCACGATCAACGCGACATGCGAGCAATACGCGAAGTCGCGCAGTCAGCACCGTCGGCCTTACCTGCGCTATCGCGGCAGGAAATCGCTGGGCTGGGTGCCGCTGAAGGGCCGAGACCTGAAGCGCGAGGGCGACGCGTTTCGCTTCGCCAGCAACACTTTCCGCGTGTTCAACAGCCGCCCGCTTCCTGAAGGCAAGATCAAGGACGGCACCAACTTTGCGCAGGATGCGCGCGGCCATTGGTTCTTGAACATCGTGATCGAGATACCCGATATTCAGGCCCGACCGATCCGTTCCGGTGTCGGAATCGATCTCGGCGCTGATCACTTTACCCGGCACGACACGAGCAAAACTATCCAGCGCTTGCTGAAGCGCTTGAACGACCTCGGTTGCGAGGTTCAACCCGTTCTCGCTCCATAAGCGTTTCTTGCTAGAGAGTGGGTCTGTAGTGACTGTGGTGTCGTGCATGATCGCGACGTCAATGCTGCTTTGAACATTCTCCGATGCGGACGTGCATCGCCAGGTGTGGGAATCCTCCGCCTTTAGGCGGAGGAGGACGTCAACTTCGTGCCCTGAGTAAACGCGGACCGGAACCGATGTGCCCGGCCCTGACGAAACGAGACTCAGAGTGTACGCAATTCGCGCAGCGCCTGCCGGTGGCCGGATGCGCGCCGCGGCGACCCGACGTCGGCCCGACCGGACGCCGGGCGACACCGCGGCGTGCGCCGACCTCGTTGCGCCGGCCGCATCGTTCGAATGATGCGACGCGCCATATTGCCGCACGTGCGGCAGGCCGCCACGCCGCAGCCGCATGCGGCGCGAGCCGCGTTCTTGATACGAATCAACGATTTATCCCGAAATGGCGCGCGGCGGACTGGACATCTGCGACGAGTTGGCACATTTCGCGGCGCAACATCGCGATCCATACTCCCGCCAACCCCGACGCCCCACCGGCCGGGGTCCGCCGGCACCCGCCGGCGGGTATCGTCAGCCTCGGTCAACTCGTATGAACTCCGCATTTTCGGCCCTCGATCTGGCCCGCCTGCAATTCGCGTTCACCGTCTCCTTTCACATCGTCTTCCCGGCGCTGAGCATCGGCCTCGCCAGCTTCATCGCCGTGCTCGAATATCGCTGGCTGAAGACCGGCAAGCCGTACTACAAGACACTCTGCCTGTTCTGGTCGAAGATCTTCGCGGTCGCGTTCGGGATGGGCGTCGTCTCCGGCGTCGTGATGAGCTATCAGTTCGGCACCAACTGGTCGGGCTTCTCGAGCTTCGCCGGCGCCGTCACCGGCCCGCTGCTGATGTACGAGGTGATGACCGCGTTCTTTCTCGAAGCCGGCTTCCTCGGCATCATGCTGTTCGGCTGGAATCGCGTCAGCCCGCGCGCGCACTTCGGCGCGACGCTGATGGTCGCGATCGGCACGCTGATCTCGACGTTCTGGATCCTCGCGTCGAACAGCTGGATGCAGACGCCGCAGGGCTTCGAGATCGTCGACGGCCGCGTCGTGCCAACCAACTGGTTCGCGATCATCTTCAACCCGTCGTTCCCGTACCGCCTGTTCCACATGGCGATCGCCGCGTTCATCGTCGCCGCGCTGGTCGTCGCCGCGACGGGCGCATGGCACCTGCTGAAGGGCCGCCGCGACAAGGGCGTGAAGAAGATGTTCTCGATGGCGCTGTGGCTGCTGCTGGTGCTCGCGCCGCTGCAGGCCGTGATCGGCGACCAGCACGGCATCAACACGCTGAAGCACCAGCCCGCGAAGATCGCCGCGATCGAAGGGCTGTGGGAAACCGAGAAGGGCGGCACCCCGCTCAACCTGTTCGGCATTCCGGACATGCAGGCCGAAACGACCCGCTACGCGGTGAAGGTGCCGCACCTCGGCAGCCTGATCCTCACGCACAGCTGGGACGGCGAGATCCGCGGGCTGAAGGACTTCCCGCCGGAAGACCGCCCGAACTCGACGGTCGTGTTCTGGAGCTTCCGGATCATGGTCGGCCTCGGCTTCGCGATGATCGGCCTCGCCGCGCTCGCGTGGTTCCTTCGCCGCCGCGGCAGCCTGTATGAATCGAAGTGGTTCCAGCGCTTCGCGCTCGTGATGGGCCCGACCGGCTTCGTGTCGCTGCTCGCGGGCTGGGTGACGACCGAAGCGGGCCGCCAGCCGTGGGTCGTGTATGGCGTGATGCGCACCGCGCAGGCCGTGTCGCCGCTGTCGGTGCAGCAGGTCAGCCTGTCGATGATGACGTTCGTGATCGTGTATTTCCTCGTGTTCGGCACCGGCGTGTACTACATGCTGAAGCTGATGAAGGCCGGCCCCGCGCTGCCCGACGTCAGGCACGACGCGCAACACGACACGCCCGACACACGCCCCGATCACACCGCGCGCCGCCCGATGTCCGCCGTCGACGACCTGATCGAGACCGTCTGAGCCCACCCATTTCGCAAACGAGAAAACCTATGGACGTCACCGTAATCTGGGCCGCGATCATCGCATTGGGGCTCTTCATGTACGTCGTGCTCGACGGCTTCGACCTCGGCATCGGCATCGTCTTCCCGTTCTTCCCGGACGAGAAGGAACGCGACCTGATGATGAACACCGTCGCGCCCGTGTGGGACGGCAACGAGACGTGGCTCGTGCTCGGCGGCGCCGGGCTGTTCGCGGTGTTCCCGATCGTCTATTCGACGGTATTGTCGGCACTGTACCTGCCGCTGATCTTCATGCTGGTGTGCCTGATCTTCCGCGGCGTGTCGTTCGAGATCCGCGCGAAGGCGCGGCGCACGAAGCAGCTGTGGGATCTCGCGTTCATCGGCGGTTCGGCCGGCGCGACGCTGTTCCAGGGGATCGCGCTCGGCGCGTTCCTGCAGGGCATCAACGTGAAGGACGGCGTGTTCGCGGGCGACGCATTCGACTGGCTCACGCCGTTCAGCCTGCTGACGGGCCTCGGCCTGATCGTGACCTATGCGCTGCTCGGCTGCTGCTGGCTCGTCGCGAAGACGGAAGGCGACCTGCAGCGCCGCCTGCATCGCGTCGTGTGGCCGCTGACGGTCGTGCTGCTCGGCTTCATCGCCGTCGTCAGCCTGTGGACGCCGCTGCAGGATCCGGCCATCGCGCAGCGCTGGTTCGATTCGGGGCTGTTCTGGCGCCTGCTGCCGGTGCCGTTCCTGGTGGCCGGGTGCGCGGTGTGGATGCGTCGCGCGGTGCGCGACCGCCACGACATGACGCCGTTCATGCTCGCGCTGGCGCTCGTGCTGCTCGGCTACGTCGGCCTGCTCGTCACGATGTTCCCGTACGCGATCCCGCAGACCATGACGATCTGGGAAGCGGCGGCGCCGCGTTCGAGCCAGACCTTCACGCTGGTCGGCGCAGCGGTTATCCTGCCGATCATCATCGCCTACACGACGATGGGTTACTGGATATTCCGAGGCAAGGTGCGCCATGAAGACCAGCATTACTACCACCACTGATTCCGCCGCTCGCCAGCCCGACGCGCCGCGGCCGCGGATGCGCGGCTGGATGTGGTTCGTCATCCTGTGGGCAGGCGGCGTGCTCGGCGCCGTCACGCTCGGCTATGCGTTCAAGATCTTCATGAACCTGACGCTGTTTGCGGTGAAGTAGGCCGGGCGACTCACCGGCCCCCCCCCTCTCCGGACGCATCGCGCATCTGTCGATCGACCGACGGATGCGCCGCTCCCGCCACCACGGCAGGCGTTATTGCGGCGCGCGCCGCACGACGCCGAGCTTCAATCCCAGCATGCCGAATATGCGGTTCATCGTCTGGACGGTTCCGTCGCTGCGACCCTGTTCGATATCCTGAATCGTCTTCGTCGATACGCCGGCGAGCTTGGCCATTTCGGCGCTCGTCAGCCGCATCGTCTTCTTCAGATGACGCACCGACTCGTGCAACGGCCATTCCGGATGCGCAAGAACGTCGTCGATCGCCTGGCGCCGCAGCGCGAGCTGTTCGGGAAGCGACATCGCGTTGTAGCGTTTGTCCATGGTGTCGCGTCCTCGCTAACGCAGCCTGTCGAGCTCGCGAGCAAGCCGCTCGAGACCGGGTTTCAGAAAGGCATGCACGTCGTGTTCCAGACCGAGATCGACACCGTGATCGGCGATGACCTGCAAATGCGGCGCCATTGCGCGCAGACGCGTCTGCAACGCGTGACGGTCCAGCGCAACGTGCGTCTCCCCCGCCTGCGGTTCGCTTGACCGGACAACAGTGTCGAGCACCCGCGCCCAGTCAGGCCGGCCATCGTCATTTCCTTCCCAGCGAATGCGGCGCGCAATGCCGTCCGGATGAAGATACATCGGCGCGAAATCGTATAGCGGCGTCAAGGCGATGCGTCCGTCGAAGTCTCGTTGCAGTGCCGTGTTTCGCGCATGATTGTCCTTGTTGCCAAGCGCAAGGTTCGCCACATCGCGACACAGATACTCGGCCACCTCGGTCTGGGGATCCGTGCATCGACGCACGAGATGACGACACACCTCGTCGTGACTCGGCACGACGCCGAAGCCTGCGTTGCCGGTCAACGAAGCGATGCTTTCCTGCCCGAACCGAACGACGCTCCCGCCGCTGCGCGCGCGATCGAACCGCGGGATGAACAACGACCGATCCCGCAGCATCAGTGACGCATGCACGCGCAAGCCAAGACGCTGAGCCAATGCCATGTATGGCGCTTCGTGCCGCAGGATCCGGGCAAGACGTTCGTTCGTGCCACGTCCGAACTTGACGATGTAATGCTCGACCGCGCGCTCGTCGGGCAGCGTGTGATCGAGATAGAGCAGCCCGTCGTCGGCGCGCGTCAGCAACAGCTTCGGCCATTCGCCCTGCACCCCTGCGACGAAAAATCCGTGTTCGGCGAGATATTCGCTGAATGCGTCGCCGCGTGCAGCAACATCGTCGTCCGTAAATCCTTGCTGCGGCCCTCCGCGCTCGGCGAGCCACTGCGCGGCTTCCTTGACCCGCAAATTGCCGATCGAGTTTCCGGCACCCGCGAGCAGCAACGTCCAGTCGGCGCGCTCCTCGGCCGTTTCGGGGAGTTCGAGGTGGCGCAACAGTTCCTGGCGCCCGAACCCTTGCGGCAGCAAATCGATCAGGAACACCGGCCAATGAGGCGTGACCAGCGGCTCGAGGTCGACCGGAAAGGTGCACGACATCGCGCGCGCGTCGCGGGCGAACTGATGACGCACGATCCATTCGACGTCGTAGCCCGTAAAGGCGCGACCACGCCATCCTTCGTCCGGTTCGCCGAACAGGGTGACGCCGCCGACGTCATGCCAGATTCCGTCGGCGTGAAGCTGGATCGTGCAGGAAGCCGTCATTTTGGTAGAAATCTATGCAAATTAATCCACTGAGTTTCAGTGAATTATATAAATTTCTGCCGAAATGAAAATCACGCCGTGGAGTCGGCGTGGTGAGCCCCGCCTACCGCCGCTCGCGCAGCGCCGCCTCGATCTTGCGATCGGTCTTGTACTGGCTCAGCGCATACACCGACCAGATCGCGGCAGGCAGCCAGCCGATGATCGTGAGCTGGAGGATCAGGCAGATGATGCCGGCGATCGGGCGGCCGATCGTGAAGAACTGGAACCACGGCAACAGCAGGGCAAGCAAAAGGCGCATCGGGAATCCTCTGGAGGCGTCGTTGAACGGTCGTGCGCAGCCAATATGGCGGGTCGCGCGCTCCGTTTCAAGCCCGGCTCCGCCACGTGCGTGCGGACACGGCCGGCCTTCGATCGCGCGGGACGCGGCCTACGCCGATTCGGCGAGCCACCGCGCGACCCGTGCGACGAGCGGATCCGCTTCGTCGAAGCACTCGACGCCCGCCACCTGCGGCGCGTCGCAAATCGTGAACACCGGCTTGCCCCATTGCAGCCCGAGCGCGATCTCGGACAGCGTGCCGAGCCCGCCGCCCACCGCGATCAGGCACAGCGACGCGCGCGCGATCAGCGCGTTGCGCGTGATGCCGAGCCCGGTCGGCAGCGCGACGCTCAGATACGGATTCGCGTGCGTTGCATCGTCTTCCGGCAACAGCCCGATCACGCACCCGCCGGCCGCCTGCGCGCCGCGCGCGGCCGCCTCCATCACGCCCTGCTTGCCGCCGCCGACGATGGCGACGCCCGTCGCCGCGAGCGCCTGTGCGACCCGCTCCGCGACCCGCATCTGCTCGCCGGTCGCGTCACGCGGGCCGATCAAACCGACCGGCATGCGATGCCGCCGTGCGCCGCGCTGCCGCTGCGCGAGTTGCGCGAGCGCGTCGCGCGCCGCTTCCGACCACTCAATGACGTCGTTGCCGAACAAGGCCTTCCCCCAATGCAAGAACGCAGGTGCAGATCGCCGTCAGCACGATCGACAGCACGGCCGCCTGCGAGAAATCGGTTTGCCCGTCCGACAGCTTCAGATACATCAGCAGCGGCAGGATATTGATCTGCGTGCCGGCCAGCGCGAGCGCCGTGCCGTAGGTGCCGAGCGCGATCGCCGTGACGAGGCACCATGCGGACGCGACCGACGGCCACAGTTCGCGCCACGCGACGTCGAGCCACGCGCGCCACGGCCGCGCGCCGAGCGTCAGCGCCGCCTCGAGCGGCCGCCGGTCGAGATTCGCGAGCGCCGGATAGATCATCAGCGCGACCCGCGGAATCAGGTAATACGCATAGGCGACCGCCAGCCCCGGCATCGTGTAGATCGCGCCGCCGAGCACGTTCGGGTCCGCGCCCAGCGACGCCGCCAGCGTCGTGACGAAGCCGGCGCGGCCGAACGCGAGGATGAAGCCGTACGCGATCACCAGCCCGGAGAACGCGAGCGGCACGCCGAGCAGCGCGAGCGTCCAGTGGCGACGGGCGGGCGACTGCCCGGCCAGCGCGAACGCGACCGGCACGCCCACGCCGACCGACAGCGTGCCGGCGCCGACCGCCAGCGCCAGCGACCGCGCGATCGCATCGGCGACGAGCGGGTCGCGCAGCACCGCGCCGAATGCGCGGCCGCCGTCCGTGAACGCCGAGCCGACGAGCGCGGCGAGCGGCAGCACGAAGCACACCGCCAGCAAACCCGCCGCCGGGGCCGCGCCGAAGCGGCGCAGCGCGCCGCGTTCCGCGAGGGAGGTCTGCATCGCGCGCCCCTTAGTTGCCGAGCGTCGCCTGCGACCAGAGCTGGTCGACCTCGGCCTTGCGCGTCGCCGCCTTCGCCACGTCGAGCGGGCGCACCTGCGGCGCCTTCGGCAGCTTCGCCGCGACGTCCGGCGCGACCGGCGTGCCGGGCACGGCCGGCCGCACGAAGCCCTGCGCGAACAGCGCCTGCCCGACGTCGCTCATCACCAGGTTGAGCCAGAGCTGCGCGGCGGACGGGTTCGGTCCGTTCTTCACGAGGCTCATCGCATACGGCGCCGACACGCTGCCGTCCTGCGGAATCACGACGTCGGCCGCATCGCCCATGCCGTCGACGTATTTCGCCTTCAGGCCGTCGTTCTCATAGCCGATCAGGATCGGAATCTCGCCCTTCACGAACTTCGCATACGGCGTCGTGCCCTCGACGCGCAGCACGTTGCCAGCGCTCTTCAGCTTGCCGAAGAATTCCGCGCCCGGTTTCGGATTCTCGACGCTGCCGCCATTCGCATACGCGGCCGCGAACACGGCGACCTGCCCCTGCCCGGTCGAACGCGGGTCGAGATAGACCACGGTGTTGCGATATTCCGGCTTCAGCAGGTCGGACCAGCGCTGCGGCACGTTCTTCACGAGCTTGCGGTTGACGAGGAACGCGATGTTCAGCGAGTGCACCGCGAACCAGCGGCCGTCCGTCGAGCGGAACACGTTGGGCAGCTTGTCGAAGTTGACCGGCTTGAACGGCGCGACGACGTCCTTGCTCTCGGCATCGAGCGCCGACGCGGCGAAGTAGTACGCGGTATCGGCCTGCGGACGGCGGCGCGACTTGTCGAGCGCGACCACGGTCGCGGCCGAGCCGATGTCGTTGTAGGTGAGCTCGACCTTCGGATAGCGCTTGCGGAACTCGGCGAACAGCGCCTTCCAGTTCGCCCATTCGGGGCCCGTGTCGAACGACACGACGAGCCCTTCGTCGGCGGCCTTCGCATACAGCGCGTCCTCGCCCGGATACAGCGGCGCGGCATGCGCCGGCGCGGCAGCCAGCGCCGCGAGCGCGCACAGCGCCAGCACGCCGGCACGCAGGGTCTTCACAAGGGGTTGGCCTGCAAGCATCGGAAATCTCCGTTGAATGAAAGGGGTCACTGCGCGGCCGGCGAAGCCGGCAGCACGAGCAGATGGCGCGGCTCGATCGCGATGCGGCGCGTAGCCGGCAAGCGGCCTTCGCACAGCAGCGGGTCGGCCGAGCCGGCGGGAATGAAGTCGTAACGTTGCGTCGCGCCGAAGTAGCGCACGTCGCCCGGGCTGCCGTCGATGCGGTTCACACCGTGCTCCGGCGGATCGGCCTCGACGTGCTCGGGCCGCACCAGCACCTCGATCGCGTCGCCCGGCCGGTGCGCGCCGGTCTCCACGCGCAGCGTCGCGAACCGCACGTCGACCGTGTCGTGCGCGATCACGCGACCGCGCAGCAGCGTCGAATGCCCGACGAAGCGCGCGACCTGCGCGGAAGCCGGACGCTCGTACAGGTCGCGCGGGGTGCCCACCTGCAGCACGCGTCCGCCGTCGACGATCGCGACGCGGTCGGCCATGCTCAGCGCCTCGTCCTGGTCGTGCGTGACGAGCAGCGTCGTCGCGCCGCACGCGCGCTGCAGCGCGCGAATCTCGTCGCGCAGCTGATGGCGGATGCCGGCGTCGAGCGCCGCGAGCGGCTCGTCGAGCAGCAGCAGCTTCGGTTCGATCACGAGCGCGCGCGCCAGCGCGACGCGCTGCTGCTGCCCGCCGGACAGCATCGCGATGCCGCGCTCCGCATGCGCCGACAAGCCGACGCGCTCGAGCATCTCGTGCGCGCGCCGCCGCCTGGCATCGGCCGCGACGCCGCGCATCCTCAGCCCGTACGCGACGTTGTCGGCCACCGACAGGTTCGGAAACAGCGCGTAGTGCTGGAACACCATGCCCACCTCGCGCCGCCACACGGGCACGCCCGCCATGTCGTCGCCGCCGATTGCGATGCGGCCGCTGCCGCCGTCGAGCAGGCCGGCCGCGAGCCGCAGCAGCGTGGACTTGCCGGACCCGCTGCGGCCCATCACCGCGAGCAGTTCGCCTTGCGCGGCGGCCAGCGTGACGTCGTCGACGCCGTGACGCGCGCCCGGATACTGGAAACTGACGTGTTCGAATTCGAGACTCATGACGGACTCATTTCATACGTTGCACGGTGCCGACCGACACGAGCGTCGCGAGCACGGCGAGGACGAGCAGCACGACGGTGGCCGCGCACGCCATCCCCGACGCGCCGTAGAACGCCTGCAGCAGCACGATCGGATAGTTGCGGTAGCGAAAGCCGGCGATCAGGTTCGAGATCTGGAATTCGCCGATCGACAGCGCGGCCACCATCACGAGCCCGGAAAACAGGCTGTGCCGCAGGTTCGGCAGCACGATCGTGAAGAACTGGCGCAGCGGCGTCGCGCCGAGCGTCGCCGCGCAGGCCTCGAGGCGCGCGAGGCCCAGGTGGCGCAGATCGCTGAGCAGGGTCTGCAGCAGGTAGGGCAGCGTCAGCACCGCGTGCGCCGCGATCATCAGCGGCAGCGTGCCGAGCCACGGCAGCGTGTCGCCGCTGAAGATCGCGATGTAGCCGAAGCCGAGCGTCAGCGCGGGCACGGCCACCGGCATCAGCATCATGATGCGCGTCGCCATGCCGCGCCCGGCCTGTGCGCGGTGATGCAGCGCATAGGCAAGCGGCAGGCCGATCACCGCGTTGAGCGCGCAGCACGCCAGCGCCACCGTCAGGCTCACGCCGAAGGCGCGGGTGAAGCTGCGGTTCGCGGCCAGGTCGGCGAACCAGTGCCCGGTGAAGCCGGTGGGCAGCAGCGTGTTCGTCCACGACTGGCCCACCGAACCGACCAGCAGCAGCACGATCGGCAGCAGCAGGTAGAGCCCGAATACCGCGACAAGCGCCTGCAGCAACAGCCGGCCGATGCGCGGGCCCGCCGGTTTGTTACGACGAATCGGAACACCATCGGCCAGTGCCGGGGCGGTGGACGCAGGCATGGAAACACTCGCGGGAAAGAGACAAACACACCGCGCAACGCCCGCCGGGCGGGGCTGTCACGCGTTTTCGGAATGGCGGCAGTGTGCGGCGTCGACATGGCATCGTCATGAAAAAAACGTACAAAGCCCGCATCGATCTGTGCGCAGAAGGAATAGCCGCGATGAAGCACCTGTATCCGAACGTCGCGGAACTGCACGCGTTCGCGAGTTCCGCGAAGTACCTGAACTTCTCCTACGCGGCCCGGGAACTGGGGCTGACGCCCAGCGCGGTCAGCCGGCAGATCGCGAATCTCGAGGCACTGTTCGGCGTGAAGCTGTTCGTGCGCGAGGGCCGCAGCCTCGTGCTCACGCGCGCCGGGCAGGTGTACCACGCACGCGTCGTCGGCCCGCTGCGCGAAATCGGCAACGCGTCGATCGAACTGCTGAGCGCACGCGAGAACAGCGACCTGCTGACGATCGCGAGCGTGCCGACGTTTACGACCAAGTGGCTCGTGCCGCGGCTCACACGCTTCCTGGCGGTCGCGCCGAGCGTCACGCTGAGCTTTCGCCGCCATCTCGCGCACGGCGACATCTTCCCGTTCGGGCTCGACGCGGCGATCCGCTACGGCGACGGCACATGGGAAGGCGTGTGCAGCGATTACCTGGACGGTCGGACCTTCGTGCCGGTCTGCTCGCACGAATTCGCGGAGCGGCATGCGCTGCGCACGCCCGCCGACACCGTGAAGGCGCCGCGCCTCGTGCACGAGCAGGCGGAAATCGCGTGGTCCGCGTGGGCGGAACGCCATCGCGCCACGCAGATGAATGCGCTCGCCGGGCCGCGCTTCGAACAGTATTCGGTACTGATCCAGGCCGCGCAGGCGGGGCTCGGGCTCGCGCTCGTGCCGCGCTTCCTGATCGCGGACAATCTCGCGGCCGGCACGCTCGTCGAGCCGTTCGACGCGCCCGTCGACGTCGACGCGCAGGGGCACTACCTGTGCTACGCGCCGGAGCGCCTCGAAACGAGCGAGGCGTTGCGGCACTTCAGGGAATGGATGCTGGACGAATGCGCGCCGGCGTGAGCCGGCCCGCCATCGTCATGAAGCGGGGCGCACCGCCGCGCGTCCCGTGTGTGCCGGACACCGCCCCGGCGGCGGCACCCGGCAGGCGTCGTCAGCGCTCGATACCGAGCCCCGGCAGCACGCGCGTGTTCTCGGCCACCACCGCATGCAGCAGGCGCGGGTTCGCGCCGAGCAGCCCGAGGATCGTCGGTGCGACCTGCTTCGTACCGACCGTGTCGGTCACCGTGCGTGCGCGATGCAGGCCCGGATACGACACGAGCAAGCCGAGGTGGCTGTCGTCCGGCGCGTTGCCGCCGTGCTCCTCGTCCTTCTTCGTGCTCGACGTGTAGATCACGCCCGGATTCGGCTGGACGATGATGTCCGGCGTGCGGCCGTTGGCCGGATCGCCGAAGCGCTCGGCGAGCGCCGCGCCGTACAGGATGTAGGCCTGCGCACCGTCCGCGCAGATCCCCGGCGCGTTGCAGCCCAGGTTCGCCTTCAGCGTCTCCACGACGGCCGTGCGCTGATTGCGGTCGCGCAGCCAGATCAGGCCGACGTCGTCGGTCTGCACGAGGCCCGTGCCGACCAGGCCCGAACCGTCGTTCGGGTTGCCCGTCGTCGTGTTGTTCTGGCCGAAGTTGCCGTTCGGGTCGAGATAGTTGTTCGCTTCGAGCAGCTTGGTCAGCGTGTCGCCGTTCTTCACGAGCTTCGTGTGATCGGTCGGCGATTGACCATGCTTCGCCGTGACGATCACCGCCGTCGACGAATACAGGTTCGCCTGCTTCAGCGCCGCGACGACATGGCCGATCGAGTTGTCGACATACGTGATCGCGTTCGCGACCTGTCCGTTCGGCGTGAAGTTCGCATCCAGGTAGCCGCCGCCCTTCGTTACCAGCGCCTTCTGCGCGACGCTCAGCGTCTGGAAGTTCGCGCCGAACAGCGTCGGCACCGGTGCGCTCTTCGTGCCCGTCGAATCGCGGCCGTTGATCTGGTTGATCAGCGCCTGCACGTGCAGGTTGTCGAATTGCGCGGTATGCGAATACACGTCCGTATAGTTCGTGTTCGTCGCCGGGTCGATCGAGTTGATCTCGGTGCGCATCAGATCGTCGACGCCGGTGCCCGACGGGCCGTTCAGCCAGTCGTAGCCCCACGCGTGCTTGTCGGCCCACGCGGTATGCGCGTTCGGCACGCCGGCCTTGACGGCCTCGAACACCGTGTTGGTCTTCACGTAGTTGTGCGGGTACACCGGCACGCACTGGCCGTCGACCTTCGCGTGCGGAATCGCCTGCGGGTTGAATGCGCCGCCGCCGTCGAGGTGCACGAGCGCGCCGCCGTTCTGCGCATCGATGCCGGTCGTCTCGTCGAACACCACGTTCCAGCCCTGCTTGCCCGTGCAGGTCGTGTCGCCCGGCGCGTACAGGTTGCGGTCGTACGACACGTCGTAGAACAGGCCGGCCGTCTTCGGCGAGCCGCCCGTCACGAGCGCCGCGAGGCCCGGGAACGAGTCCGACAGGCCGGGCGTGTACGCATTCGTGTACGTCACGCCGCTCTTCGCCAGCACCGCGATGTTCGGGCACGTGTTCGCGCCGATGCAGCGCGCGAGATCCTGCTCGTGCAGGCCGTCGACGCTGATCAGCAGCACGTGCTTCACGACGCGGTTCGCGCGGCCGTGATCCTCGCCCTGACTGTTGCCGTTCTGTTGCGCCGCGTGCGCACCCGCGCTTGCGAGCGCCAGCGCGCCCGCCACCATCGCCACCCACTTCCGCTGCTTACCAAGGAAAGACCTCATCACCCCACCTCATCGATTGACGTTGAACTGCGTGACTTGCCATCAGGCGCGCAAAATATCGCCGCGCCGTGGGGCGCTCGCATGAAGCGGGGCTTTCTGTTCTCTATCAAACGTAACCAATCGCAAGTGACATGAAGCGGTCGCAAAGCCAGGCGAACCGGCGCACGAAGCGACGCGTGCGCCCGGCGTCCGCACCGGGCCGGTGCACGGTGCGCGCCCTCGCCCGCCGCGCGATTTTTTTTCGGGTTGGCGCTCGACTATTGGCGTGTGATAAAGGGTTTTCCCTGACCCGGAGCACGAGTATGTCGACCCTGGAAGCTCTCCGGTTCGTGCTGGACGATGCACGCACCCCCGAAATCATTCGCCACCACGTCGTCGACGCGCTGCAGTACGCGGTGCGCAACTACGGGCCGGTATTCACCACGAAGGAAGTCGAATGGCTGACGCAGTGGGACGACGCGCGTCTGCCGCTGGCCGCGAGGAAGGAGCTGGACAAGCGCGAACCGGCGATCGCCGCGCGCTGAAGGAAAAAGCCGCCGCGCCCGGCTGGTGCGGACGCGGCGGCCGAGGATGACGCAACGGCTTACTGCAGGCCGAAGTCGACGCGCGTCGTCGCGCCCTTGTCCTCGATGCCCTTCGCATCGAGCTTCGGCGCCACGACGAACATGCGGCTCGAATCGATCTTGCCGTCGAGATACTGGCGCACGGCCTGCGCGCGCTGCTGCGCGAGCGTGCGCAGCGCGTTGTCGTCGGCCGGCGCGTGATCGGCGAGCGCCTTCTTCATGTCCGCATCGGGCAGCGACTTCTGCAGGCCGATCAGGTTGCGCGGCTTCTTGAAGTCGGCGGCCTTGTACGCACGCGCCAGGTACTTGCCGTACTCGGCCGGATCGACCTTCACCGACATCGGATCGATGCTCTCGCCCTGCCCGACCACGTCCTTCAGCTTCTGCTGGCGAACCAGCCGATCGACGTACGCGTCGCGCAGCCCCGGCGTGTCCTTCGCCGGATCGACGCGGCCGATCAGGTCGAGCCGGATCGACGGCTTCTCGGTCAGCATCTTCACGACGGTGTCGAGCTTCTTCTGCTGCGCATCGTCCAGCTGGTACGAGCCCGGCGCGAACTCGACGTAGCCGAGCTCCTCGCCGCCGCTGCCGCCGAACGCATTCGCGAGCAGCGTGAACGGCGACGTGACGGCCTTCGCGATCAGGTTCAGCACCGCGCGCCAGATCAGCCCGCCGATGCTGAACTCCGGGTTCGACAGCGAGCCCGACACCGGCAGGTTCACGTCGATCTGGCCGCGCGTGTTCTTCAGGAGCGAGATCGCGAGTTTCACCGGCAGCTTGGTCGCCGTGTCGTTGTCGACGTGATCGCCGAACGTGAGCTGGTCGATGAAGATGTGATTGTTGGCCGACAGCTGGTCGTTCGCGAGCTGGTAGTGCAGGTCGACGTTGAGCTTGCCCTTCGTGATCGGGTAGCCGGCGTACTTCGCCGAGTACGGCGTCAGGTTGGTCAGCTCGATGTCGTGCGCGGTCGCCGTCAGGTCCAGCGCCGGCTTCTCGATCAGCGGGTTCACCGAGCCCTTGATCGAGATCGGCCCGTTGCCCGCGAGGTTCGCGGCGACGTCGACCGGCGCGGACGTCGTCGAGTCCGTGCCGAACGCGCCGACCGTCCCCTTGATCGCGACCAGGTTCGCCGTGTAGTTCGGCTTGATGAAGTTGTCGGTGTAGGTCACGCGGCCGTTCTGCAGCACCAGCTGGCCGAAATGCATGCGCACCGGATTCTGCGGCGGCGGCGCGGCCTTCACGACGACCGTCGCCGATGCGGCGGCCGGCGCGGACGCCTGCTGCACCGCCGCGGCCGATGCGGCCGATGCGGCGGCCGGCGGCGTCACGCCCGGCGACAGCGGCACGGGTTCGCTCTTGCTCGCGTCGCGCGTCAGCGACTGCGCGGGGCCCGTCTCCTTCGCGACGACGTCCTTCAGGTTCAGACGCCCTTGCGCGTCGAGCAGCACGCGGCCGTAGAAGTTCGAGAACGTCACGACCGCGGCGTCGACGTCGGTGCCCTTCTCGTCGTAGTTCACCTTCAGGTTCGACAGCGCGAGCGAGCGCCAGCCGGCAAACGGGTCGGACGTCGCCTTGTCGAGCATCCGCACGTCGACCAGCGCGACATCGCCGCGATAGGTCGCACGCGGCGTGTCCTTCACCTGCGCGAACGTCAGGTTGCCTTGCGCGTTGAGCAGTGCGCTCGCGATGGTCGCGTTCAGCGCGCTGCCGAAGTACGGCTCGAACGCGGCCGCGTCGAGGCGGTTGCCGTTGATCTTCAGGCCGAGCTTCAGCGGCTGCGCGGTCACGTCGCCCGACACGTTCAGCGATCCCTTGCGGTTCAGCGTCGCCTTCAGCTGCACCGGCAGCGGCTTCGTCATGTCGTCGCTGATCTTCTGCACCGACAGGTCGAGCGGCTTGATCGCGAGCTTCACCGGGCGCGGCGTCGACAGGTCCGTGAAGTTCGCGGACGAGTCCTTCACGTTCAGCGCGTCGATCCGGTAATGCCACGACGGCGCGGCCGCCTCGGCCTTGCGCGCGACCGTGCGCCTGGGCACCGCCGCCTGCGCGGGTTCGACCAGCGTCGCGAGGTCGACCTTGCCGTCCTTCAGGCGGTTCACGTCGAGCGCGAGCCCGGTCGCGTCGACGCTCGCGATCTCCGCGGTGCGCGCGGCGACGTCGACCTTCGAAATCTTCGCGCTCGCGTCGGGCAGCACGATCGCGGGCGCCTTCGCGTCCGGCGTCGCGAGCTTCAGCGACTTCAGGCTCACCGTGCTGTCGGCGACCTGCGCGTCGAGCGGCGTCTTGCCCCAGTCGGCCTTCGCGTTGACGCTCGCGCCGAGCGTGCCGTCGAGCACGCGCGCACGGGTCGCCTCGCCGAGATACGGCTGCAGCGCCGGCAGCGCGAGCGCGTCGACCGTCAGCTTCGTGTCGGCCTGCTTCGCCGCCAGGCTGAACGCGCCTTCGGCCTTCACGTCGCCGCCGCGCGACAGCGACGTCGACAGCGTGTACTTCGCGGGCGTCCTGCCCTGCAGCGTGAAGCCGTCGAGCGTCGCGGCGAGCTTCGTGAGCGACATCGCGGTCGGCGTCGCCGGCACGCGGTCGTCGACGTTGATCGTGCCGCCGTCGATCGCGAAATGACGGATCGTCAGGTCGAGCGGCGGCGCCTTCTTCGCGGCGGCATCGGCCTTCGCGCCGCTCGCGGCGGCAGCGGCGCTCGCGGCGGTCGCGGCCACGGTCGATGCGGCGGCGCCCGACGCAGCCGGCTCGCCCGCGTCAGCCTTCGGCGCGGCAGCCGGCTGGCCGGCGAGCTTCTCGACGTTCAGCACGCCCTGCTTGTCGCGCGACAGGTCGACGACCGGCTGGTCGAGCCGGATCTCGTCGAAATGCAGCACGTTGCGCAGCGGCTCGAGGCCGGCGGCCGCGACGTGCACGCCGCGCGCGGCGAACAGCGGCTCGGCGGCCCGGCCGGTGACCTTCGCGTCGTTCAGGTCGACGGTGCCCGACACGCGCAGCGCGGGCGTGTCGCCGCTCATCACGAAGTTCAGCGTGAGGTCGCTGCTCAGGAGGCCGCTCGTGACGATCACCGGCAGCTTCGCCGGCGCGTACGAAATCAGCTTCGGCACGTCGAGCCGGTCGAACTTCAGCGCGACTTCCGACTCGCGCGACTGCGCGAACGGCTTCGTCTTGCCGTCGATCGCGACCGGGCTGCCGTCGACCCGCGCGCGCAGCTTCGGCTGCACGAAGATGTCGGTCTTCGACGGCAGCGTCGCGATGAACGGAATGCCGAGCGTCCAGTTGTCGATCACGTGCTTTTCGTTCAGCAGGCGGTCGTCGAAGTCGATCCGGCCGTCGTTGACCTGGATGTTCGATACGGAGAAATGCGTCGGCTTGCTTTCGGGCTTCGACGGTGTCGAGAACTTCTCGATCAGGTCGGTGAAGTTGAAGCGCTGCGCGTCGTAGCGGACGACATGGAAGCGCGGCGAGTCGACGCGCACTTCGTTGACGATCGGCGCGCCACGGAACAGCGACGACCACGACGGCCGCACGACGAGCTTGCCGATGTCGATGAAGTCGCCCTGGCCGCCGCGCTCGCCGACGTGCACGCCGTCGGCCTCGAGGTTCAGCGTGTACGGGTTCAGCGCGATGCGCTGGACCGTGGACGGCCGGCCGAGCTGCTGGCTCAGCTGCTGTTCGGCGACGTGGCGGATCAGCGGCGGCGCCGCGAAGAACCCGAGCAGTCCGAACAAAACGAGGAAGATCAGCACGCCGAGGCCGATACGCCGGGTCCGGCGCGAGCGCGCGATGCCGCCAAGGGCATGGAGGGTCGAGGGTACGGTTTCTTTGTCTGCGCTTGCCATGCTTGAATGCCTCGGGATTGGATGCCGGGCCGCACCGGAAAACCGGCACGGCCGTGCACGCTATCCCGAAAGTATAGGCTCAGGGGGTGACGGAACGGCGTTCGGGCGCGGAGCGCCGCGCCCGCGGATCGGACAGCGGCGGCGCCGGTCCGTTCATTTCCGGACGACGACGGGCGGCATCCACGCGCCGTCGCTCGCTTGCGGCTTCGGGGCGTAGAGCCGCAGCGCGAGCGCGAAATCGGCGCGCGGCGCCGGCAGCCAGTTGGCCGCATGCGTGCCGCCCGGCGACGCCGACACGACCACGTCGATCGAGCCGTCCTGGTTGCGGCGCAGCCGGTCGCGGTCGCCGAGCGAGCGGCGCGTCGAGCCGACGTCGGGCAGCGCGCCGTTCGTCGCATACGGCGTGAGCGTCCAGAACCCGCGCACCGGCGGCAAGGCACCCGGCGCGAAATGCAGCACGTAGCGGTTCGCGCCGTTCAGCGGATGGCCGTCGCTGTCGACGCGTACGAGTGCGAGCGTCTCGTCGTCGCGCGTCGCGGTGCCGAACTGCGTATAGGCCGCGTACGCGCGCAGCGCGTAGTCCTGGCCGTACTTGCCGGCCGTGTCGCCGATCCAGCTCCAGCCGTTCGCGTTCAGCAGGTTCGGCGGCGGCGCCGCGAGCCGCGCGCGCGCTTCGGCGACGCCGGCCGTTGCGGCGCTCAGGCGATCGCCCGTCCACGGCACCGGGTAACCGGCCGACACGCCGATATCGTTCAGCAGTTCCTGCGCATGCGCGTCGTCGGCGGGTGGCGGGTTGTCCTGCAGCGCCTGCGCGAAGCGCGTGAAGAACGCCTTCGGGTCGAGCGCCGCGACCTGCTCGGCCGGCGTGCCGCCGCTCGCGGCTTCCGACGGCGCGCTGCCCGCATGGACCGCGACCGACGCGCCGCGCGCGCTGCCCGTATGGACGGACAACGGCACCACGCGGATCGCCCGCTGCAGTTTCTTCACGTTCGTGAGGTCGCGACCGCCGCTCGTCTGCAGCCGCACTTCGAGCCACGCGTTGGCCGACGGCACGTCGATACGCAACGCG
Source organism: Burkholderia sp. Bp9140 (assembly GCF_003853425.1). Taxonomy (NCBI): domain Bacteria; kingdom Pseudomonadati; phylum Pseudomonadota; class Betaproteobacteria; order Burkholderiales; family Burkholderiaceae; genus Burkholderia; species Burkholderia sp. Bp9140. The sequence goes on from NZ_QTPQ01000007.1 coordinate 164,112, forward strand.
CCCTTCGGCAGCGTGCCCTGCCAGTCCTTCGCGGCAAAGGCAATCGTTTGCGATCGCGCGGCGCCGTGAGCAACGCGCGCCGTCACGCTCGACGACGACCACAGCACGTTCGTCCACATGTCGAGCGCGCGGGCATCCCAGTAGCGCCCGCGGGTGTCCGGCAGCGTGACGATCACCGGCTCCGCGCCGACGTCGAGCCAGCCGGCCGAGTCGAGCGTGTCGACGCCCGGCAGCGGCGGGTTGAGCGCGCCGACGGGCGGCAGCGCCTGCGCATGACGCAGCGTGTTGAGCGGCGCCTGGCCCGGCTGCGCGCCGTCGCCGCCCGTCGCGGCTTCCTTCGCGACGTCCATCAGCACGAGCGGATATGCATACACATAGGAATCGGCCACTTCGGCGCGCATCCAGCCGGTTTTCCGCTGGATCGCGTCCGGTTGCGACGCGCATCCCGCCAGCAGCGCCGCCATGACCAGCGACGCGCCTGCCGCGCGCCGCAGAGAAATTGATTCTCGTTGGTTTTCAATCATTGAGTACTGGCCGAATATCGTTCTTGTCAGTCATCGCCTTGTTCGACTCACGATCGGCGAAAGCAAGGCACCCCAGCCTGCCCAACCGCCGTTCGCTGGGCGGGCGCTGATGTCAGGCCGGTATCATAGCGCCTAAGGGCATCCCCCAATATGCCGAATAACGGGTGGAGCGCTAGCCGGACTGCCGTCAGCCAGGACTTTCCTTGATCCGGCCCCCTATCGAGAGCAGCCCGCCGACTGCACGTACCGGCATGACCGGCGAGAATACGTCGGCCGTCGGCGCGATCCTGCAACGCATCGCCCCCTTGACCTTCCCATGATGGGAATGTTGATACTGGAGTCATTCGCGGCACGAACCGCGCCTTTGGGGAATCCGATATGACTGAATCACTCGCGTCCGCGGGCGTGCAAACGATCGAACTGACCGTCGACGGCATGCATTGCGGCGGCTGCACGGGCCGCGTGCAGCGTGCGCTGGCCGCCGTGCCGGGCGTCGTCGAGGCCGCGGTCGATCTCGACGCGCATGCGGCGACGGTGACCGCGCAGGACACGGTCGAGCCCGTGCAGCTCGTCGACGCAATCGGCGCGGCCGGCTATCGCGCGGCCGTGCGCGAAGCGGCGTTCGAAGCCGTTGCAGCCGCGCATGCGGAGCACGCGCCACGCGCCGAAACGCTGCCCGCAACGCCGGCGGCACTGCCCGCGACCGCGACCACGATCGAACTCGATATCGACGGCATGACCTGCGCGTCGTGCGTGTCGCGCGTCGAAAAGGCACTGGCGAAGGTGCAGGGCGTCACGCGCGCTTCCGTCAACCTCGCGACCGAACGCGCGACGGTCGACGCCGCGGCGGACGTTTCCGCGTCGCAACTGGTGGACGCCGTGCACCAAGCCGGCTATGCCGCGACACCGGTCGCAGCGACGCCACCGGCCGCCTCCGCTGAATCGGCCGCTTCCGCCGATCTCGAATTCGACATCGGCGGGATGACGTGCGCGTCCTGCGCCGGCCGCGTCGAAAAAGCGCTGGCCGCGGTGCCGGGCGTCGCGCGCGCATCGGTCAATCTCGCGACCGAGCGCGCGTCGGTGCATGGCGCCGGCGCGCTCGACGCCGCCACGCTGATCGCGGCGGTCACGACGGCCGGCTACCGCGCATCGCTCGCCGCCGCGCCGGATGCCGGCGCCGCCGGTGCCGCCGAAGCCCGCGCCGCCGACCCGGCGCAAACCCCCGACGCCCGCAAGCGCCGCGAAGCGATCCGCGAGCGCAATCTGGTGATCGGCTCGGCCGTGCTGAGCGCGCCGCTCGTCGTGCCGATGCTCGTCGCGCCGTTCGGCATCGACGCGATGCTGCCCGGGTGGCTGCAGCTCGTGCTCGCATCGATCGTCCAGTTCGGCTTCGGCGCGCGCTTCTACCGCGCCGCCTGGCATGCGGTGAAGGCGCGCACCGGCAACATGGACCTGCTCGTCGCGCTCGGTACGTCGGCCGCGTTTGGCCTGAGCCTGTGGATGCTGCTGCGCGACCCCGCCCATCCGGGCCACCTGTATTTCGAGGCATCGGCCGTCATCATCACGCTGGTGCGCTTCGGCAAATGGCTCGAAGCACGCGCGAAACGCCAGACCACCGAGGCGATCCGCGCGCTGAACGCGCTGCGCCCCGACCGCGCGCGCGTCGTCGAGCACGGCGTCGAACGCGACGTGCCGCTCGCGCAGGTGCGCGTCGGCACGACCGTCAGCATCCGTCCCGGCGAGCGCGTGCCCGTCGACGGGCGGATCGTGTCGGGCCGCTCGCACGTCGACGAATCGCTGATCACCGGCGAAAGCCTGCCGGTACCGAAGGACGACGGCGATCCGGTCACGGCCGGCTCGATCAACGGCGAAGGCGCGCTCGTCGTCGAAACCACCGCGATCGGCGCGGAGACGACGCTCGCGCGCATCATCCGCCTCGTCGAATCCGCGCAGGCGGAAAAGGCGCCGATCCAGCGGCTCGTCGATCGCGTGAGCGAAGTGTTCGTGCCGGCGATCCTCGGCATTGCGATGCTGACGCTGATCGGCTGGCTGATCGCCGGCGCCGGCACCGAAACGGCGATCCTCAACGCGGTCGCGGTGCTCGTCATCGCATGCCCGTGCGCGCTCGGCCTCGCGACGCCCGCCGCGATCATGGCCGGCACCGGCGTCGCGGCGCGCCACGGCGTGCTGATCAAGGACGCGCAGGCACTCGAACTCGCGCAGCGCGCCACCGTGATCGCGTTCGACAAGACCGGCACGCTGACCGAAGGCAAGCCGTCCGTAACGGCGTTCGACGCGGTCGGCATCCCGCGTGAGCAAGCGCTCACGCTCGCGGCCGCGGTCCAGCGGCAAAGCGATCACCCGCTCGCGCGCGCCGTGGTTGCCGCGCACGATGCGGACGTCGTGGCCCGCGGCGGCGCCGCAGGCTCGGCCGAGGCCGTCGCCGCCGACGCGCGCGCGGTGGCCGGACGCGGCGTCGAGGCGCGCGTCGCCGGGCAGTTGCTCGCGCTCGGCAGCACCCGCTGGCGCGACGAGCTCGGCATCGTCGTGCCGCCCGAGCTCGACGCGCGTGCCGCGGAACTCGAACGCGCGGGCAACACGATTTCGTGGCTGATGCGCGCCGATGCACCGCGTGCGCTGCTCGCGCTGATCGCGTTCGGCGACACCGTGAAGCCCGGCGCGCGCGACGCGGTCGCCGCACTGTCGGCGCGCGGCGTCGCGAGCGTACTCGTGACGGGCGACAACCGCGGCAGCGCGGCGGCCGTCGCGGCGTCGCTCGGGATCAGTGAAGTGCATGCGCAGGTGCTGCCCGACGACAAGGCGCGCGTGGTGGCCGAACTGAAGCGCACGCACGGCGGGATCGTCGCGATGGTCGGCGACGGCATCAACGACGCGCCCGCGCTCGCCGCGGCCGACGTCGGCATCGCGATGGCGACCGGCACCGACGTCGCGATGCATACGGCCGGCATCACGCTGATGCGCGGCGATCCGGCGCTCGTCGCGGATGCGATCGACATCTCGAAGCGGACCTACCGGAAGATCCAGCAGAACCTGTTCTGGGCGTTCGTCTACAACCTGATCGGCGTGCCGCTCGCGGCGCTCGGCTGGCTGAACCCGGTGATCGCGGGGGCGGCGATGGCGTTCTCCAGCGTCAGCGTCGTGACGAACGCGTTGCTGCTGCGCAGATGGAAAGGCCGCGCACGCTGATGCGGGCCGCGACGAGCGGGTCGCGACGAGCGCCGGACCGTCCGATGGCCGTCCGGCGCTCGTCGCGCATGGAATGGGGAAAGTGCGGCGCCAGCCGACCTGCGGGCGCGGGTTGCATGCCCTGCGTCGGGACAGGTAACCGGAAAAAAGCCGCGGAAACGGCCATGCACGTCACCGGCACGCACACAAACGGACGGGGTCAGCCCGGGACGACCGGCTTGATCAGCGTCGTCGTGATCGGCGCGAAGCCGCAGGCCCGATACAGCGCACGTGCGGCCGTGTTGTGATTGAACACCGACAATCCGATTTCGGTGACGCCATGACGGCGTGCCTCTGCCTCGAGCGCATCGAGCGTGCGCGTGGCCCAACCCTGGCGGCGCCGGGACGGGACGATCTCGAGGTCGTAGATGAACAGCGTGCGGTTCGGCCCTTCGGGCACGATCGCGTACCAGAGGTCGCCGACCGTGTCGCCGCTGGCGGCGTCGATCAGCTGGACGAGTGTCTGGCCGGAGGTGAGCAGGCCGTCGGGCAGCAGCGTATCGAAGCAGGCGCGGGCGCGGCCCGCCGCGTCGCCGGACTCGTTCTGCCCGGATGACACGAGATCGCGCGCGTAGCCGTCAATGGCGCGCGTGCGGTATGCGTGGAATTCGCCGGCCGTCATCGGCCGCATCTGCAGCATGGCCCGGGTGTCGCGAGGGAAGTCGAACTTCCAGTGTAGCGGGACGGCCGCACCGGCGCGCGATGCGGCGGTGGAAAACGGGCAGGCAGTTGCGGCGAGCGCCGCGCCGAATCAGCGAATCAGCGAATCAGCGAATCAGCGAATCAGCGAATCAGCGAATCAGCGAATCAGCGACGATACAGGACGATCGGCACGAGATTCGCACGACGCACGCGCTCGGCTTCGGCGTGACGCGCGGCGTACGAGTATTCGGCGTCGAGCGGCAGGTGCGGGGAGACGAACAGGTCGTCGATCTTTTGCAGCAGGGCGAAAATGAAGCTCATGTGAGACTCCTGACAGATGGCGCTAGGGTTTTCCCTTAGATTGACTCCATTCTAAGGGTTTTCCCTGAACTCTGCCAGCTCCTCGCATCCGTTTGCCGCACCCGCGCCACCGCCGACGGACAGACCGTCATCACCCGCCTTGTCAGGCCTTGGTTTGCAGGTAGGGTCGGAAGATTCAGTGCGTTCGACGCGCGCGCCTTGTGGCTGCCGCCTCACGGTTCGCGTTGCGCTGAAGCCGGTCGACCTGCGACAGCATTGCTTCGTGGTGTTCCGCGAGTGTCATCAGCGTTGCCTGCTGCGTCGACAGATCCGCGGCCAGCCGGTCGATCCGCTGTTGCCGGGCTTCCAGATCCTGCTTCAGGTTCGCGATCTGCCGCGTTTGCAGCACCAGCGCGACGAGTCCCGCGAACACGACGGCCGCCAGCGCCAGCAGCAGCCGGTTGACGCGGCGCATCTCGCGATCGGCCGCCTGCTTGATGCCGGCCGTCTCGGCCTGCAGCGTGGCAAGCCGATCCGACAGCGGACGTAGATGGGTGTCGGGATCGAAGGCCGGCGCGGCCGGTTGCACGCGATCCGCCGACGGCTTCGTCACGAACGACGCCGCGGACGCCACCGGCGGCACGACCGGCGAGGCCGACGCCGCGGTTGCTCGCGCAGCGTCGCGAGGACTCGCGGCGATCGCGGCAATCGCGGCAACCGCGGGCTCGGCCGGTTCGGCCGTCGCCTGCGGTTCAGCGGATGGTGCGGTATGCGCCGGAGGCGATTCCGGCCCGGCGCCGGCAGCCGCCGCTTCCGGCGCGCTGCGCACCGCTGCCGCTTCGCGTGCGCCGGCGGCCGCACGTCGCTTGCCGCCGGAGGATGCGCGACGCCCCTTCGTGGTCTCGCCTGGCGTCCGCGCGGCTTCGGCGTGCCCGACGGGCGCGGCGGCATCATCGGACTGTCGCACGTCGGCGAGCTTCGCTGCGTCGGCATCGCGCGCGGCATCGGCATCGGCATCGACCGTCTCACCGTTTTCATGTGTCGATGCCGCCCCTGTCGTCGTCGCGACGTCGAGCGTGTGCTCCGCTACACCGGCAGCGTCGCCGGGGGCGGTGAATCCGTCCAGTGTCGCCTGCCGGCCGGCGTCCTCGCCGTCCGGCACCGTCTCGCCGTCCGCCACCGCGTCGTCGCGCGCAACGGCCGGCGCACGCGCCGCCGGCTCGAGCACCGGATCGCCGAACAGGTCGAGCGTGCGTTCGTCCCGCGGCGCATCGCCGCCCGCCGTGCTGCCGGGCCGCGCGGCCGCCTTGGCGGCGGTGTCTGCCGCGGCCGCGACGGCGCGCGGGCGAGAACGGGCCGACGAGCGGTCGGAGCGGGAACGGGAGCGAGGCAGGGAAACGGATTCGGTCATGGAGTCGGATGACAGGCCCGCGAGCGCGGAATCGGAGGTCGAACGGAATCAGTGACGGCCATTGTCGCATGACCGATCGCCGATCCGGCCGATCGGATGCCGTCCACGCGTCGCCCGACAACCGGTTGCGTTCCACGAACCGCGTCACGCACGACAGCCCGCGCAGCTTGTCGCCGATCGCGCGGCATTCGAGATCCGACACGCGGCCGAGCGCGATGCGCACCTCGTCGTGCCCGCGCCGGGGAAACCGATGCCCGACAGCACCTGCGCGGCGATCCGCGACGGATCGAGCACGATGTGATCGCGGCTGCCAAGCACATCGGCAAAACCGAACGCCGATACGCTCATGACGAGCGTCGAGCCGACACCGACCGGCATGGGCGTGCGCAGGCCGGCCGCCCATGCAAGGCGCTCGCGCTCGAAGCCGATGACGCTGCCGAGCGCCGCCGCGAGAACCAGCCGCATCGCGAGTGCCTGGTTGCCGAGCGTCGCATTTGTGTCCTGTTTTGAGGACGGCGCGCGGAATGGTTTATCCTTGGCCCCGGCCGCGCCGCTCCGGGCCGCGCCGACTCAATTCGATCCAAGCGTTCATTCCCGCCATGTCCGTTCCCGATTCCGCTTCCGCCCAGGCCGCCCGATTGCGCGACCATTTTGCGCACGTCATCTTGCCGATCTGGCAGGGTTCAGGGTTCGACCGCACGCTGCGGCTGCCGTTCGAGGCCGTCGATCCGGCCACCCATGCACCGCTGCCCGTCACCCGTTATCGCGCCATGGCGTGTGCGCGGCAACTGTTCGTGTTCGCGCAGGCCGGCAACACCGCGCACGCGGCCACCCTGTTCGACTCGCTGTGCGGCCGCTTCCGCGACCCGCGCCACGGCGGCTGGTTCTACAGCGTCGACGCGCAAGGCGCGCCGCTCGACACGAGCAAGGACCTGTACACGCACGCGTTCGTCGTGTTCGCGTGCGCCGCATGGCATGCGGCGTCGGGTGACGCCGCCGCGCGCACGGTCGCCGAGGACACCGCCGCACTGATCCAGGACCGCTTCGCGCCGCAGCCGGATGACGCGCTGCTCGACGCCGCGCGTCACGCCGATTTCTCGTCGTCGGGCAGCGGCGCGCTGCAGAACCCGCTGATGCACCTGACCGAAGCATGGCTCGCGGCCGCCGATGCGTTCGGCGACGCGGCGTTCGACGATGCGCTCGCGCGCACCGCGCAGGCCGTCGAGCGCACGTTCGTCGATCCGGCGACCGGCTGCGTCGCCGAGCTGCCGCTCGGGGCGGCCGACAACCGCTTCGAGCCCGGCCACCAGTTCGAATGGTTCTATCTGGTCGACGCGGCCGGCGCTCGGCTCGCGCAGACCGGGCTCCCCTACGCGCTCGCGCGCGCGTTCGCATTCGCCGAACAGCACGGCATCGATCCACAGACGGGCGCCGTGTGCGCGGCGGTCGACGCGCAAGGCACATGCATCGACGGCACGCAGCGGATCTGGGCGCAGACCGAATACCTGCGCGCGCTCGCGACGCACGGCGGCACGCCGGGCTCCGCGCCGCTCGCGCAGCAGATCGAGCGCTTCGCCGCGCGCTTCCTGCATCCGCGCGGCTGGTTCGAGTGCAAGACGGCCGACGGGCAGGTGTCGCGCGCCGACATGCCGTCGACGACACCCTACCACCTCGCGACCGCTTACGCGGCGCTGCCCGCCGTGTCGTAACCGGCGCCGGCAAACGACGACGCCGCGCGCTCATCGCGAACACCGCGAGCGCGCGCGTCGCCCAGCTCGAAGACCGACACCGCCTGCATCAGGTGCGCGGTCTGGTCGTTCAGCGACGCGGCGGCCGCCGCGACCTCCTCCACCAGCGCCGCGTTCTGCTGCGTCAGCTGGTCCATCTGCGTGACGGCCTGGTTCACCTGCTCGATGCCGACGCTCTGCTCGACCGACGCGGCCGTGATCTCCGACATCGTCTGCACGACGCGCGTGATCGATGCCGATACCGTCCGCATCGCGTCGCCGGCACGCTCGACGAGTTCCGAGCCGCCGTCGATCTGCGCGACCGACGCCTCGATCAGCGCCTTGATCTCCTTCGCCGATTGCGCGCTGCGCTGCGCGAGCGAGCGCACTTCGCCCGCGACCACCGCGAAGCCGCGGCCCTGCTCGCCGGCCCGCGCGGCCTCGACCGCCGCGTTCAACGCGAGGATGTTGGTCTGGAATGCGATGCCGTCGATCACCGAAATGATCTCCGCGATCCGCCCGGAGCTCTGCGCGATGCCGCGCATCCGGTCGATCACGCTGTCGACCACGCCGCCGCCGTGGCGCGTCGCGTCGAGCGCCGCGTCGGCCAGTGCGCTGGCCGCACGCGCGCTGTCGGTGTTCTGGCGCACCGTCGCGGTCAGTTCCTCCATGCTCGCGGCGGTTTCCTCGAGCGACGCGGCCTGCGTGCCCGTGCGCGCGGACAGGTCCGCGTTGCCGCCGGCGATCTCGCCCGCGCCGAGGTGGATCGCGTCGGACGCGTGACGCACGGTACGCACGGTGTCCGCGATGCTCGCCTGCATCGCGGCGAGGCCGCGCAGCATCCGGTCGATCTCGAACACGCCGCCCGCCCGCACGGCTTCGTCGAGCCGGCCCTGAGCGATCCGCTCGAAATGGCGGCCGGCGTCGTCCAGCGGCGCAACCACCGCGCGCCGCGCGGCCGCGTAGATGGCCACGCTCGCCGCGAGCATCGCCACCAGCAGCACGATGCCGACCCACTTGAACCACTGGATCCCGCCGTCGATCGTGTCGAGCGCGGCGCGGCTCGACGCGCCGCCGTAGTCGGCGAAGCGGTGCAGTTCGGCCAGGTACGCATCCTGGAAGCCTTGTGTCGGCTGGTCGAGGAACGCCTGGATGTTGTCGGCGTCGAGGAACTGCACGAGTTCGCCGAGCGCGCCGCGCAGCGCGCGATAGCGCTCGGCGAGCGCCGCGACGCGCGCGCGGTTCGTTGCATCGACGGCCCGCGCGGCCGTCAGCGCACCGAACGCCTTGTCCGCTTCGGCGAGCGAAGCGCTGGCGTGGCGGATGATCTCGTCGGGCTTCGGGCCGCCGCGCACCATCCGCGTGCCGGCACGCGACAGGTTCACGCGTGCGTCGAGCAGCCGCTCGGTCGCCTGGCTGGCTGCGTCGACCTGCGCGATCGCGACGTTCGACAGGTCGTCGACGCCGCTGCGCGTCGACGCGAGCGCCCAGAAGCCGAGCGCCTCGATCGCGAACAGAAAGAGGCAAAACACGGTCAACACGCCGAGCAGACCCGACGCGAGCTTGATTTTTCCGAACATGGGGGGAGATTCCTGGAGAGCCGACGATGGAGCAATGCCCCGGCATTAGCGGCATTTCTTCGTCGGACTTTAGGCTTCCGGCCTGGGCATCTCCGTCATTACCGCCGAATCGCCCGCAAACGAGCACAACTCGCGCGCTCGGCGCAATAATCGCGTCGCATCGCGCCAGCAATTGCGCGAAATGCGGACGAATTTCCTTGCTTATCCGCAGCCCCCTTCCTAGAGTTCAGCGCAAGCGGACACGGATTGCGAGGCAGTCGATGACGGACATCACGGACCACGCGCGCGGCGCATTGCGCGCGCAACCGTTCAGCATGCTGCTGGGCACGGAGCTGATGCATATCGGCGACAACGAGGTGTCGCTGTGCCTGCCCGTGCGGGAAGAACTGCGGCAGCAGCACGGCTTCGTGCACGGCGGCGTGATCGGCTATCTCGCCGACAACGCGCTGACGTTCGCCGGCGCGCTCGTGCTCGGCCCGCGCGTCATCACCGCCGAATACAAGATCAACTACCTGCGGCCGGCCGTGAACGGCACGCTCGTCGCGCGCGCGAAGGTTGTCTACGCGGGCCGGCACCAGGCGACCTGCCAGTGTCATGTGTTCGTCATCGACGGCGATCACGAGCGGCTCGTCGCGATCGCGCAAGGCACGATCAATCGGGTCGGCGACGGCAAGATGCCGGACGCGCCGGAGGAAACGGCGTGAGAACGGTTCGCCGCCGATCTGCTTCGGCGAGCCTTATTCCTTGTCCTGAACCGAAAATTGAAATGGAACGTCCGGACGCATGAATCGAAGCCGAATGTCGTTCAGGACGGGGACGAAGCGTCTCTTTTCAAAAGCGTAGTACGACATGAGAAGGCCAATGCGAGACGCCTGCGCATCGTCCAGCAGATAGGTGTTCTTCGGAAAGGCAAGCTTTCCGTCCTGTGTTGCCAATACAGCCCGACAGGACGAAAGCAGGCTGGGCAAATGAAGGAACGTCACGCGCTTTTTCGCCGCAAACGGATTGATCAGCAGGTAAATCTGCTGGTGGCGGTTCGCTTCGCCCGACCCGCTGCCGCTTCCTTCCACGCAGAGAGCGGACGGGCGATGGCGCATGCCTTGGGCAAAAAATACGCTGGCGCTGCCAGGGTAAATTTCAACTGGATGCTCACCCGGGAAAGTCGTGGCATTCGAAAAGCGATGGATTTTTCCGCCAATCGCGATGCGGTTCCCCGCCAGTTCGACGTGTACGGTCTTCCCGTCCGACTCGACGCTGAAATCTCCGTAGATATCCCCGCCTCGATCGGAATATAAAACGCTTGCGTCGTGCTCGATCGGGCCGCCAAACGCCGCACGCGATTGGGCTGCATAGAACGCGTCATAGCTGCCGTAGGTCGTCGAGCCATGGGCGCTGCTTGCGAAGGCCGCCAGGATAGCCGCCCACATCACTGCAGATTTCATCGGTATGCCTTTCCCCCGCTCGCTTTCGGGTCGTCGGGATCGTGCGTCCAGGATACCGTGCTACCGTGCGCGGCCGTCGACACCCATACCGAGTTGTAGCGCCCGCGTTCACCACCGTCGACGATTTTCCCAGTTCTCCTATGACGGATTTTCCATCGAACGATGACCTCACGCCGCTTCTCCGGTACGCTGAAAATGTTGTCTGACGGGGAGCCCCATTTGAAGCGGTCACGTACCTTGGGATGGTTGCCTCTATTGATAAGGATTGCCATACGAAAAATTGACTTGCGATTCATCGTCGTGACATGTATTTGTAGCTGGCGGAGACGCGTGGACTCCCCCATTTCGTCGATCGCATGTCCGAACACGAGCGATGCAACATCGCCCGCAAGCGACGGCAGCACGCGCGCCGGGCGTCGTCCGGTCTATTGCTTCATCGCGGCAAGATAGACGGCATCTCGATCACGGCGACCGACTGCGACGACCAGTACGATCACTTCCGTATCGCGCACTTCGTAGACGAGTCGGTAGCCGACGCTGCGCAGCTTGATCTTGTAACGGTCCGGATGGCCATGCAGCTTGGCCGACGGAATGCGGGGATTCTCGAGCCGCTCGGCCAGTCGGGATTTGAACTGATCGCGGATGGTGCGATCAAGCTTCTTCCACTCTCTCAACGCAGGCTCGAGAAAGGCAAGTTCAAAGGTCATTCAGACCGACCTTGACGACCTTGTCTTTCGCACGCGCATTGGCGAGCGCATTGTCTTCGATATCTTCGAGACGTTCGACCATCGCTTCCCACGTCTTCGCCGGGATGCAATAGAACGCGGGCTCGTTGTGATTCAGAATCGCAACCGGAAAGCCCTCGCCCGCCGCTACGGTTCCCATCGGGTTGCGCTTCAGTTCCGAAACGCTCGCGGTAATACTGGCCAGGATGGTGTGAGGCATATCGGACTCCTTCATCGATCGAAGTCCAATTTTACTCTATTTAGAGCTAAATTTAGCACCAAATTTGGCTCTCATCGAATTCACAGTCCAGCGCTGAAGCGCATCTCCCGAGTAGCGCTTCCGAATCGGCGATCCGGCGCACCTATTCCGCACCGTCCCCCGCCAGCGGCAAGAATCTCGGCGCCACATGCGCCCGAACGTTGCCGTCCGCGTCGGTACGGTAGATTCCGCGCGCCGCATTGTGCGGATGCTCGACCGCTTCGGCCACGCTCAGCACCGGCGCAAAGCACGCGTCGCTGCCTTCGAGCAGCGCGCGCCAATGCGCGGACGGCTGCTGCGCAAATACCTCGGCGAAACGCGTCTTCAGCGCCGGCCAGCGCGCGCGGTCGTACTGCGACGCCGGCTCGACGTCGGTCAGCCCGAGCCGCTCGACCAGCAGCGCATAGAACGGCGGCTCGAGCGCGCCGATCGTCACGCATTCGCCGTCCGCGCAGCGATACACGTCGTAGAACGGCGCGTCGTGGAAGAGGCTCGGCTGCGCGCCGTCGAGTTGGCCGTTCGCGCGCGCCCACAGCGCGAGCGAGCCGAGCATCGACACGATGTCGACGATCGCGCCGTCGACCACACGCCCCGGGCCGCCGCCGCGCACGTCGAACAGCGCGCAGACGATTCCGAACGCGAGCCCGAGCGCGCCGCCGGCATCGCCGACGACGGTCGGCGGCACGCCGGGCCGGCCGTCGCGCGGCGCGGACAGCGACAGCAGCCCCGTCAGCGCGACGTAGTTCAGGTCGTGTCCGGCGGCGGTCGCGAGCGGCCCGTCCTGGCCCCAGCCCGTCATCCGTCCGTACACGAGCTTTGGATTGCGGCGCGCACACGCGTCGGGCCCGAGGCCGAGACGCTCCATCACGCCCGGTCGCAGCCCCTCGACCAGCGCATCGGCCTGCGCGATCAGCGCGAGCGCCGCATCGCGGCCGTCCGGTGTCTTCAGATCGAGTTCGACGATCGTCTTGCCTTCGCGCAGCAGGTCGCCGTCGCGGCCTTGCAACGCATCCGGCGCACTCGTGCGGCCGGCCGGACGTGCGACCAGCGTGATGCGCGCGCCCATCCCGGCGAGCATCCAGCCCGCGAGCGGGCCGGGGCCGAGACCTTCGAATTCGACGATGTGGACGCCGGAAAGCGGGGCATCAAGCGACATACGATTCTCCTGTCGACCACCGTTAGCGCTTTAGCGCTTACGGTGGTCCCATGCTTCGCGGTCGATCCGCGTCAGTCCTTCATCGCTTACGCGGGTCCCGTGCTTCGCGGGCGACCCGCGTCAGTCCTTCATCGCTTACGCGGGTCCCATGCTTCGCGGTCGACCCGCGTCAGTCCATCATCGCTTACGCGGGTCCGATGCTTCGCGGTCGATCAGCGTCAAACGAAAAATCCCTGCGCAGCGGGTTCGCCTCGCAGGGATCGGTGCTCCATTCACCGCCGAAGGGTTGCACGCGGTAACAGTCGTGCGTCAGAACGCATCCCCCGGCACCCGCACCCAGCCTTCCATCAGCACGCGCGCGCTGCGGCTCATGATCGCCTTCGTGACGGTCCACTCGCCGTTCTCTAGCTGCGCTTCCGCGCCGACGCGCAGCGTGCCCGACGGATGCCCGAAGCGCACTGCATTGCGTTCGCCGCCGCCCGCCGCGAGGTTGACCAGCGTGCCGGGGATCGCCGCGGCCGTGCCGATCGCGACCGCCGCCGTGCCCATCATCGCGTGGTGCAGCTTGCCCATCGACATCGCGCGCACCAGCAGGTCGACGTCGCCCGCGTTCACGCGCTTGCCGCTCGACGCAACGTAATCGGCCGGCTTCGCGACGAACGCGACCTTCGGCGTGTGCTGCCGCGTCGCGATTTCATCGAGCGTGTCGATCAGCCCCATGCGCAGCGCACCGTGCGCGCGGATCGTCTCGAACTTCTCGAGCGCCTTGGCGTCACCGTTGATCGCGTCCTGCAACTCGGTGCCCGTATAGCCGATCGCTTCTGCCTCGACGAAGATCGTCGGAATCCCCGCGTTGATCATCGTCGCCTTCAGCGTGCCGATGCCGGGCACGACCAGGTCGTCGACGAGGTTGCCGGTCGGGAACATCGACCCGCCCGCCCCCTCCTCGTCCGCCGCCGGGTCCATGAACTCGAGCTGTACTTCGGCGGCCGGGAACGTGACGCCGTCCAGCTCGAAGTCGCCCGTCTCCTGTACCGCGCCATTCGTGATCGGCACGTGCGCAACGATCGTCTTGCCGATGTTCGCCTGCCAGATCCGCACGGTCGCGATGCCGTCGCGCGGCACGCGCGATGCATCGACGAGGCCGCCGCTGATCGCGAACGGACCGACCGCCGCCGACAGGTTGCCGCAGTTGCCGGTCCAGTCGACGAACGCGCGGTCGATCGCGACCTGGCCGAACAGGTAGTCGACGTCGTGACCGGGCCGCGTGCTCTTCGACACGATCACCGTCTTGCTGGTGGACGACGTCGCGCCGCCCATCCCGTCGATCTGCTTGCCGTACGGATCGGGGCTGCCGATCACGCGCAGCAGCAGCGCGTCGCGCGCGGCGCCCGGCGTCTGCGCGGCATCCGGCAGGTCCTGCAGCCGGAAGAACACGCCCTTGCTGGTGCCGCCGCGAAGGTAGGTCGCCGGAATCCTGATTTGAGGAATGTGAGCCATGTTTGCGTTGTCCCTGTGTGACCCGGTCAAGCCGCCTGCGACGATTCGAGGAAGTCCTGCGCGAAACGCTGCAGCACGCCGCCCGCGTCGTAGATCGACACTTCCTCGGCCGTATCGAGCCGGCACGTCACCGGCACCTCGACACGCTCGCCGTTCCTGCGGTGAATCACGAGCGTGAGATCGGCGCGCGGCATCCGTTGGCCGATCACGTCGAAGGTCTCGGTGCCGTCGATGCCGAGCGTGGTGCGGTTCGTGCCCGGCTTGAACTCGAGCGGCAGCACGCCCATCCCGATCAGGTTCGTGCGGTGGATCCGCTCGAACCCTTCGGCGACGATCGCCTCGACGCCCGCGAGCCGCACGCCCTTCGCGGCCCAGTCGCGCGACGAACCCTGGCCGTAGTCGGCACCGGCGACGACGATCAGCGGCTGCTTGCGATTCATGTACGTCTCGATCGCTTCCCACATCCGCATGACCTTGCCTTCCGGCTCGACGCGCGCGAGCGAGCCCTTCTTCACCGCGCCGTCGACGACCGCCATCTCGTTGATCAGCGTCGGGTTCGCGAAGGTCGCGCGCTGCGCGGTCAGGTGGTCTCCCCGGTGCGTCGCGTACGAGTTGAAGTCTTCTTCCGGCAGGCCCATCTTCGCCAGGTATTCACCGGCCGCGCTGCTCGCGAGAATCGCGTTCGACGGCGACAGGTGGTCGGTCGTGATGTTGTCGCCGAGCACCGCGAGCGGGCGCATGCCCGTCAGCGTGCGTTCGCCGGCAAGCGCCCCCTCCCAGTACGGCGGACGGCGGATGTACGTGCTCTGCGGACGCCAGTCGTACAGCGGGGCCGCGCGCTCGCCCGCATCGGCCGTGCGCGCGAACATCAGTTCGTAGACCTTGCGGAACTGCTCGGGCTTCACGCTCGACGCGACGATCGCGTCGATCTCCTCGTCGGTCGGCCAGATGTCCTTCAGCGTGACGGGCTTGCCGTCCTGGTCGTGGCCGAGCACGTCCTTCTCGATGTCGAAGCGGATCGTGCCGGCGATCGCATACGCGACGACGAGCGGCGGCGACGCGAGGAACGCCTGTTTCGCATACGGGTGGATGCGGCCGTCGAAGTTGCGGTTGCCGGACAGCACGGCGGTCGCGTACAGGTCGCGATCGACGATCTCCTGCTGGATCTTCGGATCGAGCGCGCCCGACATCCCGTTGCAGGTCGTGCACGCGAACGCGACGATGCCGAAGCCGAGCTTTTCCAGTTCCGGCAGCAGGTTCGCTTCTTCCAGATACAGCTCGACCGCCTTCGAGCCCGGCGCGAGCGAGCTCTTCACCCACGGCTTGCGCGCGAGGCCCTTCGCGTTCGCGTTGCGCGCGAGCAGCGCCGCGGCGATCACGTTGCGCGGGTTGCTGGTGTTCGTGCAACTCGTGATCGCGGCGATGATCATCGCGCCGTCGGGCATCTCGCCCGCCTGCTCTTCCCACGGGCCGGCGATCCCGCGTGCGGCGAGATCGGACGTCGGCAGCCGCTTGTGCGGGTTCGACGGGCCGGCCATGTTGCGCACCACGCTCGACAGGTCGAACGTCAGCGTGCGCTCGTATTGCGCATTGTTCAGCGTGTCGGCCCACAGGCCCGCCGCCTTCGCGTAGGTCTCGACCAGCTTCACCTGCTCGTCGCTGCGGCCGGTGAGGCGCAGGTAGTCGGTCGTCTGGCCGTCGATGAAGAACATCGCGGCCGTCGCGCCATATTCGGGCGCCATGTTCGAGATCGTCGCGCGGTCGCCGAGCGTGAGGCTCGCGGCACCTTCGCCACGGAATTCCAGATACGCGCCGACCACCTTTTCCTTGCGCAGGAACTCGGTCAGCGCGAGCACGACGTCGGTCGCGGTGATGCCGGGCTGGCGCTTGCCGGTCAGCTCGACGCCGACGATGTCGGGCAGGCGCATCCACGACGCGCGGCCGAGCATCACGTTCTCCGCCTCCAGGCCGCCCACGCCGATCGCGATCACGCCGAGCGCATCGACGTGCGGCGTGTGGCTGTCGGTGCCGACGCAGGTGTCCGGATACGCGATGCCGTCCTGCGCCTGGATCACCGGCGACATCTTCTCCAGGTTGATCTGGTGCATGATGCCGTTGCCCGGCGGAATCACGTCGACGTTCTCGAACGACTGCTTCGTCCATTCGATGAAGTGGAAGCGATCCTCGTTGCGGCGATCCTCGATCGCGCGGTTCTTCGCGAACGCGTCCGGATCGAAGCCGCCGCACTCGACGGCGAGCGAGTGGTCGACGATCAGCTGGACCGGCACGACCGGGTTCACCTTCGCCGGGTCGCCACCGCGCTCGGCGATCGCGTCGCGCAGGCCCGCGAGGTCGACGAGCGCCGTCTGGCCGAGGATGTCGTGGCACACCACGCGCGCCGGGAACCACGGGAAGTCGCGTTCGCGCTTGCGCTCGACGATCTGCTTCAGCGAATCGGCGAGGATCGCCGGATCGCAGCGGCGCACGAGGTTTTCGGCGAGCACGCGCGACGTGTACGGCAGCGTGTCGTACGCGCCGGGGGCGATCGCTTCGACCGCGGCACGCGCGTCGAAGAAGTCCAGCGACGTGCCGGGCAGGGGTTTGCGGTAGGCGGTATTCATGATGTGGGGCTGAATTCGGGGTATGGCGTCTCGCGCGCGCCGGCCGCCCGCATCACGGGCGCCGGCGCGCGCGGCTGGTGCTTCAGCGCTTCTCGATCGGCACGAACTGCAGGTCTTCCGGACCCGTGTAGTTCGCGCTCGGGCGGATGATCTTGTTGTCGACGCGCTGCTCGATGATGTGCGCGCTCCAGCCGGACGTGCGCGAAATCACGAACAGCGGCGTGAACATCGCGGTCGGCACGCCCATCATGTGGTACGACACGGCGCTGAACCAGTCGAGGTTCGGGAACATCTTCTTCGCATCCCACATCACCGATTCGAGGCGCTCGGCGATGCTGTACAGCTTCAGGTCGCCGGCTTCCTTCGACAGCTTGTGCGCGACGCCCTTGATCACCTTGTTGCGCGGATCGGAGATCGTGTAGACCGGGTGACCGAAGCCGATCACGACTTCCTTGTTCTCGACGCGGCGGCGGATGTCGGCTTCGGCGTCGTCCGGCGAGCTGTAGCGGCTCTGGATTTCATACGCGACTTCATTCGCGCCGCCGTGCTTCGGCCCACGCAGCGCGCCGATCGCGCCGGTGATCGCCGAGTAGATGTCCGAGCCCGTGCCCGCGATCACGCGGCCGGTGAACGTCGATGCGTTGAACTCGTGCTCCGCGTACAGGATCAGTGACGTGTGCATCGCGTCGACCCACGACTTCGACGGCGTCTTGCCGTGCAGCAGGTGCAGGAAGTGCCCGCCGATCGAGTCGTCGTCGGTTTCCGTCTCGATGCGCTTGCCGTTGTGCGAGAAGTGATACCAGTACAGCAGCATCGAGCCGAGCGACGCCATCAGGCGGTCGGCGATGTCACGCGCGCCCGGCAGGTTGTGGTCGTCCTTCTCCGGAAGCACGGTGCCGAGCACCGACACGCCGGTGCGCATCACGTCCATCGGGTGGGCCGATGCCGGAATCTGCTCGAGCGCGGCCTTCAGCGCGTTCGGCAGGCCGCGCAGCGCGCGCAGCCTGGACTTGTAGGCGGCCAGTTCGGTCAGGTTCGGCAGCGTGCCGTGCACGAGCAGGTGCGCGATTTCCTCGAACTCGCACGATTCGGCGACGTCGAGAATGTCGTAGCCGCGGTAGTGCAGGTCGTTGCCGGTCTTGCCGACCGTGCACAGCGCCGTGTTGCCGGCCGTCACGCCCGACAGCGCCACCGATTTCTTCGGCTTGAATGCGCCAGCGGCGGCCGGTGCTGCTGCGTCTTTCGTCTCGCTCATGTTTCCGTTCTCCAATGGGGATCAATGTCGACCGCGCTTGGCGCTTCAGCACCTGGCGCGGTCCCATGCAAGGCTGTCGACCGGACCTGGCGCTTCAGCACTGCGTCCGATCATGCAAAGCGTCCGGGACACGCGTCCCGGCGGGCGGGCACGTTACTTCTTGCCCTGCGCGAACAGCTCGTCGAGCTTCTGCTCGTACGCGTGATAGCCGAGGAAGTCGTACAGCTCGGCGCGGGTCTGCATGGTCGGCACGGCGGCCTTCTGCGTGCCGTCGCGGCGCAGCGTCTCGTAGAAATTCAGCGCGGCCTTGTTCATCGCGCGATACGCGCCGCAGCAGTACAGCGCGATGTCGACGTTCGCCTCGCGCAGTTCGTCGAGCGTGAACAGCGGCGTCGAGCCGAACTCGGTCAGGTTCGCGAGGATCGGCACCTTCACAGCCGCCTTGAAGCGGCGGTAGTCGTCGAGCGTCTTCATCGCTTCCGGGAAGATCATGTCGGCGCCGGCTTCCACGTAAGCGATCGCGCGCTCGATCGCCGCGTCGATCCCTTCGGCCGCGGCCGCGTCGGTGCGGGCCATGATCACGAACTGGTCGTCGGTGCGCGCATCGACCGCGGCCTTCACGCGATCGACCATTTCCTCGGTCGGCACGACTTCCTTGCCCGGACGGTGGCCGCAGCGCTTCTGGCCGACCTGGTCCTCGAGGTGGACGGCCGCGACGCCGGCCTTGATGAACGAGCGGACCGTGCGCGCGATGTTGAACGCGCCGCCCCAGCCCGTATCGATGTCGACGAGCAGCGGCAGGTCGGTCGCGTTGGTGATCCGGTTCGCGTCGATCAGCACGTCTTCCATCGTGCTGATGCCGAGATCGGGAATCCCGAGCGAATTCGCGGCGACGCCGCCGCCCGACAGGTAGACGGCCTTGAAGCCGACGGCCTGCGCCATCTTGGCTGCGTACGCGGTGATCGCGCCGACCACCTGCAGCGGCTGCTCGGCCGCGACTGCCGCGCGGAATTTCGCGCCGGCGCTCTGAAGATGCGTGTTGCTCATGAACGGCCTCCTGAAGGAATGCCCATTAACAGCAAGGACCGGGCCAGCTCGCGAAATGCCGCTAACCCACTGATTCTTAAGCAACCGGCAGAGGTGATGAATCGTCCGAATATTTCAATTTGGCAATTCCATGTTTCAAAAATGAAATCGCGCGCGCATAATCGGTCGCCATGGACCTCTCCTCGACCAAGCCCGTCGGCCCCGCCGACCGCACGGTGCGCCCGCGTATCTGGGCGATGGGCATCAGCCGCCTGCGCGACCTGTTTCGCGAGATCGCCGGCGAATTCGACGAACGCGCCGACGTGCGCATCGTCACGCGGGCCTACGAAGACGCGCTGAGCGCGATCGCGGAAGCCGGCACCGCGCGGCCCGACGTGATCGTCGCGGCCGGCTCGAACGGCGGCTTCCTGAAAACGCGCGCGCAGGTGCCGGTCGTGGTCGTGTCGCCGACCGGCTTCGACGTGATGCAGGCGCTCGCGCGCGCCCGGCGCGACGCGTCGCGGATCGCGCTCGTCAGCGCCGGCGAGACGCCGCCCGAGGTGCGCCGCTTCGTCGCCGCCTACGGCCTCGACGTGCAGTTTGCGTCATATCAGTCCGCGCAGGAAGCGGAAGCCTGCGTGCACGACCTGCACGACCGCGGCATCGAGACGATCGTCGGCCCCGGCCTCGTCACCGATCTCGCGGCGAGCGCCGGCATGGGCGCGGTATTCCTGTATTCGCATGCGTCGGTGCGCAAGGCGGTCGAGACGGCGCTCGAAGTCGCATACGCGACGCACGCCGAGGCGTTTCGCCGCCAGCGGCTCGACAACCTGTTGCAGCACCTGCGCGACGGCGTGGTCGCGCTCGATGCGCGCGGCCGCGTCGAGGCGATCAACGAGCGGCTCGCGTCGGCGCTCGGGGTCGAACCCGCGGCAGCCGTCGGCCGCGCGCTCGTCGACCTGCGGCCCGAGCTGCGCACGCTGCGCGGCGAGGACGGCGACGCACTCGCGACGGTGCGCGGCGTGCGCTACGTCGTGCATCGCGGGCCGCTCGTCGATCGCGGCGTCACGTCGGGCAGCGTGCTGACGTTCCAGGAATCGCGCGCGGTCGAACGGCTCGACCGCGCGTTGCGTTCGCAGCCGAACACGCAGCAATTCGCGGCGCGCTACGCGCTCGACGATGTCATCGGCGCGTCCGCGCCGATGACGCGCGCGCGCGATCTCGTGCGTCGCTACGCGAAATCCGACGCGACCGTGCTCGTGCTCGGCGAGAGCGGCACCGGCAAGGAAATGATCGCGCAGAGCCTGCACGCGCTGTCCGTGCGGCGCAACTATCCGTTCGTCGCGATCAACTGCGGCGCGTTTCCGGAAGCGCTGCTCGAGAGCGAGCTGTTCGGGTACGAGGAAGGCGCGTTCACCGGCGCACGGCGCGGCGGCAAGACCGGGTTGTTCGAGGCCGCGCACCGCGGCACGCTGTTTCTCGACGAGATCGGCGAAATGCCGCCGTCGCTGCAAAGCCGGCTGCTGCGCGTGCTGCAGGAGCGCGAGGTGATCCGCCTCGGCTCGACGGAGCCGATCCGCATCGACGTGCGCGTGATCGCCGCGACGCACCGGCCGCTGCTCGCGGCCGTCGAAGCCGGCACGTTCCGCGCGGACCTGTATTACCGGCTCAACATCCTGAACGTCGGCCTGCCGCCGCTGCGCGAGCGCGCCGCCGACATTCCGGCGCTCGCGGCCACGCTGCTCGTGCAGGCCGCGCGGCGCGAGCCGCGGCTGGCCGAACGCGTGCGCGAGGTCGGCGATGCGATGCGCGTGCTCGACGCGACGCAGGCGACACTTTCGCGCTACCGATGGCCCGGCAACGTGCGGGAGTTGCAGAACGTGGTCGAGCGGATCGCGGTGGAACTGGCCGAGGAAGTCGACGAGCGCGATCCGGGCGCCGTGTGCGCCGCGCTCGCGCCTGATGCGCTGCAGGCGATCGCGCCGGAGTTGTTCGCGGCGACGCCCGACGCGGCCGATGCCGACGACGCGCAGACGCTGCACGCGCGCCGCCGCCGCGCGGAAGCCGACGAGATCCGCGCGGTGCTCGACGCGTGCGGCGGCGACCGCGATCGCGCGTGCGCGATGCTCGGCATCAGCAAGACGACGCTGTGGCGGAAGCTGTCGGCGAAATAGGTTCGAGCCGCACGGGCGGGATGGGTGGAACGGTTGGGACAGGCGGCCCCGTCAGCCAGCCTTGTGATAGTGGCGGTACGCCTTCGCGCGATTGCCGCACGACGACATCGAGCACCAGCGGCGGCTGCCGTTCTTGCTGTCGTCAATGAACAGCCACTGGCATGCATCGTTCGCGCAACGCTTGACCTTCGCGAGCCGCGCGCTGCCCAGCAGGTCGGTCGCCGACCACAGCACCGGGCTCAACAGCCCCGCGAGCGTCGCGCCCGCCTCACCGATCCGCCACGCATAGCCGCCGGCGATCCGCGCGGGCGCGACACGCGGCGCCGCTTCCGCCAGAAAACCGCCGAGCAGCGCGAGATCGTCGGCTTGCGGCTCGCGCCGCTCGGCCTGCGCATGAAAGAGCCGATAAAGCGCCTCGCGCAATGCGAGCGCGCGCGCCAGCATCGCCGGCTCGTCATTCCCTTGCTGCGCTTGTGCGCGACACGCATCGGCCAGGCCGGCCGGCACGCGCGCCTGCTCGCGGCACCACGTGAACAGGTCGTCCAGCGTGCAGAAGGTTTCCGTCGGTGCGTCGGCGCCGCGCCAGTACCGCGTGTTCGCGAAATCGATGCTCAACGTTTCGGACAGCGCTGGAATCAGGCAGTCCGCCGTGACGGAAGGTTGCGTCTTGTTCATGCCACGATCGTATCTAACCACCATGCCGGTTGACAAGCGCGCAGGCGCTTTCTAACATAACCGGCATGGTGGTTAAAAACAGGTTTGCTGTACTGACGTCCCCTTCAGTTCAAGGAGCCACAGATGATCGATCACCTTTCGTTTGGCGTTGCCCACATCGACCGCAGCCGCGCGTTCTACGACAGCACGCTCGGTGCGCTCGGCTACAAGCGGCTGTACAGCGGCGACGGATCCCTCGGCTACGGCACCACCGAACCGGTGCTGTGGTTGCAGCACGCGGCGCGTCCGGTCGCCGCCGATCCCGAGTCGGGGTTGCACGTGTCGTTCCGCGCAGCGTCGCCGATGGAAGTCGATGCGTTCTACCGCGCCGCGCTGCAGCACGGCGGACAGGACAACGGCGGGCCGGGCAAACGCGCGCACTACGGCCCCGGCTATTACGCTGCGTTCGTCGTCGACCCCGACGGGTATCGGCTCGAAGCCCATTGCGAACTGGACAACGTCGTCTGATCCGCTTCGTCCGGACGCGGATGAACGACAAGGGCCCGATTCCGCATCGCGCGGAATCGGGCCCTTGTCTTTACCGCAGCGGTATTCGGTGCGCGACGGGCGCCGCCCGCGATCATGCGGGGCGATCGGGCGGCAGATCGGACAGCGCGGCGGGCGACGGCGCGTGGCAGCCGGTTGCACCCGCCGCTCGGCCCGCGCGAGCGCTTACTGCGCGTTGCGCGTGTGCTGCAGTTGCTCGCCGAGCCCCTCGATCCCGAGGCGCACCCTCTGGCCGGCCTTCAGGAACACCGGCGACGGCTTGACGCCCATCCCGACGCCCGGCGGCGTGCCGGTCGTGATCACGTCGCCCGGTTGCAGCGTCATGCAGGTCGACAGATAGGCGATCAGTTGCGCGACGGTGAACACCATCGTGCGCGTGTTGCCGTTCTGATAGCGATGGCCGTCGATCTCGAGCCACAGGTCGAGGCGCTGCGGATCGGGCACCTCGTCGCGCGTGACGAGCCACGGGCCGATCGGGCCGAATGTGTCGAAGCCCTTGCCCTTGTCCCACTGGCCGCCGCGCTCGATCTGCCACTCGCGCTCGGACACGTCGTTGACGACGCAGTAGCCGGCGACGCAATCGAGCGCGCGCGCTTCGTCGACGTCCTTGCAGGTCGTGCCGATCACCACGCCCAGCTCGACTTCCCAGTCCGTCTTCACGGAGCCCTTCGGGATGTCGATGCCGTCGTTCGGGCCGCAGATCGAACTCGTCCACTTGCCGAACACCACCGGCTCCTTCGGAACCGGCATGCCGGCCTCGGCTGCGTGATCGGCATAGTTCAGACCGATGCCGATGAACTTGCCGACACGCCCGACGCACGCGCCGATGCGCGGCTCGCCGGAGACGAGCGGCAGCGTGGCCGGGTCGATCGCGCGCAGGCGCGCGAGACCGGCGTCGGACAGCGCGTCGCCGGCAAGATCCGGTACGTGCGCGGACAGGTCGCGAATCCGGCCGTCCGCGTCGAGGATACCGGGCTTTTCCTGGCCCGCCGGGCCATAGCGAAGCAGTTTCATCGTGCTCAACCTCTGTTGTCGAATGTGACAGGATACCGGCCGACGCAGCCGCTTGCGGCCACGCGCCGGACTGAATATCGATCGTCGATGACGCGCGTCGGCGCCATATCCGGCGCGCCGTTCGACGCGCGAGGCTCGCGCGGGCGCAGCGATCGCGGCGTCGCACCGAAGTGCGACGCGCATCGAACGGGCGGCCGCCGGTCTGCGCATCGGCGACGACGGCCCGGTATCCGCAGCATGTACCGGCCTGTGCCGGCCGGCTTCACGCGCGGCCGCACCGTCGCTGGCCCGCCGCTCTTTGTACCATCGGCGGCCCGCCGTGAAATGGCGCGCGACGGATACCGACTATTGGTGCGCCTGCGGGCGTTGCACCGCAGCATCGGGCCCGCCGATCCATTCGGCTTTACGCCAAATGCCGGCCGCCGTGGACACCGAAAGATGAATCGCAAATATTCCTTACGACCCTGTCATCGGGAACCGAACCTGATCCGTTCTTGCTGGGTAACGATCGGTAAAAAGACGCTGCATTGCACACTGAATGTTTGTTGTTAAGCTCGCGTGGATGGCGGTCACATCCGCACGCGGCTTCACGAATCGGCGTGCAGAACCGGTCAGCGTGCGTCGCTCACCGATTGGCCATTCCCGGACTTCCTACCCATGATGCAAACGACCAACAACCCGCTCCCCGGCAGCGACGCACGGGAGTCGATGGGCGCAGCCGACCGCTATCGCGCGCCCGCGCTCGACAAGGGTCTCGACATTCTCGAGCTCCTGTCGGAACAGAAGGAAGGACTCACCCGCACCGAAATCACGAAGGAGCTCGGTCGCAATGCGAGCGAGATCTACCGGATGCTCGAACGTCTCGTCGCACGCCGCTACGTGATGCGTTCGAGCGGCGGCGACCGTTACACGCTCAGCCTGAAACTGTTCGCGCTCGCGCACCGGCATCCACCGATGAACCGGCTGATCGCCGAAGCCTTGCCGCTGATGCAACGCTTTGCCGACGCCGCCGAACAGTCATGCCACTTGGCCGTCTACGATCGCGGCAACCTGCTCGTGATCGCGCAGGTCGACGGCCCCGGCCCGTGGGGCGTATCGGTGCGGCTCGGCTCGCGCGTCGGCCTCGCCGATACGGCGTCGGGGCGCGTGATGCTGTCGTTCCAGGGTGCCGAGCAGCGTGCGCACATGCTGGCCGAACATCGCAAGGTCAAGGGCGAAACGCCGATGAACGAGCAGGAACTCGCGCACGCGTGCCAGTCCATCCGCCAGTCCGGCCACGTGCGTCAGGACAGCCGCCAGGCATACGGCGTCACCGACCTGAGCGCGCCGATCCTCGGTCCGTCCGGCCATGCGATCGCAGTGCTGACCTGTCCGTACATGCGTCGCATCGATGCGCACATGGCGCCGTCAGTCGACGTGGTCGTCGCAGGGCTGCGCGATGCGGCGGGCCAGCTGTCGATGTGCCGCGCCGGGACTTGCTGAACGCGCGACGGGACTGAAGGCGGGCGGCAGTCGGTCGTTCGGGCGCGGCAGGCCTTCGGTCACCCGGCCGGCGAGTCGGGCAGGCACACGGGAGCGTGCGGCGACAACACTGCGGGTTGCAATGCACCGCGGTGTCGCCGACGCTCGCACCGGCGTTGCGCAGACCATCGCCGAACCTGCGAGCGCCGCGCGCCCGGCGCTACGCTAGAATAGCGGCCCTCTCAAAATCTACGATGGCCGGTTGTCGCGGCCGTCGTGTCCGATGGATGTCATGGCCAAACTTCTGAACGATCAAGAATTCCAGCGTTTCTCCGAACTTCAGCAGAAGCAGGCAAGCTTCACGATCACGCCCGAGGAAGCGGACGAGCTGCGCGACATCGTCGCGCGCGCGCAGAAAAAGCGCGACGATCGTGCCGCCGCGATGCTGGCGATCGAGAACTACATCGAGCAGTTCGACATCACGCCCGACGAACTCTTCTCGCCCGAGCAGATCGGCGACGCCGCGCGCACCTACGGCCTCATCACGGCCACCAAGAAGGAACGCACGCTGCCGCCGTCGATCACGTTCAACGGCAAGCCGTACCAATGGACCAAGACGCTTCCGGACGACGTGCGCGGCGCGCTGTTCGACGCATTTACGTCCGGCGAATCGGTGAAGCGCTTCATCGCGATGCCGAAGGACACCGCGCGTTGCGCACTGACGATCGCCCGCCTCGAGCGCGAAACCGGCGGCGTCTATGCGGAAACGCACCTCGAGGAACTCGCGATTTCGCGTGACCAGGTGAACGACGCGGCGTCGAAACTCGCCGCGTAAACGCTGTCGCGGGCACGATTCATGCGTACCCGCACCGGCACGAACGCCGGCAAAAGCCGGCGCCGTGCCTGCCGGAGCATTGCGTCTGCAGGCTCCCGAAAAATCTCACCAAAGCCTCCCGTAAGCGCTCACCCGGGCATCCCGTAAAAGCTCACCCGAAGCTCCCGGAGACGCTCACCTGCCCCTCCCGAACGTCCTCACCGACGCCTCCCGCAGACGCTCACCGCCCTTTCCCGGAAAGGCTCACCGGGGTTTCCCGCAAGGGCTCACCGGTGGCTCCCGGGAAGGCTCACCGAGGGCTCCCGTATCGGCTCACCCAGACGCTCCCGGAAAAGCTCACTCGCGGCTCCCGAAAAACCTTACCCTTGTTCCATTTCCGTTGCCGCGGGTGCGACATGCAGGCGTCAGTGCGCTTGAATATGCCGCCGAAACCGGCGGTACGCGGGGTTCATCGGCGCACGTCACGCGCCTGTCGCGGATGCGGTGACTCGACGCGTTCGCCTTTCCCCGCCGGTCACGGAGCGAGCGTTGTACCGATGCGCGGATTCGGCCGAACAAGCCGAATGATCTGCATTCCAAACTATGACGCGGCCGCACGACCGCGACTGTACGCCACCGACATCGTGCGTTCCGTATCGGCAGCGCACGATACCGCCGCACGTCCGAGCGCCCCACCATGGCGACTACGGTTGCAGCTTCATCCTGAACCCCACCACGCCGGGTTCCTCCGTCGTCGATACCGCGAAACCGCACGACTTCGCCAGCGCAATCATCGCGGTGTTCTCGCGCAGCGCCTCGCCGATCATCCATGCGGTGCCGCGCGATCGCGCGTAGTCGACGATGCGGGTCATCATCAGCCGCCCGAGCCCCTTGCCCTTCTGATCGGGCCGCACGGCAATCGCGAACTCCGCCGTCTCGTTGTCGGGATCGGCGACCGCACGTGCCACCGCGAGCGTGTGCGAGCGGCCCGACACGTCGGTGAACGACACGATGAAGGCCATCTCACGGTCGTAGTCGATCTGCGTCATGCGCGCGACTTGCGAATGATCGAAGCTGCGCACCGCGCCGAAGAATCGCATCCGCAGATCGTCCGGCGTCATTGCGCCAAGCAGTTCGTTGTGTGCCTCTTCGTCTTCCGGACGGATCGGGCGGATCGTCACGGTCTCGCCGCGCCATTCGAGCGTCTGCTCGAGATGACGCGGATACGGCATGATCGCGAGCCGGCTGCGCCCGGCCGCCAGCGTGAGGCGCGGCGCGATGACGTATGCACGGTCGGACAGCACGCGCAGCGTGATCGACATCGCGACGACTTCGCGCACGTCGCAAACGACTTGCGACAGCGCCGTCAGCGCATCGAGCGTGGGTTCGACGGGCGCACGGCGCGCGTATGGCGAACGCTCCATCACCGCGCGGGCGAGCACCGTATTCAGCGGCGGCAGCCCGTACACGACGAACGGTGCCGATACGCCGTCCGCCGACGGCACGGCATAGCGGAACACCGGGCCGAAGTTCGAATCGTCGTACATGTCGACCGTGACGTCGACGACTCTGGCGCCGGCCGACCCATCAGCCTGCTCGCCGTGCAGGCCGAAGTGAGAGAGCCAGCGCAACGCCGCTTCGCCGGCCAGTTCATGGTTGCCGGCCTCGACCATCCGGCGGGCCTCGGCCTGTGCGGAGGCAACACACTCCGCCGGCTGCGGCGGCGTGCCCTCGGGCGTCTGCATCAGCAACTGCCGCCCGAGGTTGTAGTCGACCAGCCGTGCGTATGCGCGCGCAAGCCGCTGCGGGGTGGTGTACACCGGGATGCCGTTCGCGTGCAGTGCGTCGCGCGTCGCCGCGTCGACCGCGCCGAAGAAGCACGCGAGGATGCCGCGGTAGGCGTACTGTCGCGATTCGATCAATGTACGCGCGACCGCATCGGCCGGCGCGCTGTGGGACGTCGAATGCACGACGAACAGCGTGCCCGTTTGCGGGAACGGCGCGAGCGCCTTGATGGCAGCGCCGAAATGCTCGGGACGCGCATCGTCGCCGAGCGTCAGCGGATTGCCGGGCCCGGCGAGATGCGGCAGCGCGGCTGCTACCGCCGACGTTGCCGCCGCCGGCCAGTCGGCCAGCACATCGCGCACCTCCGCGACCGCATCGACCGCGAGCTTCGCGACGCCTGCGTCGCTCGTCACGAGCGTCGCCGCGCCCCGCGCGGTGACGCGCCCGACGCCGAGCGTCTCGATCTCGTCGAGCAGATCGTCGAGCGCATCGACACGCACCATCCCCGCACGCTGGAACGCCGCCGTGTAAAGCGCGTCGCCGGGATCGGCGCGCCCGGTGCGCAACGCGAGCACCGGCTTGTTGCGCGCCGCCGCACGCGCTGCCGACATGAACTTGCGCGCGGCGCATACGGTGTCGAGCTCGAGCAGGATCGCGCGCGTGCCGGGATCGCTGGCGAGGTAGTCGAGGACATCGCCCGCATCGACGTCGGCCTCGCCGCCCAGCGCGACGACGTGCGAAAAGCCGAGGCCTCGCGCATCGGCCCAGCCCAGTACCGCGTTCGTCAGCGCGTTCGATTGCGACACCCAGGCGACGCCGCCCGATCGCGCCGTATAGGCCGGTGCGCCGAAATGCGCATGCCGCGCGGGCGACAGCACGCCGAGACTGCCGGGCCCGACGATACGCAGCACGAACGGCTTCGCGGCCTTGAGCGTGCGATCGAGCGCGGCGCGATCGGCGTCGGTGCGCGCCTCGCCGACGATCACCGCGACGCGCGTGCCGAGTTCGCCGAGCTTGCGCACGATGCCGGCCCACGTGGCAGGCGGCGTGCAGATCACGGCGACCGACGGCGGCGCGGTAAGCCGGTCGACATCGGCCACGACCGCGTGCCCGTTCAGCTCGCGATACTTCGGATTGACGGGCCACACGGGCCCGTCGAACGCGCCGTCGAGCACGCGCGCCCACACCATCGCACCGATACTGCCCGCGCGCGTCGATGCACCGACGACCGCAACGGACCTGGGCTGGAACAACGCATCGAGATGGCGGACGGTCACATCGGCTCCATACGGTAACGAAAGACGATCCGACCGGCACGCGGGCCAGATGGCCGTGCGCCGGTCGACGCGAACTCCAAGCATAGGCGAACCCGATGCGGCTGCCTATATGCCGAACGGCTGACTGTGCGACGCGCATCAATGCCCGCAACATGGGCCGGTAACCGACGCATTCGCACGACGCAACGGGCGAAGGCGACACGATGCGGTCATCCGGTCGCCGCGTCAAAGGTGAGGATTTACAGGAGCCATGGTGAGCAAGTTCGGGAATTGCACGATGCAGCGCGTGAATGCGCGAGAGGTGATGGCAACCGGCGGTACGTCAGCACCGCGAAGATCGAGCATGCCAATGCGCACGTGCCACGCAATTGCGGGGTTGTTTACCGGAATTCGCGGCGGTAGCCGGTCGAATCGCAGCGAATTCGCAAAACGGTATTCGTTAATCGCGTGGCATTGGGGTTCAACGCGCGGTTCCGAATCGCGCCGCGGCTGTCCAAAAACAAAACGGTGCGACGGCCGCATGGCCGTTCGCACCGTCAGTCAGCGCACGAAAGGTGAGGATTTTCGGGAGTCAGTCCTTGATCAGGAAACGCGCGCGGTTCTTGCCGAGCCACGCCGGCGCCCGCCCGCGGCCGCTCCACGTTTCGCCCGTCTTCGGGTTCAGGTACTTCGGCGGCAACGGACGCTTCGGCTTCGCGGCAGCGGCGGTGCCCACCGGACGGAAACCGAGCTCCTCCGCCGTAATGTCGAATTCCTCGATTTTCGCCCGAATGGCGGCAATCGCATCGGCAATCGCCTTTTCGCGTTCCTTGTCGATCTTTTGCTGAAGTCTTTCGAGCTGCGCTGTCAGTTGCCTGTAGGTCGCCATATGGATGGGACTCCGTGAGTGTTATTCATGAAAAATAGCCGACTCCAAGCGAATAGAAAAGCGCTTCACCCGATTATGGTCCCCTTGGCCGGTCATGTCGGGATCAATAACCGCTTTTCTTCTTGCATGCGAAGAGAAGATTTCGCACGGCGTCATCGGTCGATTGCTGGAGGACGTCGAATTCCCCGTTGCAGATGGCTCGGGCGTTGTCCGTGCAATTGCTCCAGTCGCTGCCGGTGCACTGCACCTGCGTAGTCGGGCGCCCGTCAGAAGTGAACAGAGGCGCCCCGCCGCCGCACCCGCCGAGCCCCGCAACCAGGGCCAACAATCCGGCCCGACGCCAATGCGTCCGCGGCCACCGACAGACCGACGCAAGCATGTGTTTCATTATTCTTTCCGTCAACCTATTTTTGGATGTCGCGAGTATGCCATGCACTGTCCTCCCGCGTTCAGTCCGGTGTCCGGTCGGGCCGTCCGCGCGTCCTGTACGGCACGGCGCGGTGCGGATCGTCGGTGATGCGAACGAACACCCGCTCGACGTCGGGCAACGCACCGAGTTCGCGCTCCAGCGCCTGCCGATCGAATGCCGGATCGGCACACCCTTCGACATAGATGAAGCGCCGCTGCACTGTGATCCACAGGCTCGTGCGCTGCAGACGATCGGTGCCCGCGAAATGCGCTTTCGCCGCCTCGGCGATCGGCGCGTCATACATATAGGAGTTCGGTTTCGTGCAGCGGTGGGCGAGCCAGCAGGTGGTCCCGCGCTCGACGCGGTAGTGCGCGTCGTCTTCCATTTCGGCGCGCGTCATCCACGGGCCGAGCGGCAGCGGGCATTCGGCGAAGCCCTGCGACAGCGCGACGAACGGATCGTTGTACCAGTTGCGCCGTACCGCGGGCGCGTCCGCGTCACCCGCCTGCGCGAACGAGGATGTCGCCACCAGTACGGCCAGCCATCCGGCGCCGCCGATTCGCTTCATCGTTGCCTCCTGTCGGGCACGTCTCCGGTGCCGTTCCTCATGCCCGGGCGCTTTAGCCGCCGCGTGCTACCGGTCGATCCCCAGCGCCGCCA
Source organism: Burkholderia sp. Bp9140 (assembly GCF_003853425.1). NCBI lineage: Bacteria > Pseudomonadati > Pseudomonadota > Betaproteobacteria > Burkholderiales > Burkholderiaceae > Burkholderia > Burkholderia sp. Bp9140. The sequence goes on from NZ_QTPQ01000007.1 coordinate 195,209, forward strand.
GTTTCTTGTAGAGCGTCGCCCGACCGATGCCGATGCGCGCGGCCGCCTCCACCACCTTGCCGTCGCAAGCCGCAAGCGCATCGATCAGGAACTGGCGCTCCCACGCAGCCAATGCATCGGTATACGAAACGACCGGCGCACCGGGCGCACCAGGTGTGTGGCCCGCGTCCCGGCCGACCGGCGACGGCGCAACCCGCGTGCCCGCCGGCACGCTGTCGGGCGCCGCGCGCACCGGCCCGAGGAATGGCGCGAGCGCACCCGCATCGATCACCGAGCGATCCGACAGCATCAGCGCACGCTCGAGCGTGTTGCGCAGCTCGCGTACGTTGCCCGGCCACGGGTACGCGCACAGCATCCGCAGCGCGTCGTCCGTCAGCTCGCAGTGCGCGGCGCGCCCGTGCTGCGCGGCCAGTTCCTCGAGCGTCGCGTAGACCAGCGCCGCGATGTCGGACGCGCGCTCGCGCAACGGCGGCGCGTGAATCGTCAGCACGTTGAGCCGGTAGTAGAGATCCGCGCGAAAGCGGCCGGCCTCGACGAGCGCGGGCAGGTCGGCCGACGTCGCGGCGATGATCCGCACATCCGCGCGCACGATCCGGTTCGAGCCGACCGGTTCGAACTCCTTGTCCTGCAGCACGCGCAGCAGCTTGCCCTGCAGCGGCAGCGGCATGTCGCCGATCTCGTCGAGAAACAGCGTGCCGCGGTCGGCCAGCTCGAACTTGCCGACGCGTCCCTTGCGGTCGGCACCGGTATACGCACCCGGCGCCGCGCCGAAGAATTCGGTTTCGAGCAGCGTATCGGGAATCGCGGCGACGTTGACGGTCACGAGCGGCTGGAGCGCGCGCGCCGACGCCGCGTGGATCGCATGCGCGAGCAGTTCCTTGCCGGTGCCCGTCTCGCCGAGCAGCAGCACCGGCGAATCGACCTGCGCGGCGCGCCGCGCCTGCCGCTTGGTTTCGAGGCTCGCGGCGCTCGTGCCGACGAAGCTCGCGAACGTGTATTTCGCACGGCGCGCCTGCGCGAGCGAACGCTGCGTTGCGATCAGTTGCTGCTGAAGCTGCGCGTAGCGGGAAAAGATCGGCGTGAGCGTCTTCAACTGATCGAACAGCGCGAAGCCGATCGCGCCGACCGTCTCGCCCGCTTCGTTCTTCAACGGCAGGCGCGTGACGACGAGCGGCTCGCGGCCCGTCTCCATGATGTCGAGGAGGATCGGCTGGCCGGTCGACACGACCTCGCGCATCAGGCTGTTCGGAATCACGGTCTCGCAATCGAGGCCGATCGCCTGCTGCGGATCGGCGAACCCGAAGCGCGCCGCATAACGCTCGTTCATCCACACGACGCGCGCGTCGCGATCGACCACCACCGTGCCCGCACTCGAATCCTCGAAGGTACGAAACAGCGACTCGGCGGCGCGCCGCAGCACGTCGCCGTAATTGACGGGCAGGCGGGCCCAGTCGTTCATCATCGTGTCGTCGTCTCCGCGTATGCTTGGCCGGATGTCTCCGGAACGAGACGAAGTATCTCACTTCAGAGACATGCCGAAACGCCTTGTCCGGGAAAGCCCTGCCCGATTCAGCGGGCTGTCATCGCGACCGAATCGTCTCCGGATGGAGACGATTTATGTAGAATCTTCAGACATTGGCCGGCGCGGGCCCGCCGGCCTGCGCCGGACCCATGTCCGGCGGTGCAATGCGGCCGATGGCACGAAACCTGCAGGAACCCGAGCCGGTCCGCGGCGCGTTCCGCGATCGAACAACAACCAAAGCCATTCCAAGCAATTAGGAGACTCCCTTGTCTTTCGTGATCGTCCTCGCCGCGCTGGCGTTCCTGATGTTCGCCGCGTATCGCGGCTACAGCGTGATCCTGTTCGCGCCAATCGCCGCGCTCGGCGCCGTCCTGCTGATCGAACCCGCCGCCGTCGCACCGGTTTTCTCCGGCATCTTCATGGAGAAGATGGTCGGCTTCGTCAAACTGTATTTCCCGGTATTCATGCTCGGCGCCGTGTTCGGCAAGGTGATCGAACTGTCCGGGTTCTCCGAGTCGATCGTCCATGCGGCGATCCGCTACATCGGCCGCTCGCGTGCGAATGCGGTGATCGTCGCGGTGTGCGCGCTGCTCACCTATGGCGGCGTGTCGCTGTTCGTCGTGGTGTTCGCGGTGTATCCGTTCGCAGCCGAACTCTACCGCCAGAGCAACATTCCGAAGCGGCTGATGCCCGGCGCGATCGCGCTCGGCGCGTTCTCGTTCACGATGGATTCGCTGCCCGGCACGCCGCAGATCCAGAACATCATCCCGACCACGTTCTTCAAGACGACCGCCTGGGCCGCACCCGCGCTCGGCACGATCGGCTCGCTGTTCATCATCGTGGTCGGCCTCGCGTATCTGGAATGGCGCCGCCGTTCGGCGATGGCGAAGGGCGAAGGCTACGGCACGTCGCTCGTCAACGAGCCGGAGCGTGTCGAAGCGACGGCACTGCCGAATCCGGCGCTCGCGATCCTGCCGCTGCTCCTCGTCGGCGCGTCGAACTTCACGTTCACGAAGCTGGTCCCGCAGTGGTACGGCACCGCGTCGTACACGGTCGCGCCGGACGTGCTGCCCGGCGTGCACACGCCGGTCACGACGTCGATCAAGACCGTCGTCGCGATCTGGTCGGTCGAGGCCGCGCTGCTGCTCGGCATCGTGCTGGTCGTCCTGACCGCGTTCAAGCGCGTCAGCGACCGCTTCGCGGCCGGTTCGAAGGCCGCGGTCGGCGGCGCGCTGCTCGCCGCGATGAATACGGCGTCGGAATACGGTTTCGGCGGCGTGATCGCGGCGCTGCCGGGCTTCCTCGTCGTCAGCGACGCGCTGAAGAGCATTCCGAACCCGCTCGTGAACGCAGCCGTGTCGGTGAGCTCGCTGGCCGGCATCACCGGTTCGGCGTCGGGCGGCATGAGCATCGCGCTCGCCGCGATGTCGGACCTGTTCATCAAGGGCGCGCAGGCAGCCAACATTCCGATGGACGTCCTGCACCGGGTCGTCGCGATGGCCAGCGGCGGCATGGACACGCTGCCGCACAACGGCGCGGTCATCACGCTGCTCGCGGTTACGGGCCTCACGCACCGCGAGTCGTATCGCGACATCTTCGCGGTCACCGTGATCAAGACGCTCGCGGTGTTCTTCGTGATCGCCGTGTACTACACGACGGGCCTCGTGTAAGCCTGCGGCGGGCGCGGCGTTCCGAACGCCGCCCCGCCCCCCCCCCCCCGGGGTGGGGGGGGGGGGAAAACATGGGGTGGGGGGGAGGCCAATTATACGCCCGGGGCCGCGCCGACAAAGTTTTTAAAACCAGCCGCGTTGGGGACACACACCCGGC